>JAQXVU010000021.1 GCA_029225085.1 Eggerthellales bacterium | reverse complement strand
TCTAGTGATCCGGCGGCTCAGAGTGGAATGGCCGTCGCTCAACGGATAAAAGGTACTCCGGGGATAACAGGCTGATCTTGCCCAAGAGTCCACATCGACGGCAAGGTTTGGCACCTCGATGTCGGCTCATCGCATCCTGGGGCTGAAGTTGGTCCCAAGGGTATGGCTGTTCGCCATTTAAAGCGGTACGCGAGCTGGGTTCAGAACGTCGTGAGACAGTTCGGTCCCTATCCTCCGCGGGCGCAAGAGAATTGAGAGGATCTGTCCCTAGTACGAGAGGACCGGGATGGACGGACCTCTGGTGACGCAGTTGTCGACCAACGGCACCGCTGCCTAGCTACGTTCGGAACGGATAACCGCTGAAAGCATCTAAGCGGGAAGCCGGCCTCGAGATGAGTTCTCTCTTCGGTAAGGGCCCTGGTAGACTACCAGGTCGATAGGCTGCAGCTGCAAGCGGTGCGAGCCGCTCAGGCGAGCAGTACTAATAGCCCGAGCTCTTCATATTCACCAACATCTTGATCGTAGCGGATCGGAGAGACGCCATGCGGCCCCCAGGGCGCTCGGAAGCGCGCTGGACACCCTGAGCTTTTGCGGGAGCGCCCCGCATGAGCGCGACCATGGAGGGGGGGATCACCCGGTCCCATTCCGAACCCGGCAGTTAAGCCCCCCATCGCCGAAAGTACTGCGGGATCGCCCGTGGGAGGATAGGGCGTCGCGCTCATGCGGGGCGCTTCCTGTTTTTCAGGGAGCGCATGCATGAACGATTAGGGCTGGGCCCCGATGGGGACCCGGGCTTTTTGTTTGATCCCGATGGTTGGGATCTACGGTAAATACCCTGATGGGCAGTATCTTCTTCCAGTCCTGCCTGGCGCTCCGTTGCCCGTCATAAGGCCTATTTTGACCTGTTCTCTCCCTTTTCAAATTCGTATTGCGTGATAGAATATTAGGGCTTGTGTAAGTAAGTGGCACAAGCATGAGTATTGCAGGCCCCCGAGACATGTTTGTATACAGGGTTTTCCTTGTGAACATGTAAATGTAACAACCATGACGACGGGTCCCCAAACTATTTTTTTGAAAGGGGTCCATTTTGACCGAAATTAAGAACACTTCTGTCATCGAGTTCGAGGACATCTCCGACGAGAAGATGAACGAGCTCATCGATGGCACGCTGTCCGAGTTTGACGAGGGCGACCTCGTAAAGGGCACCGTCGTTAAGATCGAGCACGACGAGGTTCTGGTTGACATCGGATTCAAGTCCGAGGGTGTCATTCCTTCCCGCGAGCTCTCCATCCGCAAGGATGCAGATCCTTCCGACGTTGTTGCACTCGGCGACGAGATCGAGGTCTGGGTTCTCCAGAAGGAGGACAAGGACGGTCGTCTGGTTCTGTCCAAGAAGCGCGCTGAGTACGAGCGTGCTTGGATCTCCGTTGAGGAGAAGTTCAAGGCCGGCGAGGCTGTTACCGGTGAGGTTATCGAGGTTGTTAAGGGCGGCCTGATTCTCGACATCGGCCTGCGCGGCTTCCTGCCTGCATCCCTGGTTGACCTGCATCGTGTTAAGGACCTGGATATGTATCTGGGCACCGAGATCGATGCTCGCGTCGTCGAGATGGATCGCAACCGCAACAACGTTGTTCTCTCCCGTCGTGTTCTGCTGGAGGAGGGCCGCAAGAACGAGCGTGCTGAGATCCTCTCCAAGCTGTCTAAGGGCATGCGCCTGAAGGGCACCGTTTCCTCCATCGTTGACTTCGGTGCATTCGTTGACCTGGGCGGCATTGACGGTCTGGTTCACATCTCCGAGCTCTCCTGGAGCCACGTCAACCATCCTTCCGAGGTCGTTAAGGTTGGCGACCAGGTAGAGGTTGAGGTTCTCGATGTCGATCTGCAGCGCGAGCGCATCTCCCTGGGTCTGAAGCAGACCACCGAGGATCCTTGGGTAAAGCTCGTTGAGTCCTATCCTCAGGGCTCCATCGTTGATGGTAAGGTCACCAAGACCGTTCCATTCGGTGCTTTCGTTGAGCTCGAGAATGGCGTTGAGGGTCTGGTTCACATCTCCGAGATGTCTCCTAAGCACATCGATGCTCCTACTCAGGTTGTTCACGCCGGCGATCAGGTTAAGGTGAAGGTTATGGAGATCAACTCCGAGCGTCGCCGCATTAGCCTGTCCATGAAGGCTGCTGCTAACGATCTGGGCTTCGAGATCGAGGTTGCCGAGTCTGAGAACAAGGCTCCTAAGGCTGAGGAGGATGCAGAGTAAATCTGCTCTTCACTATGTTTGCTAAGGGTGGTTCGCATGGCGAGCCACCCTTTCTTTATAATGAGACCTGCTTTCGATGGGAGGAGCCAGTCGAAAGCGTCGGTTCTGAGTGAAAGGCGGCGGCATGAAGCTCGTTGTTGTCATAGGAGGCATCGCTTCCGGTAAATCCTCGGTATCAAAGCTGTTCTCTGAGAAGGGCGCGGCCTGCATCGATCTCGACCTCATCGGTCACGAGGTTCTGCACAATCCTAAGGTGAAAGAGGCGTTGGCCTCCCGTTTCGGTACGGACATCTTCGGTGAGGATGGCGAGGTAGTGCGTCCTCGTTTGGCCCAGAAGGCCTTTGCTGACGCTGATTCCACTGCTGCTCTTAATGCCATCACTCACGCCCAGATCATTGCTGACGCCTGGGATCTCATCGCTGGCTATGAGCGGGAGGGCAAGGATGTTTGCGTGGTCGAGATCTCCCCTTACGATGGCCCTGAGGGCACCTTCGGCGTGTTCACCGATAAGGCCGATGCCTGCGTGGCCGTTGTAGCTCCCACCGAACAGCGGGTGGCACGTGCTGTTGCCAAGGGCTTCTCGGAGGAGGACGCCCGCAACCGTATTTCTCGTCAAGTATCTGACGATCAGCGTAGGCAGTGGGCCACGCATGTACTCGAGAACGATGGTAGCTGGGAGAATCTCTCTGGTCAGATTCAGAAGCTGTGGGAGGAGCTGTGAGTCACCTTCAGAACATAGAGGGTAGGGAATTGCCCTTGGAGTTCACGCCGGTGCGTCAGGAGGTTCGTCCTTTCAAAGTCGTTTCCCCCTACGAGCCCTCCGGCGATCAGCCTCAGGCTATCCAGAAGCTCGCTCAGGGCATCGAGGAGGGCCTTCGCTACCAGACGCTTCTTGGCGTTACCGGTTCTGGTAAGACCTTCACCATGGCGAAGACCATCGAGGCTGTTCAGAAGCCCACGTTGGTGCTTGCTCCCAACAAGACCCTGGCAGCTCAGCTTGCAGGCGAGCTGAAGGAGTTCTTCCCTGACAATGCCGTGGTGTACTTTGTGTCCTACTATGACTACTACCAACCTGAGGCTTACGTGCCCACCACGGACACCTTCATCGAAAAGGACGCTTCCATTAACGAGGAGGTCGAGAAGTTGCGCCACGCGGCCACTTCCTCTCTGCTCTCGCGCAGGGACTGCATCGTGGTAGCCTCGGTTTCCTGCATCTACGGTATCGGCTCTCCTATGGACTACGCCGGCATGGCGGTGTTCCTGGATAAAGAGAACCCCTATGACCGTGATGCGCTGATTCTCGACCTCATCGACATTCAGTATGATCGCAACGACTACGAGCTGTCTCGCGGCACCTTCCGCGTGAGAGGCGACGCCCTCGACGTGTTTCCGCCCTATGGTGACAACCCCATTCGCGTTGAGTTCTGGGGTGATGAGATAGAGAGCATCACCGAGATCGACAACGTGACGGGGGAGGAGGTCGCTTCCTACGATGCTCTTCCCATCTGGCCTGCGTCCCATTACGTCACTGCACGTCCCAAGCTGAATCACGCTATCGAGACCATTCGCGAGGAGCTGCAGGAGCGCTTGCAGCAGTTCAAGGACGAGGGCAAGCTCCTCGAGGCCCAGCGACTCGAGATGCGCACCTCCTATGACCTTGAGATGATGGAGACCATGGGTTTCTGCAGCGGCATCGAGAACTACTCTCGCCACCTTGACGGCAGGAAGCCCGGTGAGCCGCCCTATACCCTCATCGACTACTTCCCCGATGATTTCCTCTGCATCATCGATGAGAGTCACGTGACGGTGCCTCAGATTCGCGGCATGCATGAGGGAGATCGCTCCCGTAAGGTGACCCTTACCGAGCACGGTTTCCGTCTGCCCTCCTGTCTGGACAATCGCCCTCTGCGCTATGACGAGTTCGAGCAGCGCGTCAAGCAGTTCGTGTATGTCAGCGCAACTCCCGGCGATTATGAGGAGAAGGTCTCCCAGCAGGTGGTAGAGCAGATCATCCGCCCCACGGGCCTTCTAGATCCTGAGGTTGAAGTTCGCCCCACAAAGTCTCAGATCGACGACATCTTGCACGAGGTGCAGGTGAGGGCCGAAAAGCACGAGCGTGTGCTCATCACCACCCTTACGAAGCGCATGGCCGAAGACCTTACAGATCACCTGCTCGACCATGAGGTGAAGGCCCAATACATGCATTCAGACACGCCGACCTTAGAGCGTGTGGAAATACTCCATGACCTCCGCAAGGGAAAGTTCGACGTGCTGGTGGGCATCAATCTGTTACGTGAGGGCCTCGACCTGCCTGAGGTTTCCCTGGTGGCGATCTTGGACGCCGACAAAGAGGGATTCCTGCGCAACAAGCGCTCCCTCATTCAGACCATGGGCCGTGCCGCGCGCAATGATTCCGGCAAGGTCATCATGTATGCGGACAAGATCACCGATTCCATGCGGTATGCCCTCGACGAGACGCAGCGCCGCCGTGAACTGCAGATGGCCTACAACCAGGAGCACGGAATCGTGCCGAAGACCATCCTGAAGGAGGTTTCCGATGCTATGGCCTTCATGCCTGCTGAGGACAAGAACCGCTCTTCAGAGGATGTGAACGCTGAGTTGGCGAGCCTGTCCCGTTCCGAGGTGATGCGCATCATCTCCTCGATGGAGGACGAGATGGTGCAGGCCTCTGCCAATATGGACTTTGAGCGAGCGGCTGACCTGCGCGATCAGTTGGTGTCCCTGCGCTCTAGTGTGGAAGGAGTCAGCGAGTCCGCGGCTCTCGACAGCCTGAAGAAGACGGCGCGTAAGGGCTCGGCCTACGGATCCTCTCGCCATAAGCGTTAGAAGGGAAGCACTAGAAGGGGTGCTTCCAAGCTTGCGTGCAGGCGAATGGATAGCAACAAAGAAGCATGTCATCAGCTTGCGCAGCCAGGCAAGATGACGAGATGGAAGAAGGCGCCTTGGGCGCCTTCTTCCATTTAATCCTGCTGTTTCTCGATCGTGACGTAGATGGGTTGGTCAGGAACGACCTTGTACAGCAGATACAGGTTCTTGTAGCCCAGGGGCATGGCCTGTACGCCGGGACCCGAGAGGCTGATGCCTAGATGGGTGTTGGCGACCAGATAGCTGATGGTGACTTCTTCATCCTGGTCCTTGCCAGCGATGCCGTATTGCTGCAGAAGCTCGACATCGAGGGTGGTGCCATCGAGGGCGTCGGCCTTAAGCACCGAGGTGTTGGTGTAGGTGATGTTGTCGCGGCAATGGGTGGTGCCGAAGGTGTCTAAGAGGTTGTTCACCAGGGTGTTGTCCTCATCGAAGACCAGGGTGATGTTCTGGTCCTCGGGAATCTCCTGCAGATGGTCGGAGAGGTCGAAGGTGGCGTCGCGGTACACGTCGTCGACATGGTAGGCATCGTAGTTGTAGATGCTGCAGCAGATAGAATTCGCCATGAACATGGCCAAGACGAAGCCGATGGTGACGTTGCAGGCCAGACGACGGGAGCCGTAGAGGAAGAGGGCCGTGAGTCCCAAGAGGGCGAGGACCAGGAGAATCTTCCCCACCCAGAGGATCCAGTTTATGGCCTGGGGGCCGCCGAATTCCGCCGAGATCTCCTGCGCATGCATGTTGCCCATGTAGAAGGTCTCTACGGGCAGGGCGCCGTTAAGTTCGGCGATGACCCGATGGAAGTGCAGCATGCAGGTGTCGAATCCCTGGCTGAGGTCCGCGGAGCCGTAGAAGGCGCAGATGGCCACGGCGCTCACCGCCACGACGGAGCAGGTGAGAGCAAAGGTACGCGGGGTTCGATGGGGGGAGATGCGAGGTGCGGTGGCGATGGCCTTCAGCGTGAGCACCAGCAGGGGAAGCATTGACCAGGAGAGATAGCGCAGGTGCTGCCTGATAACGGTGTAGCCCACATCCTCCCTGATAGAGATGGTGTACACGATGGCCAGGAACGTGATGACGAGAGCCAAGTAGGTCAGCGCGGTGAGGATGCGGTCATCCTTGCTGGCGGTGCGATAGGTGAGCAGCGGGATGAGCAGGGGGACGATGCAGAAGCCTATGAGCAGGTAGGTGTAGTTTTCCGCAATGGCGATGAAGCCGAAGAGCACGGCGTACAGGCTGCGCAGCGCCTCTACGGAGGACTGGTTGTAGGAGTTGCCCATGCCGGAGAAGAGGGTGAGCTTCAGGATGAGGAAGGGCAGGCAGAAACCTATGAGCAGCGCGGCCAGGTTCACAAGGGAGCTGAGGCGCCGAGCTCTGGTTTGCCCTTTCAGGCGCACCAGGGAGAGGATCAGCGCCGCTAAGAGGAAGCAGAGCCCCACCTCCTTGCAGAGATAGGTGGCGTAGCAGAGGACGCCTGCGAGAAGCCAGCGGAGCTTGGCGGGCTTTCCTTCCATCTTGAAAAGGGACCAAAGGGCGATGAGGCACCAAAGAGCTAAGGGAACGTAGACGCATTCGCTCATGAAGGTGGCGCTGTAGCAAATTTCTGGGAAGCAGGCGGCAAGGGCCACGGCGGCAATCTTCAGTCCGGGAGAGGGGAGGACCTTGTGGGCGATGAAGGCGACGGGGAACACCACGGAGCTAGCGTAGAGGCTGTTTAGCACCGCGATGCCCTTAATCTGGGTTGCGGGGTCGGGCAGGAGCAGCGCCGGGGCGATGAGCAAGGGGTAGAGGATTTTCTGGAAGTCCGACTCGTCGCCGCGAATGCTGAGAGCGCCGCTCTCTAGGAGGCTTCTGGCGGTGTCGAGGTAGCGCAGCTCATCGGGATGCACGTCGATGGTCTTGGTGAAGAGAGCCAACGAGAGGTGGACGATGACGGTGATGGCGTAGAAGACGAAGGTGATGGCGATGAGGGTCGAGGCGTTGAAGGTGAATCTTCCGGAGGAATGTCGCATGGGAAGGGGGTGCTCCTAGATCGTCTCGGTACATCTGCGCATCTTATTCTACTGCATGGTGGCGCAAGGCCCGCTGGTATACTTGTGCTGAGATTCGACGAAGCGTTCAGGAAGGCTGCGGCAATGATCGATAGGATTCAGATACGGAACATAGCCCTTATTCGCGAAGCGGACATTGGGTTCTCCGAGGGCCTGACGGTCATCACCGGTGAGACCGGTTCGGGAAAGACCGCCCTCCTGTCTTCCTTGAAGCTCCTCATGGGAGAGCGCTCGGATAAGGACGCTATTCGCGAGGGCTGTCAGGACGCCCAGGTCACGGGCCGTTTCTTCCTTTCCGAAGACGACGAGGACGGCACGTTGGTGCAGCGTACCGTCTCCCGAGACGGTCGTTCCCGCGTGTCCGTGAACGGGGAGATGGTCACCGTGAAGGCGTTGTCTGAAGGGGTGGGCCAGGCAGTCGATCTCTGCGGACAGCATGAGAACCAGCGGCTCTTGGCCTCTTCGGTGCAGCTCGCCCTTCTTGATGCTTGGTGCGGTTCTGAGGTGGAAGGCCCCAAGGCAGCCTACGATGCCGCCTTCGCCCAGCGTCGTGAGGCCGCCAAGGAACTGGCGCGCATCAAGGATCTGGAATCTGCGGACAAGGAGCAGATAGAGAACGCCCGCTTCGTTTTGCGCCGCATAGATGAGGTGTCGCCGGCAGAGGGCGAGTACGAGGAGCTGCTGCTGCAGTCCCGCTTGCAGGAGAACGCTGAGCTCATTGCTCGTTGCTCCCACACGGTGTCGGAATGCCTCATGGGGGATAGGGGCGCAACCACGTTGCTCTCCGAGGCAATTTCCGCCCTGAGCGAGCTTGCTAAGGTCGATGCGTCCTATGGGGGCTTCGCTGAAGCGCTGCAAGAGGGGCTCTATGCCGCCGAGGACGTGGCCCGTGAGGTTTCTTCCCGCACCGATGAGGGCGGGTTCGATCCTGAACGGTTCGAGGAGCTGCAGGAGCGCATCTCCGCTTTCCAAGGTCTCATGCGCACCTATGGCCCCACCATGCAGGAGGTCTTCGCCGCTCGTGATGCCGCCCGTGAGGTGCTTGCCGTTGCCCAGGATTCCTCTGAGGCCATTCAGGCTGCACAGGCTGCCCTTAAAAAGGCTGACGAGGCTCTGCTGAAGGAAGGTCGAGCTCTGCTGAAGGTTCGTCAGGATGCGTCGGGCTCTTTCGCTGCTGCGGTGGGTCAGGTTATGGCTCGCCTCGAGATGGGGGATTCTGCTCTGGAATGCCAGGTGGAAGAGCTGCCCTTAGAGAAATGGGGCCCTGAAGGTCCCTGCCAGGTGGAGTTCATGTATCGTCCCGGTGCGGACATGGGTCTGCGCCCTCTTCGCAAGATCGCTTCAGGTGGCGAGCTGAGCCGCGTCATGCTGGCCGTGAAGGCCGCGCTGGGCAAGCGCGATGCTGGCGGCACGCTGGTGTTCGACGAGATCGATGCCGGCGTTGGCGGCAAGACGGCTCTGTCTTTGGCCGAGGTCCTGCAGGAGCTTTCCCGCACCCATCAGGTGATCGTGGTGACCCATCTGCCCCAGGTTGCGGTGGCTGGCGACGCCCATCTGGTGGTTGCCAAGGAAGGCGATGAGACCGTGGTGCAGCAGGTGGAAGGAGACGCTCGTCAGCAGGAGGTTGCCCGCATGCTGGCAGGCAGCGTGAACGAGACGTCCTTGCATCATGCCGCCGAACTGCTGGGAAGCTGCTAGGGATTGCGAAGGGCGCCGTCCGTGGCTGTGGACACAGGAGGCCTGGTTCGCAGGCTGCGCGCTAAGGATGGTTTTTGGAACCTTACAGGCCCTTGTCTTGTAATTCTTTAGCGTACTTCAGCAGGGCGTCCCTGTCGTTTTCGACCTTTTCGTCTATGCAGTCATAGAGCAGTGTGCGCAGCGTGTTGCCTATGGCGGGACCGGGGGTGAAGCCTGCCTGCAAGAGGTCCGAACCGGTGATGTTCAGATTCCCGAGGTGGCAGGGGTGGTTGTTGTCTCTCGCTTGCCTTAGCAAACCGGGGAGCTGCTTCGCTGCGCGGAGCCTTTCGGTTTCGCCAAGGCCCTTTCCTCGTTCGTCCGCTATCTTCAGGTTGACGAGGTCGATGAACAGCTCTCCTCGCAGGTCGAGGTTTAACAGCATGCGGCAGACCCCCGCTTCCGTAAGGGGGATCTGGGTGTCGTGGTAGCGTACCAGCCCGCAGACTTCGTCGATGAACCGACTGGGATACATGAGGCGCGTGAGGATTTTGCGGGCGGTATCAGCTCCCGCTTTCGGGTGCCCGGCAAAATGGCCACATCCCTTGCTGTCTATTCGAAGGCAGCTGGGCTTTTCGATGTCGTGCAGCAGGGCTGCCCAACGGATACGAGGCTCTTCGGGGACGTTTCCCAAGACGCGAGCGGTGTGCTCGAGGGCGTCGTAGCGGTGGAAGCGGCATCTCTGGTCGAAGTCTCGCAACGGGAGCAGCTCGGGGATGAGAACGCCGAGGACATCAAGGTATTCCCTAAGAACCCGAGGAGCTGCAGCGCCAGTGAGCAGGCCATCGAGCTCTCGGCGCAACCTTTGGGGATGCACCGAGGCGAGGAGAGGTCCGCATTGAAGGATCGCTTGGGCGGTGGCGTCTTCGAGAGTGAACTGCAGGGAGGAAGCGAAGCGCAGCGCCCTCAGAATGCGTAGGGCATCTTCCGAGAAGCGCTTTGCGGGTTCACCCACGGTGCGGATGATGCCGGAAGCTAGATCTTCCTGTCCCTTGAAGGGGTCGAAGATTCCCCTGGTGGGGTGGAAGGCCATGGCGTTGATGGTCAGGTCTCGTCGTGCCAGGTCCTCTTCGATAGAGAGCGTGAAGGCTACGGCGTCGGGGTGCCTGTTGTCGGAATAGGTTCCTTCAGACCGAAAGGTGGTGATCTCGAGGGGCACCTCGTCTATCACGGCGGTGATAGTGCCGTACTTTACGCCGGTTTCGTGGCAGGAGAACCCTGCTGGTGTCAGAATGTCCCTGACTTGCTCCCAGTGAGCCTGGGTTGTCAGATCGATATCGTAGATCTCGCGACCAAGGAGGGCGTCTCTGACGCAGCCGCCAACTGCCCACGTCTCGAAGCCCTTCTCTTCAAGAAGGCGGATTGCATAGCGAGCCTGGGATGAGAGGGGTATGTAGGGGAGATGTGTCAGAAGGTTCCTTTCGCTGGGGGAGTGCCTTCATATTGTAGGGCAGAGTGTGGTAGAAAAAGAAAAAGGCCACACAAGTGGCCTGAAAATTTGGTACCCCGTACCGGATTCGAACCGGTGATCTCCGCCTTGAGAGGGCGATGTCCTGAACCGCTAGACGAACGGGGCATGTACCAAACAAACAACTTAATGGCTGGGGTGGAAGGAGTCGAACCCTCACGTGCGGTACCAGAAACCGGTGTCCTACCATTAGACGACACCCCAGTGGCTTAAGTCTCATTCGCAACCTCAGTCGCAAATGCAAGACGAAATATTACGGATATTCCCGTACCTCGTCAAGAGGTTATTTGAAAATTTTTTCTCGATTGTTTTAGAAGTTGGGTTTTGCTGAGAACGAGGTGCTGTTGCGCTGTGCGTTTGCTGAGGTGACGGTGAGGCATTGCGCTCGATTCCGAGATACGTGGCTGAAATGGGAAATGTTCTTGGTAATGTCTGGTGTGAACTGGGGTTATAATCAGGGCATCCCCCTCGCTCACTTCTTCAACGTGAAGGAGTGGCTCATGAACAACCATGATCTTCTACCCGTATATGGCAATCTGATTATCGAAGGCGGTGCTGAGCCTTCGGGTTCCTCCTCGCTGATACCGCCGCTCAGAATCGGTTTGCTTGGTGGCTTCGTTGCGAATAGGACTCCGTATCCCCTCGATTACGAGAGTTTGAGTCGCTATACGGTGCAGACGCTGCTCAGCATCCTGGTCCTTTCCGGTGACCGCGAGATCAACAGCAGCCATATCTGCGGCATCCTTTGGCCGGAGACTTCCGCCGACAAGTCTAAGCGCTCTCTGTACACCCTCTGGTCTCTGCTGCGTCGCTCTCTCATGCTTCCAGACAAGCAGTGCCCCTACCTGGAGCGCAGGAACAGCAGCTGTCGCTTGGTGGGGCGCTATGTGATTTCCGATGTTCAGACTGCCGGCGAGCTCTGCGACAAGCTTCGGTTCGATTGCCGTACTCCTGATGACATCGTGAGGGTCGCCAGGCAGCTGCAGACGGTGTATCGCGGCGAGCTCTTGCCAGGGGAGGAGAGCAATGGCCTCATACTCAGGAAGCGGTGGGAGTGGCGCAACCGCGTGGTCGAGGCCTTCGCTCACGCAGCTCGGCTCCTGTACAAGAAGGGCTGCTACCATGAGGCCATTTGGCTCGCTTGTAGCGCCACCACGGTAGATCCCGCCCGTGAGGATGTGGCTATGCTGCTCATGCGCTGCTATTTGGCAGTGGGTGCTAAGGCGGCGGCCATTCAGGTCTTCAATGAGCTGCGGCAGTACCTCATGGTGCAGCTGGCCATCTCTCCCTCGGAGGCGATCACCACCTTCTTCAACGCCATCATCTCCGACGAGGAGCTGCCTGACGATTTCTGGGGCGATGAGGAGTACGCCGATGCGGCGGAAGACGCGCTGCGGGGTGCGAGCGCTTCGGACTAGGGCTCGTTGCCGTGCCGAGGCTTGCTCTCTTTGCGAGTTAGGGCGGCTTCGGTAGGTCGACGTGGCGTGTCGTTTCGGTTGTGCAGCACAGATGACGTCCTGCGATGCGCTGCTCCGAGCTGCTTCGATAGGGCGTTGGCCCCTCTTGTTCTCTTTGCAGGCTCAGGCTCTGATGGTGACGTGTATTTTGCATTCAGGGCTTGGGCCTGTGGTAGAGTTATTTCCAAATTGCAGTTTTCTATAGAAAGCGACTACCTATGGCAGGGTTCCTTGCAAAGCTCCTGGGTGCCGGTGAAGGCCGCCAGGTTAAGAAGTACCAGTCCGTCGTCAATAAGATCAATGCTCTCGAGCCTTCCATGCAGGAGAAGTCCGATGAGGAGCTGAGGGCTTTAACCGGTCAGTTCAGGGAGCGGGTTGCCCAGGGTGAGAGCCTCGACAGCATCCTCCCCGAGGCCTTCGCGGTAGTGCGTGAGGCCAGCGTTAGGACCTTGGGCCTCCGTCACTTCGATGTGCAGCTCATGGGCGGCATGGCGCTGCATGACGGCCATATCGCCGAGATGCGCACGGGCGAGGGTAAGACGTTGGTTTCCACCCTGCCTGGCTATTTGAACGCCCTTATCGGCAACAACGTGCATATCGTTACCGTGAATGACTACCTGGCTCGCCGCGACTCCGAGAACATGGGCCGCGTGTACAGCTTCCTGGGTATGAAGGTGGGTCTCATTCAGAACGGCATGTCCCTCGAGGAGAAGCGCGAGGCCTATCGCTGCGACGTTACCTACGGAACCAACTCCGAGTTCGGTTTCGACTACCTTCGCGACAACATGGTCACCAACGGAAATCGCCGCATTCAGACCGGCCATCATTACGCCATCGTC
This sequence comes from Eggerthellales bacterium, assembly GCA_029225085.1. Classification (GTDB taxonomy): domain Bacteria; phylum Actinomycetota; class Coriobacteriia; order Coriobacteriales; family Eggerthellaceae; genus JAQXVU01. Next base: position 46,496 of record JAQXVU010000021.1, on the reverse strand, counting down.
GACGAGGTCGACTCCATCCTCATCGACGAGGCTCGTACTCCGCTCATCATCTCCGGCGCAGGCATGAAGTCGACGGATCTGTATCGCAAGTTCGCTGCCGTTATGCCCGGCCTCGTGAAGGACGAGGACTTCGAGATGGACGAGGCTAAGAAGACCATCAGGACCACTGAGACCGGCCTTGCTAAGGTCGAGAACCTTCTGGGCATCGAGGATCTGTACGGCGACCCCTCCGGCATGCTGCCCAACTACCTGCAGCAGGCCCTGAAGGCCCAGTTCCTCTTCCATCGCGATATCGATTACGTAGTGGCTGACGGCGAGGTTAAGATCGTCGATGAGTTCACTGGTCGCATTATGGAAGGCCGTCGTTTCTCTGAGGGCCTGCATCAGGCTCTGGAGGCGAAAGAGCACGTGCTGGTTCGCGATGAGAACCAGACCCTGGCCACCATCACCCTGCAGAACTACTTCCGCATGTACGAGAAGCTGGCGGGCATGACCGGTACCGCCGTTACCGAGGACTCCGAGTTCCGCGACATCTACAAGCTCCCCGTTACGGTGATTCCTCCTAACAAGGAGCCTCGCCGCGTCGATGAGAACGACCTGATCTATCGCACCATTCAGGCGAAGTTCAATGCCGTGGCCGACGACATTCAGGAGCGCAACAGAAACGGTCAGCCCGTTCTGGTGGGCACCGTTTCCATTGAGACTTCCGAGTATCTGAGCCGCTTGCTGCAGAAGCGCGGCGTGAAGCACGAGGTTCTGAACGCCAAGCACCATGAGCGCGAGGCCGCCATCGTCGCTCAGGCCGGTCGTTATGGCGCCGTTACCATCGCCACCAACATGGCGGGACGTGGTACGGACATCATGCTCGGCGGCAACCCCGAGGTGCTGGTAGACAGCATCATCGCCAACCGCGGCATCGAGAAGGAGAACATCACCCCTGAGATCTACGCCAGCGCCCTTGCCGAGGCTCGCGAGATCACCGCATCCGAGCATGACAAGGTGGTAGCTGCTGGCGGCCTGGCCGTTATCGGCACCGAGCGCCATGAGAGCCGTCGTATCGACAACCAGCTTCGCGGTCGTTCCGGACGTCAGGGCGATCCTGGTTGCACCCAGTTCTATCTGTCTCTGGAAGACGACCTTATGAGGCTCTTCGGCGGCGACCGCATGAAGAGCATCGATAAGATGATGCAGAAGACCGAGATGCCCGACGACCTGCCCATTCAGGCGAACATGGTCTCGAAGGCCATCGAAAGCGCTCAGCACCAGGTAGAGAGCATGAACTTCTCTGCTCGTAAGCACGTGCTCGAGTACGACGACGTTATGAACCTGCAGCGTCAGGCCATCTACAAGGAGCGCAACGCCATCCTCGACGGCAAGGATATGGGCGAGAGCATCGACGCCATCATCGGCGATGCCGTTTCCGCCATCGTGGCTGAGAACTGTCCCGCTAACGAGGCCAGTGACGACTGGGATATGGGCGCGGTAGATGACTGGGCGGAGACCATGACCGGTCGCGACACCTTCCACGTAGCTGAGCTGCAGCACGATGACGATTCCTCGGTGGTTGAAGAGGCCCTGGTCTCCTACATTCGCGGTATCTATGACGAGAAGGTCGAGACTCTCGGCTCTGAGGTCACCGCTAAGCTCTCCGGTCAGATCATGCTGCGCATTATCGACTCTCGCTGGATGACCCACCTGCAGGAGATGGACTACCTGAAGCGCGGCATCGGCCTGCGTGCCATCGGTCAGCGCGATCCTCTGGTCGAGTACAAGCAGGAGGCTCATCAGGCCTTCGGTCTTCTGACTGCCGCCATGTACGAGGACTTCCTTCGCACCATGCTGCGTCTGCAGATCAGCATCCGCACCGAGCTTCCTGAGGAAGAGGACCCGACCCAGGGCAAGATGTCCTATTCGAACCCTGAGGAGAACCTTGCCGCGAAGTCCGGTTCCGGTGCCCCCGCTCCTTCTCAGAGTGCGGTTCCTCAGACCCCTAAGCCTGCTGAGGTGCGCAAGCCTCAGACCTACGTGAAGGACCCCAATGACCCTTACGCCAATGTGGGCAGAAACGATCCTTGCCCCTGCGGTTCCGGCAAGAAGTTCAAGAAGTGCCACGGCGCTCATCGCGATTGACCGTAACCTCTTCGTTGGTTTCAGGTTGGTTTGCGATGAGAGGATAGGATTACATGGCGGGAAAGGAATGCCCCGAGTACGAAGAGCTTAAGGAGCGCTTGGGCCAGGCCCATGGCTTCCTGCATATTGCGGAGGCTGAAGCGTCTCTTAAGGAGCTCGATGATGAGATTGCGGCCCCTGGCTTCTGGGATAACCCTCAGAAAGCCCAGGGGGTTTCAAAGCGCGCCAGCGATTTGCGCAGCTTGATCGAAGACTACCAGAAGGCCCAGGCGCTGCTGGCGGATGCTGAAGATGCCTTCGAGTTCGCCGAGGAGGACGAGTCCTTCCTGCAGGAGGCTCAGGATAACCTGGCTAGCCTGGCTAACATGCTCGATCAGTTCGAGATTCAGTCCTGGTTCTCCGGTCGCTTCGATGGGGAAGGGGCTATCGTCACCATCCATCCCGGTTCCGGCGGTTTGGAAGCCCAGGATTGGACAGAGATGCTCTATCGCATGTATCTGCGCTATGCGGAGCTGAAGGGTTGGAAGGCCAAGACCATCGATCTTGTTCCCGGTGAGGGCATTGGCATCGACAAGGCCAGCATTCAGATTGAGGGCAAGAACGCCTACGGCATGCTACGCAGCGAGATCGGCGTTCATCGCTTGGTGCGCATTTCTCCCACCGACGAGAAGAAGCGTCGTCATACCACCTTTGCTGGCGTAGAGGTGCTCCCCGTTCTTCCCGACGACATCGAGGTCGACATCAATCCCGCCGACGTGCGCGTTGATGTGTATCGCGCCAGCGGCCCTGGCGGTCAGTGCGTGAACACCACTGATTCAGCGGTGAGGCTCACCCATATCCCCACGGGCATCGTGGTCACCTGCCAGAATCAGAAGTCTCAGCTGCAGAACAAGGAAGCCGCCATGCGGGTGCTCCGCGCCAAGCTCTACGAGCTCGAGGAGCAGAAGCGCCAGCAGGAGATCTCGGAGCTTCGGGGCGAGAAGATGGACAACTCCTTCGGCAGCCAGATTCGCAACTACGTGCTGTACCCCTATCAGCTGGTAAAGGATGTGCGCAGCGGCATAGAGACTGGTAACGTCGACGCTGTTCTCGATGGCGATATCGACGAATTTGTTATAGGCTATCATCGCTGGAAAGCAGCGCAGGGAAAGCTTCAGGCTTAAGGCCTGTCGTTTATATAGGAAAGGGCGCGACATGGAAGTCACACAGCTTGAGAACCAAGCAAACGAGATGCGTAAGGACATCATCCGCATGGTTGCGGAAGCGGGGAGCGGCCATCCTGGCGGATCCCTTTCCTGCATCGATATCATGACGGCACTGTACTTTGGCGGTGTCATGAACCATGATCCCGAAGATCCTAAGAAGGAGGACCGGGATCGCTTCGTGCTCTCTAAGGGCCACGCAGCACCAGCTCTGTACGCAACTTTGGCCAACGCCGGCTATTTCCCCAAGGAGGAGCTGCTGACCTTGCGCAAGCTGGGCAGCAGGCTGCAGGGCCATCCTGATTCCAACCTTCTTCCCGGTGTCGAAGTAGGCACCGGTTCTCTGGGTCAGGGCCTTTCCATTTGCGCCGGTATGGCTGCAGGCCTTAGGCTCCACGGCTCTAACGCCCACGTCTTCACCATCATGGGCGACGGCGAGATCGAGGAGGGCCAGGTCTGGGAGGCTGCCACCTTCGCCGCTCATCAGGAGCTGGGCAACCTTATCGCCGTTCTCGACTACAACGGTCTGCAGATCGACGGCGACATCACGAAGGTGTGTCAGACCGATGATGTCGCTGCGAAGTTCGCCGCATTCGGCTGGGACGTTCGCGCGGTAGACGGCCACGACATCGCGGCCCTCATCGAGGTTCTCACTGCATGCAAGGATGACGAGGCTGCAAAGCCCCACATCATCATTGCTTCTACGGTGAAGGGCAAGGGCGTTTCCTTCATGGAAGGACAGGCCGGTTGGCACGGTAAGGCACCTAATGCCCAGCAGGCCGCTGACGCATTGGCTGAGTTGGAAGAGAGGGCATAGGTCATGATCGCATTCGCAACTGAAGAGCAGGCACAGGAGAAGAAGGCAACCCGCGCAGCTCTGGGCGTCACCTTGGCAGCCCTGGCTGATGAGGGTATGGACATCGTCGCTGTCGACGCTGACCTGAGCGGCTCTACTACTCTGGGCAAGTTCGGCGCTGCCAAGCCCGAGTACGCTGAGAGACTGTTCAACGTGGGCATCGCCGAGCAGAACATGATCGACGTGGCCGCGGGCCTCGCCCTCACCGGCTCCATCGCCTTCACGGGATCCTTCGCCGTGTTCGGCATTGGCCGTGCTTATGACCAGATTCGCAACACCGTTGCCTATTCCAAGCTGAACGTGAAGCTGACTCCTACCCATGCCGGTATTTCCGTTGGCCCTGATGGCGGCAGCCATCAGATGCTCGAGGATCTCTCCCTCACTCAGGCCATCCCCGGCATTACCATCCTCGTTCCCGCTGACTACTCTGCAGCCGAGGCTGCAGTTCGCCTGGCTGCGGAGACCGAGGGCCCTGTGTACGTTCGTCTGGGCAGGGCTTCCGTTCCCACCCTGTACGCACCTGGCGTTGAGCTCGAGGTGGGCAAGGCCTATGTGATTCGCGAGGGCTCCGACGCTACCATCGTCGCTTGCGGCGTCGAGGTGAACGAGGCGCTGAAGGCTGCCGACCTGCTTGCCGCAGAGGGCATCAGCGCCGAGGTCATCGACTGCTTCAGCGTGAAGCCTCTCGATGCTGAGACCATTCTGGGCTCTGTTTCTAAGACCGGCTGCTGCGTTGTGGCTGAGGAGCATTCCATCTACGGTGGTTTGGGCTCTGCTGTTTCTACCTTGCTGTCTGAGAACCATCCCGTTCCTGTGTCTTTGGTGGGCATGCGGGACAAGTTCGGCAAGTCCGGCGAGTTCGAGGAGCTTCTGTCCTACTTCCATCTCGATGCGGCTAGCATTGTGGAAGCTGTGAAGGCCGCTGTATCTCGCAAGTAGGTTTGTTAAACTCAGTGTTTGTTCAACACTTGTTGAATCCCAGTAAACGAAGCAATTGAATGGAGCATTGCTGTGGCAAATAACGAAAGAAGGCAGGGACGTCACTCTGCGGGCGCGGTGAATTCCGCCATGTCCGACGAGCGTCGTGCCGAGGTGGCCGCTCAGCGCACTTCGCAGCTGTCCGCCTCTCTGCCCGTTCTCGATGTCAACGACATGCCTGAGCAGGCAACGGGAATTCCCGTCATCACTTTCGACCACGTGTCTAAGGTCTATGACGCTCAGCCCGACAAGCCCGCTCTGCGGGACGTCTCCCTGCAGATCTATGCCGGTGAGTTCGTCTTCCTGGTGGGCCATTCCGGCTCTGGCAAGTCTACCTTCATCAAGCTCATCACCCGCGAGATCGTTCCTACCTCGGGACGCATCACCATCGCCGATGAGGATCTGGGCTCTATGAAGGCTTGGCGCGTTCCCTATCTGCGCCGCAACATCGGCTGCGTCTTCCAGGACTTCAAGCTCCTGCCTGACAAGACGGTGTTCGAGAACGTCGCCTTCGCCCTTGAGGTAATCGGCAAGTCCCGTCACGTCATCAAGACTCAGGTTCCCGAGGTTCTGCGCCTGGTGGGTCTGCAGGATAAGCTGAACAAGCGCCCTGACCAGCTCTCCGGCGGCGAGCAGCAGCGCGTTTCCATCGCCCGTGCCATCGTGAACAGGCCTCCTCTGCTGGTCTGTGACGAGCCCACGGGAAACCTCGACCCCCAGACTTCTCGCGGCATCATGGATCTTCTCGAGCGAATCAATCGCACGGGAACCACCGTGCTGGTGGCAACCCATGACCGTGAGATGGTAGACAACATGCGACGTCGCGTCATCGCCCTCGACCGAGGCCAGCTCACGCGCGATCAGGATAGGGGAGTGTACGGTTTCGATGTCTAGTCTTCTGTATTTCATCCGCGAGGCCTTCAAGGGTCTGGCGCGCCATATGTCCACTACGGTGGGCTCCATCATCACCATCTTCCTGTCCCTGCTCATCATCGGTGTCTCTGCTATTGCGGGCACCATCGTGCAGAACATCATGAACTCTATCGAGGACGAGGTGAGCATCACCGCCTACGTGTCCGATGATGCGGACGAGGCCTCTATCCAGGCTATGGAAGAGTGGATCGGCGGCTTGGAGGGCGTTAGCAACGTGACCTTCACCAACAAGGATCAGGCTCTGGAAGACTTCAAGGCCTCCATGTCCTCGAGCCCTGAGATCATCGACCAGCTCGATGGCGAGAACCCTCTGCCCGCTTCCATCAACGTAGAGCTCTCCGACCCCCAGCTGGTGTCTGACGTTGCCGCTTCCATTCAGGCAAGCGAGGACTTCGTGGCTATCTGCGATAACCCCGATGACCCCTCCGACTCCCTGAAGTACGGCCAGAAGACCGTCGACAGGCTGTTCTCTCTGACCAACACCGTGCGCTATATCGGCTATGCCCTCATCGTGCTGCTGGTGGTCATTGCCTTCATCTTCATTAACAACACGGTTCGTCTGGCCATCCTGGCACGTCGTCGTGAGATTTCCATCATGCGTCTGGTGGGTGCTTCCAACGGCTTTATTCGCGGACCCTTCCTGATGGAAGGCGCCCTGCATGCCCTCATCGGTGCTGTGCTGGCCATTGTCTGCCTGGAGCTGTTGCGCAATTTCGCGCTGCCCATGCTCACCAATGCCCTGATGTGGCTGCCCATTACGGTGGCTGGCTCTACCTACGTCATGGTGTATGTGGGCCTGCTGGTTGCCGGCCTGCTCATCGGCGTGATTGGCGCATTCTTCGCCATGCGTCGCTACCTGAAGATCTAGCTGGCTAGAGGCTATGGCACGAGGGTATCGAAAGAATTCGCTTAAGAACCTGACGAGCACGAAGGTTATGAGGGCGCTGGCATTGTTCATCGCCCTCTGCCTCGTGTTCGCCTTGGGTTTCTTCCTCAGGGGCTTTCAGCCCCTTATGGATTATATGGGGGTCTTCAGCCTCGATAAGCTGAGCTCGGCCTCTTCCTATAATGTGTCCGATGATCCCTACGACTCCCTGTCCGCACGCGTTTCCGAGGTGCAGGGCATCTTAGAGTCGGAGTCCTATTCCTCCGACTATGAGATCGATGAGGTGACCAAGGACGTTCTTTCCTCCTACGCTGATGCGACGGGGGACCCCTATGTGCGCTATTACGATGCCGCCGAGTACGCTAAGTTCCAGACTGAGACCTCCCAGAACTACTACGGCATCGGCGTCCTCTTCGGTAGCTACGACAACCGCAGCTACGTGGTAGATGTCTTCGACGGCTCTATCGCTCAGGCGAAGGGCGTCGAGGTGGGCGACTTCGTGGTGGCCATCAACGGCGAGCGTCGCACTGACGGCTGGTCCCTTACCGACACCATCAACGCCATCAACGCTCAGGAGGGCAGCTCTGTCACCATTACCTGGCGCAAGGCCGAGAGCCTCGATGATACCGGTGGCAAGGAGATAGAGACCACGCTGTCCTGCTATCAGGCTGATGTTCCCAACGTGAAGACCAAGATGGTGAACGGCGTCGGCTACATTAAGATCTCCCAGCTGGGCAGGTCTACCTCTACCTTGGTGTCCCAGGCTATTTCCGATCTGCGGGATAAGGGCGCTCAGGGCTTCGTCCTCGACTTGCGCAATGTTCCCGGTGGCTACCTTACGCAGGCGGTTGAAATCGTCTCCCTCTTCCAGAAGAGCGGCGTGGTCGTGCAGATCGAGACCCGTTCTGGTGTCACCACTAAGTCCGTGTCGGGCAATTCCACTTGCGACGAGCCTCTTTCCATCATCGTGAATGAGCACACCGCAGCGGCAGCTGAGGTTATCGCGGCATCCCTCAAGGGCGATTCCCGCGCTACGGTCGTCGGTCAGACCACCATGGGCAAAGGCTCCGTGCAGATTGTCAGGGAGCTCTCCTTCGGCGGTGCTATCTCCTATACCGCCGCCTACTACAAGACGCCTCGCGGGCGCGACATCGATGGTATCGGCATCGAGCCCGATTATTACGTCAACGATTCCGAGGGAACCGACATTCAGCTGAACAGGGCTGTGGACAGTGTTCTCTCTCAGTTGAAGGGGTAGCTGAAGCTTGCCTCGTCAGAAGAAGGGCGCACGTAGGCAGCCCCATCCCAACCCAGAGGGCGTCCTTTCCGTAACCTACGGTGGCTACGGATTCGTCGACTGCCCTGAAGGCCAATTCTTCATCCCTGAGGGGAAGATGCTCGGCGCCATGCATGGTGACCGGGTGCAGATAGCCCCTCTGAAAGGCGCCTCCCGAGGTGCTTCGGGGGATTCGCGCGGTCCCCGCCAGGGCAATCGTCCGACGGCGCGGGTGGTTTCGGTGCTTTCTCGAGCCGTCACCTCGCTGACGGGTACTTTCGAGCGGCTCGACCCCTTTGGCGTGGTAATTCCCGACGACCCTCGCATTTCCTACGACGTCTTCATCTCCCTCGATCAGGCTCCTGACCTTATGGAAGGTCAGACTGTACGGGTGGTCATCGACACCTATCCCTCGCGCTACGAGGCCGCCTTCGGTCATGTGGTGGAAGTGCTTGAGGCGCAGCCTCGCTTCGCCTTCGACGTGAACCGCATAATCTCCGAGCATAACCTTCCCGCTTCCTTTTCCGAGGAAGCGCTTCGGGAGGCTGCATCTCTTGCTGAGAGTTGGGGAGAGGCACCCTGCGATGGACAGCGCAGGGATTTGCGTCAGCGCACCATTTTCACCATAGACCCTGATGACGCCAAGGACTTCGACGACGCTCTCAGCGTGGAGCCTCTTGCCAAGGGGTGGAAGCTCGGTGTGCATATTGCCGATGTGGCTCATTTCGTGAAGCTGGGATCCTGCCTTGATCGCGAGGCTCAGACCCGATCGACCAGCGTGTACTTGGCGGATCGGGTGATTCCCATGCTCCCCGAGGCTCTTTGCAACGGCGTCTGCTCCTTGCAGGAGGGTGTCGACCGCTTCTGCATGACGGTAGATATCTGTCTTGATGGGGACTTCCAGGTCATGTCCTATGAGATGTACCCATCGGTCATTTGCTCATCGAAGCGCCTGACCTACAATCAGGTGCAACGCTATTTCGACGCTGAGGATAGGCTCGCCGACCGCGAGTGCCAAGCTTCTGTCTGCGAAGATAGGGCTTCCGCTAGCGAGAGGAACAGTGCGAGGGAGGCTCATACTGCAGCAGTGGCATCCGATGGCTCTGACCTGCCCCAAGAGATTCGCCAGGCGCTTCTCGCTCTGCGGCAGATTTCCCGTGGACTGCAGCGGCAGGCTCGTCGAAGGGGCTCGGTGCAATTGGTCTCGAAGGAGGCCAAGGTTGTCCTAGACGACGAGGGTAAGCCCTGTGATGTGAAGATTCGCGTTGCCACTGACGCCACGAAGCTGGTGGAAGAGGCCATGATTCTCGCCAACCAATGCGTCGCCAAGTATCTTGAAGAGCGGGGCGTACCCTGCATGTACCGCGTGCATGAGGCGCCTGACCCTGGAAAGCTCACTGATTTACTGCAGGAGCTCCGGGATCTGGGCTTTGCCGACGATGTGGATACGGCTCGCTTCGTAGAGGGTGACCATCACGAGCTGCAGAAGGTGGTGGACGCTCAGCGGGATGAGACCTTAGGGGAGATTGTCTCGGGCATGCTTCTTCGCAGCATGAAGCGGGCGGTGTACAAGGAGAGCTGTCTGGGCCACTACGCCCTCGGCTTGCAGGAGTACTGCCATTTCACCAGTCCCATCAGGCGCTATCCCGATCTGCTGGTGCATCGCGCTCTGAAGGCCTGCCTCGCCGGGGAGCCAGTGGCTACTTCCACTGCTCAGATGGCGTCTCTCGCCGACCATTGCTCGGTGGCGGAACGGGAGGCCGATAAGGCCGCCTCCGAATCTCAGCGCATGAAGTTGATGGAGTACCTCTCTGAGCGCATCGGCGAAATGGAGTGGGGTACCATCGTCCGTGTCACCGACACCGGTGCCTACGTGGAGCTTCCCTGTACCGTGGTGGGCCTTGCCTCTCCCTGCACCGAAGGCGGGGAGTCCTTCACCTGTTTCATGAGCCGCCAGGTGCTGGTGGGCGATGTGTCGGGTAAGGTGCTTAGGCTGGGTCAGAAGGTTCTGGTGCGCATTGCCGAGGTGAACGGCTTCACGCAGCGGCTTTCCCTCGATTTGCTGAGCGTGCGATAACGCAGCGGCTTTCCATCGATTTGCTGAGCGCGCGATAGCACGGGGACTTTCTCATCTGCAAGGGCATGAAGTTGAATGCACCTGCTTGCAGTCCGTTAGGCGTTCGTTGGCCTAACGCGGTCTGTGCAATGGTATAGTCACTTATGGAATTTAAGGAGGTCACATGGCTCTACGCGAAGAGAAGGTCATTGCGAAGAACCGCAAGGCCTTTCATGATTACGAAGTCCTCGAGACTATCGAGGCCGGTATCGAGCTGACGGGCACCGAGGTGTGCTCTCTGCGCGAGAACCACTGCCAGCTCACCGATTGCTTTGCCCTCATCAGGAAGGGACAGGTATGGCTTCACGGCCTGCACATCGCCCCCTATTCCCATGGCAATATCTTCAACCACGACTCCGATAGGTCCCGTAGGCTGCTGCTGCATAAGAACGAGATTCGCCGCTTCAGCCAGCGCATTAAGGAGCAGGGTCTCACCCTCATTCCCCTGAAGATGTATTTCTCTAAGAACAACCTGGTGAAGGTGGAGCTTGCTCTATGCAAGGGCAAGAAGGTATATGACAAGCGTCAGTCTATCGCCGCAAAGGATGCGAAGCGTGACATCGAGCGCACCATGAAGTCTCGGTATAGGTAGGAGGAACGATGGCGGACAATCGACAGAGCGTGCTTTCTATGATTAGCCAGGTGAAGGCGCGCCTTACCGACCTCGAGAAGGCGGTGAATGCCTGCGAAGGCGATCTGACCGGCTATGCCGAGAAGCTCGACAGGATCGATGACAAGGTGTATCTGCTCGAGGTAGAGATCCTGAAGATGGGGGAGGGCTCTGGTGCCGCGTCGCCTGCGGGACAGACTGCAGAGTCATCTCAGTCTTCTGCCGCAAAGGAAAGTGACGGGGATTTCAACATCGATACCGACAAATTAAAGGAAGATGCCGAAAAAGCAGCCTCCGAATTGAGCGAGATTTATGTGGAAAGCAAGGAGACGCTCACGGATTTGAAGGATGCTATCGAGGACATTACGGGAACCATCAAGGATTCCCCCTTGGTGAACAACCCCATCGTCGATGATCTGCGCAGCGCTTCGAAGGCGGGAAAGTTCAAGCGTCGCCGCTGGTAGAGCAGTGCGTTTCGGGCGTGGCCGTCGATACGGCAGTTCGTTTCGGACGTCGCCGCCGGTAGGGTAGCGCATAGGTTTTGCATGTTGAGAGAGGCACTCGGTTTTCCGGGTGCCTCTCTTTGTGTGTTTGCCCTTTAAGCCCCTAAGCTGTGTCTTCGCCTGGGAAGGCAGGGGTTTCGGGCAATAAAAAAGACCGGTTACCCGGTCTTTTTCAGGTTCATATGGTTTGGTGACGCTTATGCGCGCTCTACCTTGCCAGCCTTCATGCACTTAGTGCAAACATTCGCGCGCTTAACCTTGCCGTCTACCTTGATGGTAATCTTCTGAATGTTAGGACGGAAGGTGCGGTTAGTAACACGATGCGAATGGCTTACGCTACGACCAGCAGCTGGTGCCTTACCACAAATTTCGCAAACCTTTGACATTGCCATCACTCCATAACTATTGTAAATATCAACGACATGATACCGTTGTCTTTAAGCAACCCGTTGAATATATCACAGTCCTACAGGTCTTTCAAATACATATTTGGTTAAAACTGTAAACAAATGACGCAAGTAGAAACCTTGGGCTATAATAATGCATTACTGCCGCCTAAGGCGGAACGAATACCACGGAAGGACGAAACATGCTGGATAAGATTCCTGGCGATCTTCATATCGCAAATGACGTTTTGGCAGACATCGCCGGCAATGCCGCTTTGGAATGCTACGGCGTCGTGGGTATGTCTTCCCCTGCTGTAACTGACGGCATTGCGAAGCTGCTTCCTAATTCTCGTCTGCGCCGGGGCGTGAAGGTCTCTCAGACTGAAGCCGGAGCCCATATCGACCTGTATGTGATCATCGAGCATGGCACCAACATCTCCGCCATCTCTCAGAACCTCTCTGATGCCGTGACTTTCGCACTTACCAACTATGCGGGAGTCGCTCTCGATGGCGTAGAGATTCATGTTCAGGGCGTTCGCGTTCGCGACTAACTGTATTACCCATGTCAATCATCCTGTAGGAGCATTACGTACATGTCTACTGCATACCATTCCAATGACATCATCAATGCCATTGCTGCGGCCAGCAAAACGCTGAGTTCCCGCAAGGACGAGATCAATCGTCTGAACGTGTTCCCCGTGCCCGATGGCGATACGGGAACCAATATGTCCCTGACCCTGGAGTCTGTGGCCCAGAACCTGGCAGCACTTCCTGCCGGCAGCTCGAGCGCCGCTATCCGCAAGGCCATCACCACCGGTGCCCTCATGGGCGCTCGCGGCAACTCCGGCGTCATTACCTCCCAGATTCTCCGCGGTCTGTGCGAGGGCTTCGCTGATTACGACGTTCTCGACACCGAGTCCCTGGCCGGCGCCTTCGCCCGTTCTCAGGAAGTTGCCTTCAACGCCGTTCGCAAGCCTGTAGAGGGAACCATCCTCACGGTTCTTCGCGACACCGTGACCGCTGCGCAGGAGGCTTACGCTCAGGAGATGCCCATCAACGAGGCTCTGACCTTCATCGTTGAAGAGGCCTATCGCTCCGTCGAGCGCACCCCCGAGTTCCTGCCCGTTCTTCGCGAGAACAACGTGGTAGACGCTGGTGGCTTCGGCTTCGCCATCTTCCTCGATTCCTTCTCCGCTGCCATTCAGGGTCTCGAGCACCCTCTGGGAGACGAGTTCAGCTCTATCCGCACCGCTGCTCCTAAGGTCGAGATCGAGCAGATCAACGACTGGGAGGGTTCTGCCTATCGTTACTGCAACGAGTTCCTGGTAGATTCTGAGACTCTCGATCCCGCTGAGGCTCTCGACTTCCTCGCCACCATGGGCGATTGCGAGCTCTGCGTTGGCGCAGCTCCCAAGTTTAAGGTGCACGTTCATTCCAACACCCCCGATAAGGTTCTGGCCTACTTCCTCGAGCGCGGCCAGATCTCCGAGGTGTTCATTCACAACATGCAGCTGCAGAGCCAGGCACGTACCGAGGGTCTTGCCGCCGAGCAGGAGATCGAGCGCAAGCCTATGGGCGTTGTGTCCGTAGCTCCTGGCTCCGGTAACGCTGAGATTCTGAAGAGCCTCGGTGTCGACGTGGTGGTCAGCGGCGGTCAGACCATGAATCCTTCCACTAAGGACCTGATGGAGGCTGTCGAGCAGTGCAACGCTGATGCCGTCATCATCATGCCCAACAATTCCAACATCATCATGGCTGCTCAGAGCTGCGTCGAGCTCTCTGACATCCCTTGCGCCGTGGTTCCCACCAAGACCGTGCCCCAGGGATTCTCCGCCATGTTCGGCTTCAACGGCGAGGCTTCCCTTGAGGAGAACGTCGAGGCCATGACCGAGTCTTTCGAGGACGTGCAGACCGGCGAGGTCACTACCGCCATCAAGGATTCCAAGGACGCTCACGGCAACCCCATCAAGGACGGCGACGTCATCGGCATCGCTGATGGCTCTATCGAGGCCGTCGGCTCCGACATCGCTGAGGTGACCATGGCCCTTCTCGAGGCTATGGATACCGACATGGCTGATACCATGACCCTCCTTGCCGGTGAGGACTTCTCCGACGAGGAGATGGAAGCCCTTGCTGAGCGCATCGAGGAGGCCTATCCCGACATCGAGGTAGACGCACAGCGCGGCGAGCAGCCTCTGTATCCTGTGGTGTTCTCTGTCGAGTAGTCTGTACTCATGACATCAACTTCTCAAAGCGTCGCTGTCGATCGTTCGATGGCGACGCTTTGCTTAGACCAACCTGTCACTGCCGTTCCCGGCATTAGCGATAACCGCGCTCGCATCTTGGGCAAGCTGGGCATTCGCACCGTGCGCGACCTGCTCACCCATTTTCCCCGCAGGTATCTCGACTTGTCTTCGGTGGAATCTATCTCCTCTGCCTCTATCGGGCAGCAGTGCACGGTGGCGGGCACCATCTACGAGCTCACTCTGAAGACCCCCAAGCCTCGCTTGAATCTGGTGGAAATCACCCTGATCGACGACACGGGCACCCTTATCGTCACCTGCTTCAGGCAGCCTTGGCTCATGGACAAGCTCTCCCGCGGCATGTACGTGGCCGTTTCCGGAGAGGTACAGTTCAATTACGGTATGAAGCGCATGACCAATCCCTTCATCGAGCCGGTGGGGGAGGGCGGTCCCCGGGGCAAGGTGGTTCCCATCCACGGTGCCACGGAGAAGCTCTCCGCTGCTGCTATACGCTCCTTGGTGCAGAAGGCGCTGGGTCTTGTGCGCGGTGTGGAAGATTTTCTTCCGTTGCCCCTTCGGCAGCGCTATCGCCTCATGTCTCGAGGCTCGGCCCTTGAGGCCATCCATTTTCCTTCCTCTATGGCTGAGCAGCATGAAGCCCGTCGACGCCTTGCCTATGAAGAGGTCCTTTTGCTGCAGCTGCATCTCATGCGCCAGCGGGCAGATGAGCTGCAAGGGGTTTCGCCTGTTGCCCATAAGGTGGATGGCCCGGCTTTGGGATCCTATTACGGTGCCTTGCCCTTCACCCTCAGCGATGACCAGTTGCAGGCGGTTTCGGAGCTGCTGAACGTCATGGCTGAGCCTTCGGTGGCTTCTCATATGCTTTTGGGCGATGTGGGAACCGGCAAGACGGTGGTTGCCGGCTTCGGCCTTTGCGCTGCCAAGGACTCAGGTGGTCAGGCTCTCATGATGGCGCCAACCGAGGTGCTGGCCCGTCAGTACGAGGCGAAGCTGGGCCCAGCTCTAGACGCTGCGGGAGTCCGCTGTGCCACCCTTACCGGGTCGACCACTGCGGCCGAGCGCAAGGAGATCCTGGAGGGGCTTGCCTCTGGCGAGCTCGATGTGGTCTTCGGCACCCATGCCCTTCTAGAGCCCGATGTGCAGGTGCCGCGTCTCACCTTCGTGGTCATCGATGAGCAGCAGCGCTTCGGCGTCGAGCAGCGACGAGCCCTGGCGGGGAAGTGCCCGGGTGCGGACGTGCTTTCCATGACCGCTACTCCTATTCCCCGATCGTTGGCTCTCACCCTGTTTGGCCAGATGACCCTGTCCTACATTTCCCAGCGTCCCCTTGGCACGCCTCCTCGCAAGACGGTGGTTTGCGATAGGGACCAGGCAGATGTGGCCTATGAGGGCATTCGCCAAGCACTTGCCCGTGGCGAGCAGGCCTATGTGGTATGCCCTCTGGTAGGTCTGGCTCAAAAAGACGAGGGGACCCAGCAAAAGGACCAGGGAGCCACCCTGGTTGCCGGCGAGCACGACGAGGAGCATCTTGAATGGGGCTTCGTCACCATCGAGGACGAGGGAGACTTCACCGGCGTCTCCGCGAAGGATGCGGTGAGCCACGGCGAGTTCATCGCCAAGGTGCTTCCAGGGGCCGAGGTGGGGGTCCTGCATGGCAAGCTCTCCTCCGAGGAGAAGCTCTCGGTCATGGATCGGTTCCGTTCCGGCGAGATAGATGTACTGGTGTGCACCACGGTCATCGAGGTGGGTGTCGACGTTCCCAACGCCACGGTCATGGTGGTGGAAGACGCCGATCGCTTCGGCTTGTCCCAGCTGCATCAGCTTCGTGGTCGCGTGGGCCGTGGCGATAAGCCCGGCAGCGTGTACCTGCTTAGCGGCACGCGGGTTCCGGTGGCCATCAAGCGTCTTCACGCCATGGAAACCTGCGATGACGGCTTCGAGCTCTCCGAGTTCGACCTGTCCTGTCGCCATGAGGGAGACATCCTGGGAAATAGGCAGAGCGGTGCTTCCACCTTGAAAATGGTGAACGTGGCCAGGGATAAGGCCCTTATCGAGGCTGCGCACAAGGATGCGGCCGCTATACTGGCAAAGGATCCCTCTCTGCAGGGAGAGGGCAACAAGCCTTTGGGATTTGAGCTTGCTCGCGTATTCGGCGGCAAGGAAAAGGAGAGGGGAGCGTCATGAGAATCGTCGCAGGGGAGTTCAGGGGCCGTGTGCTGAAGGCTCCTCCGGCTGAGATCACCCGTCCTACCACCGATAGGGTGCGTGAGGCCATGATGAGCACTCTCTATAGCCAGCTGGGGGATTTCGAGGGGCTGAACATTCTCGATGCCTTCGCAGGCAGTGGCGCTTTGGGTTTGGAATGCCTGAGCAGGGGCGCTGAGCGCGTCACCTTCTACGAGAAGAACCAGAAGGCGCTGCGGGTGCTACAGGAGAACCTTAACCTGTTTCCTCAGGCCAAGCGGCGCATCTCTCTGCGCAAGGCCGACGTGCTGAAGAACCCTCCCGTATTCGGCGGTGGCTATGACCTGGTGCTTCTTGATCCGCCCTATGCCACCGATCCCCAGGTAATTGCCGATTTTCTTGGTACACTTGTTGCGAAGGGCATGCTTTCCGACGAGGCTCTGGTGTACTACGAGCACGGAAAGTCCCTAGACGTGGCGGATCATCCCGCATTTGCGGAGCTCGGCCTTGTGTCTGCTGTCACTAAGACCTACGGCGACATCGCCTTCGACATCTTCAGAAAGGACCTCTCATGAGACGTGCAGTGGTGGCGGGAACCTATGACCCCATTACCCTCGGCCATCTAGATGTGATCACCCGTTCTGCGAATATCTTCGACGAGATCATCGTGGCAGTGGGCCGTTCCGAAAAGAAGAACACCCTGTTCTCCCTCGAGGAACGCGTCGCCCTGGTGAAAGAGGCCGTTTCCGGTGTCAGCAACGTGACGGTAGAGCCTCTGGAAGGTCTGCTGGTAGACTTCGCTGAGAGCAGGGGAGCCCATGCGGTGGTGAAGGGTCTGCGAGCGGTTACTGACTTCGAGTACGAGTTTCAGATGGCAGCTCTGAACTACAAGCTGCACCCTGATATGGAGACCTTCTTCATCATGTCTCCTCCGGACTACATGTACCTGTCCTCTTCTATCGTGCGCGAGATCGCCTCGATGGGCGGTGACGTGTCCGACTTCGTTCCCCCTTGCGCAGAGCGCGCCCTGAAGGAGCGGTACGGGCTGGCCTAGGGTTTAACGGGCGGTGCGTACGGGATCCTTGGGCCGATGAACTTGAAGGGGTCTGTGGCTCGTCTAGGCCAAGGGCGGGTCAGTTTGGCTACTCAATAACCGATTAGTGTGGATTAGAGGCTGTTTTTTCCAGCCTTATAACTACGCATTGCCACTCATGGTACAATTAAGTATCTTTATGAGCTAATTTGTCTTCAAGCACACTTGCACTAAAAATGCAGCACAGGAGGATAAGACATGGATGAAACTGGAGTAATGGGCCTCATTGATGAGCTCACTATTCTCATCGAGGACGCAAAGCCCTCATTTAGCAACAAGAATCTTCGCCTGGTCGATGCGAACCAGGCTTTCGAGATCCTCGACGAGATCAAGGAGATCTTCCCAAGTGAGTTCTCTCAGTCCCGTCAGATCGTCCGTGAGCGTCAGAGCCTTCTCGATGATGCCGAGGCTGAGGCCAACCGCATGATCGAAGATGCTCGCAGCCAGGCTCTCACCATCGCCAGCGAGCAGGAGATCGTCCGTATCTCCCAGCAGCAGGCAGACACCATCATGGCTGAGGTTCGCGAGCTCGAGCGTGAGACCCGCGCCGGCGCCGAGGATTACGCTGACGAGGTGTTCGGCCACGTAGAGCAGAGCCTCGACACTCTGCTGAGCAACGTTCGTCGTTGCCGCGACCGTCTGAACGCTAACTCCCTGTCCGGTGGTGTCCGCTAGTGTCGGATACTTCCATCGTCATACCCGACTCCCTGTTCGAGATTGCTTCGAGCGCTCAGTTCGAGGGCTCCTTTGTCGTGGGCTCCCTTTCTCTGGGAGCCGATGTGTACGAGTTCCCCGAGCCCGTTTCCTGGCAGGCCACCATCAGCAATACCGGCGAGTCGCTGGCGGTGCTGGGTCGCGTTACCGGCGAGGGAACCTGTGCGTGCGCTCGTTGCCTTGAGCCCATCACCTTCGACTTCGAAGGTGATATCGAAGGCTATGCCTTCCTGCAGGAGCCTACCGAGGAGGAGCTCGAGGGCTTCGAGGTCGATGAGTACGTGGTTTTGGCTGAGGACGAGAAGATTCTCGACATGGAGCCTCTCATCAGGGCGGCTCTGTGTCTCGATGCCCCGCTGGTCCCCCTGTGCAAGGACGATTGCGCAGGTCTTTGCCCAACCTGCGGTGCTAATCTGAACGAGGGTCCTTGCGACTGCGTTGCCGATCCCGATGAGGAGGCGGCGTTCTCGAAGAACCCCTTTGCGGTCCTGAAGGATCTGCAGCTCGACGACTAGGCTCGTCACCCATATTGCTCAGAAAGCCCTTGCATAACACGGATTACTTTGGTAAAGTCCTTCCTTGTGTTTGAGAAGAAACGAGCGAGGGCTCGTTGTGAAGGAGAATAATCATGGCAGTACCTAAAAGGAAAACTGGTCGCGCTCGTACCAACTCTCGCAAGAGCGCAAATATGAAGCTGAACGCTCCATCTCGTTCCGTTTGCCCACAGTGCGGCGAGGTTAAGCTTCCTCATCGCGTATGCGGCAATTGCGGTTACTACAACGGCCGTGAGGTTCTGGAGATTCAGTAGTCTCTGCTTACATAGTAACGGTGAGGAATCCTCTGGTTTTTCCAGGGGATTCTTTATATTTGCACGGGGTTTTGCAAGGTTTATCTTGCAATCCTTCTATAATGAGATGGTTTTGGTGCTCTACGAGAAGTGAGGATGAGATGAACGAGGTCACTATTGCCCTAGACGCAATGGGAGGAGACAATGCTCCCGGTGTCGTTCTTGAAGGATGCGCGGCGGCCCTTAAGGATCATCCCAACCTGCATATCATTCTCTGCGGAACCGCCGAGGTGGTGGAGCCCTTCTGCGCCGAGCATGATCGCTGTGAAGCCAGCGTCTGCACCGAGGTCATCGCCATGGATGAGCACCCTGTTCAGGCCGTGCGCACTAAGAAGGATTCCTCTATGGTTCGCTGCGCCCAGCTGGTGAAGGAGGGCAAGGCCCAGGGATTCTTCAGCGCTGGTTCTACGGGTGCGACCATGGCTGCCGGTACGCTGATCATGGGCCGTATTAAGGGCGTGCAGCGTCCTGGCTTGGCCACCATCCTTCCTTGCCCCACGAAGCCCGTGGTTATGTGCGACGTGGGAGCAAACGCAGACTGCAAGCCTGCCTATCTGGTGCAGTTCGCCTCTATGGCCTCCCTGTACATCGAGAAGGTCCTGGGCGTTCCCAACCCAAAGGTGTATCTGCTGAACATCGGCGAGGAGGAGACCAAGGGTTCGTCCTTCGCGCTTGAATGCCATGAGCTTCTTGCCCAGACCGTCCCCAACTTCGCCGGAAACTGCGAGGGTCGCGACCTTCTGACGGGGGAGTGCGACGTGGTGGTCACCGACGGCTTCACCGGCAACGTTGCCCTGAAGACCATCGAGGGCGTGGGATCGGTGCTCTTCGGCGAGATGAAGCGCACCTTCATGAGCGGCCTGAAGAACAAGATCGGCGCCGTGCTCCTGAAGGACGGCGTTAAGGCCATTAAGGATTCCGTTAGCGCAGACACCTACGGTGCCGCCCCTATTCTGGGTGTGAAGGGCGCCTGCATGGTAGGTCATGGCTCCTCTAACGCCCTGGCCATTCAGAACGGTATCACCACCACCATTAACACTATCGAATCGAACGTTACGGAACTCATCGCTGAGTCCGTTGCTGCCCAGCGCAGCCAGGAGAACTAGGTTTCATGCTTCCCGACGATTATCAACAGCGCATCGCTACGGCCGAGAAGGCCCTGAACTACACGTTCAAGGATAAGGGCCTCATTCTCGCCGCCATCACCCATCCTTCCGCGGTGGAAGGTCACGCTACGGAGTCTTCTTATGAGCGCCTGGAGTTTCTGGGTGACAGTATCGTGGGCGCCATCATTGCCCGTGAGGCATTCAATCGCTTCCCCGACCTCGACGAGGGCGGTCTGACCCGCATTAAGGTTGCCTTGGTGGCTGGTTCCACCTTGTCCGACGTGGCGAAGAACCTGGGCTTCGACGAAGTCATTATCTTCGGCGACTCCGAGCGTGGCACTGGAAAGCGCGGCATGCACTCAGCCCTCGAGAACGTGTACGAGGCCACTACGGCCGCCCTGTATCTTGATGGCGGCCTCTCTGCTGCCTACACCTTCGTCAGCGAGACGCTGTTCCCTCGCATGACCAAGGACTACGCGGTGCGCCCCGAGAACCCTAAGAGCGCTCTGCAGGAGAAGCTGCAGGAGGAGGGCATCACGCCCACCTACAAGCTCATCGAGACTCAGGGTCCCCCTCATGACCGCACCTTCATTACCGCCGTGTTCGCCGGTGTGCGCAGCCTCGCCCGCGGTGTTGGTCGCACCAAGAAGGAGTCCGAGAGCAGGGCTGCTGATATGGCGCTGCAGATCATCGAGTCTGAAGAGAAGGCTCGTGCCAAGGGGGCCAAGAAGGCCGCCCGCGCCCAGCGCAAGAAGGAGAAGCGCGATGCTGCAGCTTCGGCCTCGGAGGCTGAGGAGTAGCCGGCGTGTACCTGAAATCCCTTACCCTCAAGGGCTTCAAGTCCTTCGCCGATAAATCTACTTTGGTGCTTGAGCCGGGCATCACCGCCATTGTGGGACCGAACGGCTCGGGTAAGAGCAACATCTCCGACGCAGTGCTGTGGGTTCTTGGCGAGCGCAATGCCCGCAATCTCCGTGGCCAGGCCATGGAAGACGTCATCTTCGCCGGTTCCTCGTCTCGCAAGGCCGTGAACGTGGCTGAGGTGCAGCTGGTCCTAGACAACAGCGACGGCACCCTGCCCGTAGACTACACGGAGGTTTCCATCGGGCGCCGCATGTACCGCTCCGGTGAGAGCGAGTACCTCATCAATGGCGTTGCCAGCCGCAGGATGGATGTCCTCGAGATCCTGCATGACTCCGGTCTGGGCACCGGCACCCATTCCATCATTTCCCAGGGCCATCTCGATTCTATTCTCGAATCGAAGCCCGAGGATCGCCGCGCCCTCATCGAAGAGGCTGCCGGCGTCTTGAAGCACAAGCAGCGCAAGCAGAAGAGCCAGCGCAAGCTCGAGCGCATGGATCAGCATCTCATGCGCGTGCGGGACATCGCCAACGAGGTAGAGCGCCAGCTGAAGCCCCTCGAGCGCAAGGCGAAGCGGGCCGTCACCTACCAGCAGCTCACCGACGAGCTCAGCGACCTCACGTTGCAGCTGGCGGTAGACGATCTTCGCGCCCTGCAGGTGAAGTGGGATGACGTCCTGACCAGGGAGAGCGAGCTGCGAGGCCAGATCTCTAAGCTCAACGATGAGTCCTTCGCGGCAGATTCCAAGGTTCGCGAGATGCAGCGCCAGCTTTCCGAACAGGCCGAGGGATCCCGTAAGACCGAGGGCTCCTTCCATGCTATGCGCACCGCCGCCGAGCGCATTGAGTCGACCCTGCGGGTTCTGCGTGAGAAGAAGCGCTCTTTGCTGCGCTCTCGTGAGGAGAAGATCCGCGACCTCGATGCCAATCGCCTTCGCATTCAGGACCTCACCGATGAGCTGGCCGAGGCGGAGGATCAGGAGCTGCAGGTTGAGGTCGACCTGAAGCTGGCTCAGGACAAGCAGCGGGAGAAGAAGGCTGCACTGACCAGCCTTTCTAGCCGCCTCGACGCCTGCGAGCGAGAGATTCGCGCTCTCGAGAAGCAGGAGCGCTCTCTGGAAGCTCGCCTCGAGGCCCTTCGCAACAAGCAGATGCAGATGTCTGCGGCCTATCAGGAGAGCATGGCCGACAGCAAGCTGGTAGAGGAGCGCCAATCCGGATTGTCCCAGCAGCTGGCCGAGGCAAAGACCCGGGAAGAGGCGCTGGTGGCGGAATGGGACGCCTCCCAGGCATCCCTTGCCGAGCTGCAGCAACGTGAGCTTGCGGCTCGCAATGAGACTGTTGCCGCCCTCGATGCAGTGGAAGAGGCTCGCTCGGAGCTCTCTGCTGCCCAGGAGCAGAAATCCGTGGCCGATGGTGCCGCCTCCGCCCTGGAAGCTGCCCAGGCAGCCCGTGCCTCCGAAAATAAGATGCGCAGCCATGCGGTATCCGCCGGCTCCGAATTGGGTCCTTGGCAGGATCTGGTTTCGGCGGTGGATGTTCCTTCCGAGCTGCAGGATGTGGTGGAATCCCTGCTGGGCGAGGCTATCGATGCCCTGTTGGTTTCCGATACGTCTCAGGCCGAGGCCCTCATGGCTGGTCTGTGCGGCCAGGACCTTCCCGGTTCCGTGTACGTGGTGCCTCCTTGCGCGGCTGAAGCCCCTCAGATCCCCTCGGCTCATCGGCTGATAAGCGAGCTGTCCTACGAGGACGGCGTGGCGGGTTCGGTAGAGGCCCTGCTCGGCCACGTGTATCTGACCGACACCTTCCAAGAGGCCTTCTCCCTTTGGCGGGCTCATGCCTCTTCGGGCCTGACGGTGGCGAGTCGTGACGGCCTGGTTATCTCGGGCAGGGGCGTGTGCTCCGTTACGGTGCGAGACTCTAGCGTTGCGAGCCCTGTAGAACAGCATCGTCGCCTGGTAGAGGCTCAGAAGCGCTCCGAAGAGGCTGGTCAGGTGCGAGATGCCGCCCAAGTGAAGCTCTCCGAGGCGGAGGCTGCCCTGGTGCAGGCTCAGAAACTCAGCTTGCAGCTTGCCTCCGAGCTGGCTGCGGCGAAGGGACAGGACAAGTCTCTGGCGGAGAAGCTGCAGGATTGCCGTAAGACGGTGGCTAACCTCGAGTCCCAGATGAGGGAGCTGCAGGAGAAGCGGGAGCAGGCGCGCCTTGCCTTAGAAAAGCTGCAGCCCTCTCGCGACATGGTAGAGGCGGACCTGCAGAAAGCCAGCGATGACCTGGTGTCGGTGAAGTCGTCCCTTGCCCAGATGAGGGAAGGGGAGGGTCCTTTGCGCTCGAGCTTGCAGGATGCTCAGACCTCCTTCAACGAGGCCAAGCTGTCGGTGGCTACCCTAACCGAGCGCAAGACCTACGCCACTCGCGTGACCTTCGGTCGCAAGCAGACCCTCGACACCCTCAAGGGTCGCATTGCCCGTGCGGAGACCTATCTGAACAAGAGCTCCGATGCGCCCCATGCCATCGATGAGCTGCTGCAGGACTTCGAGGCTCTGCACTCCTCCCTCATGAGCTGGGTGGGACGCCTCAGCGACACCATCGAGAAGTCTCGCAACGAGGCCGCCACGGCCAACCGTCAGATCGACGAGGCCCGCAAGGTGTCCCGCGAGCTGCACGGCAAGCTCGATGCCGCCAATGATCGCATGAGCGATATCCGCGTCGAGAAGGGCCGTCTGGAAGTGCAGGTAGAGAACGCCACTGCCACCATCGTGCGAGATTGCGACGTGCCGCTAGAAGTGGCCCTGTCCTGCGATAAGGTCGATGACCGCGCCGCTGCCGAGTCCCGAGCCGATCAGCTTCGCAAGCGCATCTCGGGTATGGGTCCCATCAATCCTGATGCGGCCCGTGACTATGAGGAGCTGAAGGAGCGCTACGACTTCCTCACCGGCCAGATTCAGGACATGATGACGGCCAGGAAGTCTCTCGAGAAGATCGTCCGCATCATCGACGAGCGCATGCGCAAGGACTTCATCGACACCTTCCGCCAGGTGAACGAGGGGTTCCAGCGCATCTTCGGCGAGCTCTTCCCGGGCGGCACTGCATGTCTGCGTCTTTGCGATGAGAGCGACCTTGAGGCTACCGGCATCGACATCGAGGCTCAGCCCCTGGGTAAGAAGGTGGCCAAGACCTCGCTTATGAGCGGCGGCGAGAAGTCTCTTATCGCCATGGCGCTGCTCATGGCGGTGTACCAGGTGCGCTCGACGCCCTTCTACATTCTTGACGAGGTCGAAGCGGCGTTAGATGATACTAATTTGCGACGTCTCTGCACGTGCCTTGACACCATGCGTCAGGACACCCAGTTGCTGATCATCACCCACCAGCGTCGAACCATGGAAATGGCCGACGTGCTGTACGGCATCTCTATGCAGGGCGGCGCTACGAAACTGGTGAGCCAGAGGCTCGACAGGGAAAAGATTGGAAAGGAAGGCTAATGGGCTTCTTTGATCGCATGAAGCAGGGAATGGAGCGCTCTCGTACCGAGTTCCGCGAACGCATGAACCTGCTGTTGAAGCGCGGTCCCGAGGTAGACGACGACTTCTGGGATGATTTGGAAGAGACCCTCATTCTCTCCGACGTGGGCGCTCAGGCCACCTTACGCATCGTCGACAACCTGCGTGAGCAGGCCACTCGCAAGGCTCTGCCCGATGCCTATGCGGTCTACGACATGCTGAAGGAGCAGATTCAGGACATCTTCGTGAAGCCGGAGGTGAATCCCTTCGAGGACACTCCTTCCACCGTGCTCTTCGTGGGCATTAACGGTGCGGGCAAGACCACCACGGTGGGTAAGATCGCCAACGAGCAGAAGGCCGCCGGCAAGAAGGTCCTCTTGGGCGGTGCCGACACCTTCCGTGCCGCCGCCATCGAGCAGCTCGATGTGTGGGCTCAGCGTTCTGGGGTGGAGCTGGTCACCAGGGAGCGCGGAGCTGACCCTGCCAGCGTGTGCTACGACACCATCGAGCGCGCCGAGGCCACAGGCACCGAACTGACCCTCATCGACACCGCTGGTCGTCTGCACACCTCAGACGATCTCATGCGCGAGCTCAGCAAGGTGGTGAGGGTGGTGCGCAAGCGCTGCAAGACCCCCGTGTACACGGTTCTGGTCATCGATGCCACCACCGGTCAGAACGGCCTGAACCAGGCTCAGATGTTCAACAAGGCCCTTGACCTCGACGGCCTCATCGTCACCAAGCTCGACGGAACGGCGAAGGGCGGCATCGCCATCGCCATCTCCCACGAGCTGGGGCTGCCCATCTATAAGATCGGCGTCGGTGAGTCTATCGAGGATTTGCGGGATTTCGACGCGGCGGAATTCGCCAACGGACTGATAGGAGACGAAGAGGATGCTTGAGAGCCTTTCCAATAAGCTTCAGGGAATCTTCTCCGGCATGCGTTCTAAGGGACGCTTGACCGAAGAGGACATCAACTCCGCCATGAAGGAGATTCGCATGGCCTTGCTCGAGGCCGATGTGAACTTCATGGTGGTAAAGGAGTTCGTGGCCAAGACCAAGGAGCGCTGCATGCGCGCCGAGGTGCTCGACTCTCTGAACCCCACCCAGAACGTGGTGAAGATCGTCCTCGACGAGCTCACGGAGCTGCTGGGAGGGGAGAGCCCCAATTTCAACTTCAGTTCCCGCATCCCCAACGTCATCATGATGGTGGGTCTGCAGGGCTCTGGTAAGACCACCGCTTCCGCTAAGCTGGCCTACCTGCTGAAGAAGCAGAACCATCAGCCCTTGCTGTGCGCCTGCGACGTGTACCGTCCCGCCGCTATCGACCAGCTTGAAACCCTGGGTAACGAAATCGGCGTCAGGGTGTATCGCAGCGAGTCGAAGGACCCGGTGACCATCGCCAAGGAGGGCATCCGTGACGCCATCGACAGCATGCGCGACGTGGTGATCATCGATACCGCAGGTCGTCTGCATGTCGATGAGGACATGATGGCCGAGGCGGAGGCTATCCGCGATGCGGTGCAGCCTGAGCGCATCTACATGGTGGTCGACGCCATGACCGGTCAGGACGTGGTGAACGTGGCCCAGGCCTTCGCCGAGCGCGTCGACTTCGACGGCGTCATCATGTCGAAGATGGACGGCGACGCCCGTGGCGGTGGCGCCCTTTCCATCCGTCAGGTCACTGGCAAGCCTATCATGTACATCTCTAGCGGCGAGAAGCCCGATTCTCTGGAAGCCTTCCACCCTGACCGCATGGCCAAGCGCATCTTGGGCATGGGCGACATGGTGAGCTTCATCGAGAACGCCGTCGCTTCCGCTGACGCGAAGGTTGAAGAGGACGAGGCCATGCGCATGGCCACCGGCAATCTGAACCTGAACGACTTCATCGAGATCAACCGCCGCATTCACAAGGTGGGCGGTATTCAGAAGA
This sequence comes from Eggerthellales bacterium, assembly GCA_029225085.1. Classification (GTDB taxonomy): domain Bacteria; phylum Actinomycetota; class Coriobacteriia; order Coriobacteriales; family Eggerthellaceae; genus JAQXVU01. Next base: position 20,125 of record JAQXVU010000021.1, on the reverse strand, counting down.
TGGTGGCGGCGCTGCCCGGCGGCGATAAGGCCCTGGCTTCCGGCAAGCTCGACACCAAGGCCCTCGATCGCATGGAGGTCATCATTTCCTCTATGACCGCCGAGGAGCGCGAGAAGCCCGAGCTGCTGAACGGCTCTCGCCGTCTGCGCATCGCCAAGGGCGCTGGTGTGTCCGTGTCCGACGTGAACCAGGTTATCAAGAAGTTCAACGAGGCCAAGAAGCTCATTAAGCGCCAGATGGCCGGCATGAACGGTATGAGCACCAAGAACAAGAAGGGCGGCAAGAAGGGCAAGGGCCGCCGCGGCAGGTTGAACATGCCCGGCATCGGCGGCATGTCCGTGAACGATCTGAAGAACCTTCAGAAGATGATGGACGAGTAGCCTGAGTACTTTTCTCTTGCCAAAAAGGCATGAAGAACGTATAGTTAGAAATTGCTGTAATCCGCACCTGCTGGGATTCAGCAGGACCGCAAGTAGTTTGCAAAGTTGCAAAATTAAAGGAGCTTATTAATGGCAGTTAAGATTCGTTTGGCACGCTTTGGCGCTCACAAGGCCCCATATTATCGCGTTGTTGTTGCTGATTCCCGCGCTCGTCGTGATGGTCGCAAGATCGAGCAGGTGGGCACCTACAATCCTTGCACCACCCCTGCAAAGATCGACCTCGACATGGAGAAGATCGACAAGTGGATCGCTAACGGTGCTCAGCCTACCGATACCGTTGCTCGTCTGATCAAGAGCGTTCGCGAGGCATAAACCATGGCGAATCTGACGGTGGATCTTGCCGAGCTGGTTCGCGTTATGGTCGAGCCTTTGGTCGACCATAAGGATGACCTGCAGGTTACTCAGTCGGTAGACGAGTCCGGCGATGTCTACATCGAGATCTCCGCTCATGAGGAGGATGCCGGTAAGGTGATCGGTCGTCAGGGCCGTGTCATCAAGTCCCTGCGCATCCTTGCTCGTGCGGCTGGTTCTCGCGCAGGCGCCCGTCACGTCGACGTAGAGCTGCCTGAGTAATGGCCACCGAATATAAGCGCGTCGCGCAGATTGCTAAAACCAAGAGCAAGCAGGGAAGGCTCGTCGTTCGAAGCATCGACGGCCTTCCTTTCTTGTTGTCTGAAGGCGCCACCGCCTACGTGGTTCCTCCGCTGCTGACCGGCCCTCGTGAGCTGACCGTTTCTTCGGTGAGCCTGCAGGGCAAGGATCACGTGGTGTCCTTTGCGGAGGTAGATTCAGTAGACGTAGCCGAGAAGCTGTTGGGTCACTATCTGCTCATGTGCACCGATGACCTTGACCCCGAATTGCTGGCACAGGAGGAGGATCTTCCCCTGGGCTTTGCCGTACATGATGCCGATTTCGGCGATCTTGGCACGGTCAGCGAGTTCCTCGAGGGCGAGTTCCAGGACACCCTGGTGGTGGAAGGCCCCTATGGCTCTGTCCTCATCCCCTATGTCGAGGCCTTTGTCGACCTGGTCGATTTCGATCAGGAGCTGGTAGAGGTCACCATTCCTCGCTCTCTTCTCGAGCTGCAGGACTAGTCTGCGAGGACCTATCATGCGCATTGACACTCTCTCTACGTTCCCCGATATGTTCAGCTCCGTCATGGGCTCTTCCATGATGAGGATCGCCCAGGAGAAGGGCTATCTGAACTATCAGGGATACGACCTGCGTAAATGGACCCACGACAAGCATTGCACCACCGACGACGAGCCCTATGGCGGCGGTTGCGGTCTGGTGATGAAGTGCGAGCCCATCTTCGAGGCCTACGACGAGCTCTGCAGCGAGGGTCCCGCACCCTACACCATTTTCCTGTCTCCCTGCGGCCGCCCCTTCAGCGACGAGATCGCCACGGAGCTTTCCGGCAAGGAGCGCCTGCTGTTCATCTGCGGCCACTATGAGGGCATCGATGAGCGCGCCTATTCCCTTGCCAGCGACGTGCTGTGCATCGGCGACTATGTGCTCACCAGCGGCGAGCTGGCTGCCATGGTGGTTATCGACGCCGTGGTTCGCAAGATCCCTGGCGTATTGGGCGCCGAGATGGGCGCGGTAGACGAGAGCTTCCACGATAACCTGCTGGAATACCCTCAGTACACCCGTCCTGCCAGCTATCGGGGCATGGATGTCCCTGAAATCCTGCGAAGCGGCAATCATCCCGCCATCGCCACTTGGCGTCGTCAGCAGAGCTTGGCCCGTACGGCGGCCCTCCGTCCTGACCTGCTGCAGTCTGCGACTCTTACCCCTGAGGACGAAAAGTTTTTGCGTGGTCTCTCCTAATGCCTCCGCTTTCCGCGTGAATGGTCTAGTATTTTCACGTTAGGGCGAAAAAGCCTGAGCAAACAGGAGGTATCGCCCCTTGGGCAAGCATTCAAGAAAGAAACGAGCGAGCACGCAGAGCATCATGGCGAAGAACGCCCTGAGCTTCGTTGTCGTGCTCGTGGTGGTCATTCTTGCCTGCGTTGGTCTGCGCACCTTCATCTTGGGCGTGTACATGGTTCCTTCCGCCTCTATGGAAGACACCATTGAGCCTTCTGACAGGATCTTCTCTGAAAAGGTGTCCCTGGGTCTGAACGATATCGGCCAGGGAGACGTGGTGACCTTCGTAAAGCCCCAGTGCGTGCGCAACGAGGACGGCACCTATTCGGCCGAGACCTACGTGAAGCGGGTTATCGCCGTAGGAGGCCAGGTGGTTGATATCCGCAACGGCCAGGTGTACGTCGACGGGGAGCTCATCGACGAGCCCTACCTGAAAGAGGGCAGTACCACGGTGGCGCTCGAGACCCCTTCCTATTGGACGAACAAGAATCCCATCTATCCCTATGCGGTGCCCGAGGGCCATGTGTGGGTTATGGGGGACAATAGGAACCACTCTGCCGATTCCCGCACCTTCGGACCCATATCCATTGATAGCATTACAGGTCGGGCCTTCTTCACTTATTGGCCCGTTTCCCGCATTGGCGTTATAGAATAGCTGCATGTGCGCAGCGTTTAGCTATAAGCATTCCGTAAGTAAGCGATAGTAGGAGGGGAGAAGCATCGTGCAACAAGATGATTCCCAAGTCATGACCTTCCAAGACGTGGTCATGAGCCTTCAGAAGTATTGGGCTGCCCAGGGTTGCGTAATCCTGCAGCCTTACGATAGCCCGGTTGGTGCAGGCACCAACCACACCGCAACCACCCTGCGTTCCCTGGGCCCCGGCACCTGGCGCACCGCCTACGTGCAGGGTTGCCGTCGTCCCGCAGACGGTCGTTATGGTGAGAACCCCAATCGCTTGCAGCACTACTATCAGTTCCAGGTCCTCATCAAGCCCTCTCCCGACAACATTCAGGAGCTGTACCTGGGCTCTCTGAAGGCCATCGGCATCGACACCGACAAGCATGACGTCCGCTTCGTCGAGGACGACTGGGAGAGCCCCTCTCTGGGCGCCTGGGGCCTTGGTTGGGAGGTCTGGCTGAACGGTATGGAAGTCACCCAGTTCACCTACTTCCAGCAGGTGGGCGGCTTCGAGTGCTCGCCTGTTCCCGCAGAGATCGCCTACGGCCTCGAGCGTCTGGTCATGTACATTCAGGGCGTTAACTCCGTCTACGACATCATCTGGGCTCGCGGCGATGACGGCGTGACCTTCACCTACGGTGATGTGTTCCTCGAGAACGAGCGTGAGTTCTCCGCCTACAACTTCGAGACCGCCAACGTCGACATGCTCTTCGACGACTTCGCCCACTATGAGCAGGAGGCCAAGAGCTGTCTGGCTCAGAACCTGCCTCTGCCCGCCTATGACTACGTGCTGAAGTGCTGCCACACCTTCAACCTCCTCGATTCCCGCGGCGTCATCTCCGCAACCGAGCGCATGGCCTACATGCTCAGGGTTCGCAGCATGGCAAAGGAGACCTGCGCCTCCTATCTGAAGAACGTGGTCGGTCAGGATGTAGAAGGGGAGGAGCAGTAATGGCTAACGAGAAGCGCACCCTTGCGTTCGAGATCGGATCCGAGGAGATTCCCGCCTTCGATCTGAAGAGCGCCATTTCCCAGTTGCAGAAGATGGTTCCCGCTGCCTTCAAGGAGGCCGGCATCCCCTTCGACGATGTGAAGATCTACGATTCCCCTCGCCGTCTCATCGTGATGGCCTCCGGCGTTGCCGAGGAGATTCCCGCTCAGCACGAGGAGTACAAGGGACCCAAGGTTTCCATCGCCTTCGACGACAAGGGCAATCCCACCAAGGCCGCCGCTGGCTTCGCTCGCGGTAAGGGCGTTGCGGTAGAGGACCTGGTTCGCCGCGAGGCTGATGGCGATGAGTGCATCTTCGCCATCGTCGACACCCCCGCAAAGAGCGTGGCCGACATTCTCCCTGAGGTGCTGGGCTCCTTCATTCCTGCGCTGGCCTGGCCTCGCAGCTGCCGTTGGGGCTCTACCCGCGAGACCTATGTTCGTCCCGTTCGCTACCTGCTGGCACTTTTCGGCGATCAGGTCATTCCCGTCACCTATGGCCCTCTGACCGCCGACCGCTTCACTGCTGGTCATCGCGTGCTGGCCAAGGGCATGCACGAGGTTGCCTGCGCCGACGACCTGCTGCAGGTGATCCGCGCATCCTACGTGATCCCCTCTATGGCAGAGCGTGAGGAGGTCATTCGCGCTGGCGTTGCCAAGATCGAGGCCGAGACCGGCGCTACCGCCTCTCTGCCTGAGCGCACCCTCACTGAGGTCATCAACCTCTCCGAGTACCCCACGCCTATGTGTGCCACCTTCGACGAGGAGTTCCTGCAGGTTCCCGAGGAGATCATCGTCGACACCATGCTGGTCGACCAGCGCTACTTCCCCCTGTACGAGAACGGCAAGCTCACCAACCGCTTCATCCTGGTCTCTAACGGCGATCCTGCCTGCGCTGAGACCATCATCGACGGCAATGAGCGCGTGGTTCGCGCCCGCCTCTCCGATGCGAAGTTCTTCTACGAGGAGGATCTGAAGAAGCCTCTGGAAGCTTACGTAGAGAACCTTGATCAGGTGGTGTTCCAGGAGAGCCTGGGCACCGTGAAGGACAAGGCGGAGCGCCTCACTAAGCTGGCTGAGGACCTGGCCGCACAGGCACGGCTCTCCGAGACCGATGCCGCCGACCTGAAGCGCGCCTGCTATCTGTGCAAGGCTGACCTGGTAACCAATGCGGTTATCGAGTTCACCGCCGTTCAGGGCGTCATGGGCTCCTACTATGCCGCTGCCTCCGGTGAGACTCCTCAGGTCGCTCAGGCCATCGGCCAGCACTATCGCCCCCGCTTCGCCGGTGACGAGGTTCCCGACACCCTGGTTGGCCGTCTCACCGCTTTCGCTGACAAGATGGACACCATCTGCGGCCTCTTCGCTGTCGATCAGGCTCCCAGTGGTTCGAAGGACCCCTTCGCCCTGCGTCGTTCCACCATTGGCATGGTACGCATGCTGCAGGATGGCTTGCCCGTGTCCCTCGAGCGCAGCGTCGATGCCTCCCTGGCAACCTATGCTGACCTCGACTGCGACAAGGAAGCCGTGAAGAAGCAGGTCATCGACTTCTTCATCACCCGTACCAAGGTCATGCTGAAGGACGACGGTCATGCTCCTGACGTGATCGATGCCGTTCTGGCATGCGGTGTGGTAGAGCCTAAGGCTATCGCCGACAGGACCGTGGCCCTTTCTGAGACTCGCGGCGACATGCCCGAGGTCTTCGAGAACCTGGCAACCGCCTATGCTCGTGCCAACAACCTCCGCGATCCTGAGCTGGGTGTCTCCGTGAACACCGGCCTTATGGATCCTGTGGAAGAGGCTCTGCTCGATGCTCTCGACGCCGCTAAGGCCGTCACTGCCCAGAAGCTCGCCGACGGTGACTACAAGGCCGCATTCGCTGAGCTCGCCTCCCTGCGCGAGCCTGTCGATGCCTTCTTCGATCAGGTGATGATTATGTGCGATGACGAAAAGGTCCGCGAGAACCATCTGCGTCTGCTGAACCGCTTCGTCTCCATCTTCACTCCTATCGCCGACTTCGGAAAGATGGCCAAGAAGTAAGCAGCTTCCTTCGGTTTCGACTGTGGTTGAGGCGCTGGTCCCGGCTTTGGCTGGGGCCAGCGTTTCGTATGGGGTCATTTAACGGGATTCGGGGGTCTGCGCGGGGGTTTCTGGCGAATGGGAATTCGGCAGGGTTGCGCAGTTGGGGAGGATTCTCTACAATGCCTAACTCGCGGGTACGCATTCTCGCCCGCATTTGCAGTTGTTTGCTGCACGCACGTTGAAAAGGTGGAGCTTACCTTTACCTTCGTTTATTCGGGGGCGACTGGTTTCGACATGGTAGGTTCAAGATGAGGAGCAGGTCGTGGTCTCCTCGCCACGTTAAACAGGGGTACCGTCAAATTTAATTGACAAGAATTACTCTGGCCAGCAGATGGCCCTCGCTGCTTAATATTTGCTAGCAGCCGTCTAAGCGGCATTTTCACTCGTTGCCGTGGTGACGTCATTTTAGGGTGATGCGTGGGGTCACGTAGTCAGTATGGGTCCCACTAAGATCGAACTGACTAGGTGCATTCATTCCCGTCGACGGGAGAGGGTGCACCGAAGCTTAAACGTCGACTAAGCTTGTAGAGCCTGATGGCGAGTCTAGTATGGACCGGAGTTCGATTCTCCGCGCCTCCACCAACAACTTTTGCAGCCGGCGAGCAATCGCCGGCTGCTTTGCGTTTTGGCCGCATTTGCACTGCGAGGCTGGTCCTCGCTCTTGGCCGTATTCGCGTCGCAGGGCTGGCTCCCTTGCGGTTGGGTCGCTTTCCATACTCTTAATTTCCCCAATAAGCTACTGGTCATTTCCCCAAGGCTAGGGCTTTTCCTGCGTGCGTTGGTTGTTAGCATAAGAACGTGTGATGAGTTTTGGGCCGACCAGGAAGCCGAGGACGCTTCGCGAACACTGCAACGACGAAGTTTCGCGCGGAGTGAAGCCGAAGGTGTTTCGATCGGAGTTGGCCTGAAAGCATGTTGGGCTGGGGGAATGGCCCGAGAGAAGCAAAGGAGAACGCACATGTTTCAGAAGCTTGTGGCAATTGAGCCGGTGAACCTGACGGCGGAAGGGAAGGCTCGCCTGTCCGAGTATGCCGCCGAGGTCGTCCTGTATGACGATATCCCCGCATCCGATGAGGTCATCTCTCAGCGCATCGGTGACGCCGATTGCGTGTTGGTGAGCTATACCAGCCGCATTAACGGCGACGTGCTGAAGGCCGCTCCCAACCTGAAGTATGTGGGCATGTGCTGCAGCCTGTATTCCGAGAAGGCCGCCAATGTAGACATCGCTACCGCCCGTGAGTTGGGCATCACGGTGAAGGGCGTTCGCGACTACGGCGATCAGGGCGTGGTGGAATACGTGATTTCCCAGCTGGTCTCCTATCTGCAGGGCCACAACGGCAAGCGCTATGAGGACAAGCCCATCGAGCTGGCCAGCATTCACGCCGGCATCGTTGGCTTGGGCACCACCGGCACCATGATTGCCGATGCCCTGCGGTTCTTCGGAACTCCCGTGTCCTACTACAGCCGTACCCGTAAGCCCGAGTGCGAGGAGCGAGGCATTGCCTACCTGCCCCTGCATGAGCTCTTGGCTCAGTCCCAGGTGGTGTTCCTGTGCCTGAACAAGAACGTGATCCTTATGGGTGAGGAGGAGTTCAAGGCTCTGGGCAACCACAAGATCCTCTTCAACACCTCTATCGCCCCTGGTCATGAGGATGAGCCTCTCATGAAGTGGCTGGAAGAGGGAACCAATGAGTTCTTCTGCGACACTCGTGCCGCCATCGCCGCAGACCCAGATCGCTTCGAGGGCAACCCCCACGTGAACTGCGTGAACCAGTCCTCCGGCAGCACCAAGGAGGCCATGGGCCGCCTCAGCGATAAGGTGCTGGCCAATATGCAGGAGTTCTTGCAGTAATGCAGTAAAATAGTTCCCGTTGCATTCCAGAGAAAAAGGAGTAATCCCATGAGAACTGCGTTGTGCGATCTGCTCGGTATCGAGTACCCGATCCTGCAGGGAGCTATGGCTCACATCACTGACGGCAAGTTTGCTGCAGCCGTTTCTAATGCCGGTGCCCTTGGCGTCATTCAGTGCGGTTTCGACACCCCTGAGTACATGCGCGAGCAGATTCAGATCTGCCGTTCCCTTACTGACAAGCCTTTCGGCGTGAACCTCATTATGGAAAACGATCGCATCGACGAGATCGCCGATGTCTGCATCGAGGAGGGCGTGCAGATCTGCACCGTTTCCGCCGGCAACCCTGCTACCATCGTTCCTAAGCTTGCTGAGGCTGGCATCAAGGCCATCGTGCTCATTCCTCATGCACGTGCCGCTAAGAAGATGGAGAAGCTGGGCGCTGCTGCCGTTGTCTGCGAGGGCCTCGAGGGCGGCGGCCACATTGGCTCTATGACCACGCTGCCTCTGATTGCTCAGGTGGTAGAAGAGGTGAACATCCCCGTTATCGCAGCAGGCGGTATCGCTACTGGTCGCGGTCTGCTGGGCGCTCTGGCCATGGGTTGCGTGGGCGTGCAGATGGGCACCGTGTTCCTGACGTCCGATGAGTGCACCGTTTCCGATGTGTACAAGCAGCTCATCGTCGACTCCAAGGACAACGCCACCGTGCTGTCCGGCGTACCCGGCAAGAAGCAGGTTCGCTGCATCAAGAATCCCTTCACCGATGGCTTCTGGGAGCGCTACTACGCAGGAGTCCCCGAGGAGGAGCTCTACGATTACTGCACCGGTTCTATCGCTCGCGCTCACAACGGCGACTATGAGGGCGGCGCCTTCTCCGCTGGCATGATCTCTCCTGTTATCAAGGAGGTTAAGCCTGTTGCCAAGATCGTCACCGACATCATGGCTGAGGCCGATGCCGCTTGGGAGGATATGAAGCGCATCTACGGCTAGGCACTGTAGGGGAGCGAGCGGAATATAGCTCGTCGCGTTTTCGCATACGTATTTATGAGGGAGTCGATGTAGTCGGCTCCCTCTTGTGTTTCAGCTTCGTTTCGGGTGACGGTTTAAGATGCAAGGGAATCGGAACCGATGGTACTATCACGGTGAACTAGGTAGAAAAATATTATGTAACCTTACGCAATGAGGGGGGCTTATGCAGAGCGTACAGCGCGACTTCGTCATGAAAACCATCAAGAACCGGGACGTTCACTTCGTTCGCTTCTGGTTTACCGACGTGTTGGGAAAGATGAAGTCTTTCGCCGTCAGCACCAATGAGGTAGAGAACGCTCTCGAGGAGGGCATGGGCTTCGACGGCTCCTGCGTAGAGGGCTTCAGCCCCACGGAGGAGAGCGACATGATCGCCTTCCCTGAGCCTGACACCTTCCAGATTCTGCCTTGGCGTCCCGCCAATAACGCGGTGGGAAGAATGTTCTGCACCATTCGCACCCCAGACGGCAATCGTTTCGAGGGCGATCCTCGCTACGTGCTGCGCAAGATGTGCGATAAGGCAGCTGCCAAGGGCTACATCATGAACATCGGCCCTGAGGTAGAGTACTTCTACTTCGAGGATGAGCATGGCACCGTGCCCCTCGATAACGGCGGCTACTTCGACCTGACCTCACTCGACAGCGCCTCCGATCTTCGTCGTGAGACCATCCTCACCCTCGAGAAGATGGGTATTCCCGTGGAATACTCCCATCATGAGGGCGCTCCTTCTCAGCACGAGATCGACCTGCGCTTCAACGATGCCCTCAGCATGGCCGATGCGGTCATGACCTACAAGATGGTGGTGAAAGAGGTCGCCATGAAGCACGGCGTCTTCGCCTCCTTCATGCCCAAGCCCATGGATGGCTGCGCTGGCAATGGCATGCACGTGCATCAGAGTCTCTTTGACTTCGACGGCAACAACCTGTTCTTCGACGCCAACGACCCTGACGGAAACAACCTCTCCGACTTGGCCAAGCACTACATGGCCGGTCTGCTGAAGTATGCCCCCGAGTTCTGCTTGGTCACCAACCAGTACGTGAACTCTTATAAGCGCATCGCCTCCCATGTAGAAGCACCTGCCTTCATCTCTTGGGCAACCAAGAATCGCTCTACCTTGCTGCGCATCCCCATGTACAAGCCCGACAAGGACATTGCCTGCCGTGTCGAGGTTCGTTGCCCTGATCCTGCCGCCAATCCTTACCTGGCCTTTGCCGTCATGCTGGCTGCAGGCCTGAAGGGCATCGAGGACGAGCTTCCTCTGCCTGCACCTACGGAGGGCATCGACCTGTTCAGCCTGAGCCAGGACGAGCTCGACGAGCGCGGCATCAAGATGCTTCCCGACAATCTGGGCAAGGCTATCGACCTCTTCGAGAAATCTGAGCTCATGAAGGAGACCCTCGGCGAGCATATTCACGGCTTCCTGGTAGAGGAGAAGCGCCGTGAGTGGCAGGAGTACCAGTCTACGGTGAGCCAGTGGGAACTCGATAAGTATCTGGGCAGTCTGTAGGTGAGAGTATGAGTAGAAAACACGTAGCATTTATCGCGGACAGTCTCGACAACGCCCATCTGTTTCAGCAGGTTCTCAGCGGCCTCGACGTAGATGTGACCCCTGGTTCCTCTGTGCAGATCGCCAAGCTCCTGGCTAACCCCTCCGACTTCGATCTGATCATTGTGGAAGCTGACGAGGCCATGGCTACTGTGGCCAACGTCGAGCAGATGCTCTCCGGCGAGTCCGGGGCTAACATGCTGGTCATCGTTCGCCAGCAGGACCTCACCGGCTTCCGTCTGCCCGTGCAGGTGAAGAGCGATTTTGTGGTGCACGGCGCCTCCGCTGACGAGTGCACCGCCCGCATCAGCCAGCTTCTGTGGCCTGGCAATGAGTCCTCGGTGTCCGACTTCATCACTGTCGACAACATGTCCATTAATCTGGCAACTTACCAGGTGAAGGTGGGAGACGAGCCCCTCGACTTCACCTATCTTGAATACGCGCTGCTGGCCTTCCTAGTGACCCACCCCAACAGGACCTACTCTCGCGATGCGTTGCTCAGGCGTGTGTGGGGCTTCGATTATTACGGTGGTTCCCGCACCGTCGACGTTCATGTTCGTCGTATCCGTGCTAAATTAGGTCCTGAGCTTGCGCAGCGTTTGGAAACGGTTCGCGGCGTAGGCTACCTTTGGTCGATCTAAGGATACGAAGCACGAGGTCCTATCTTGTCACAATGTGAAACTCGCAGAATTGCCGTCATCGACGGCAATTCTCTTATGCACCGGGCTTTTCATGCGGTCCCTGACACCATGAACGCCCCTGACGGAACCCCCACCAATGCGGCTTTCGGGTTTTTGTCTATGTTCCTGAAGTTCTTAGAGACTGCAGAGCCTGACGGCGTGGTTTGCGCCTTCGATGCAGGCAAGCCCGCCATCCGCATGCAGGCCCTCGAGCAGTACAAGGCTCAGCGCCCTCCCATGGATGACAACCTGCGGGTGCAGTTCCCCGTCATCGAGGAGCTTCTTGAATCTATGAACGTTCCCGTGGTGAAGCTGACCGGTTGGGAGGGCGACGACATTCTGGGTACGATGGCCCATCTCTGCGAGGAGCGGGGCTGGGATGCCATCTTGGTCACCGGCGATAAGGATGCCTATCAGCTGGTCACCGATCACGTGCGGGTTATGACCACCAAAAAGGGCATCACCGATGTGGTGGAGTACGGCCCTGAGGAGGTTACGGAGAAGTACGGCATCGGTCCTGACCAGTTCATCGACTTCCTGGGTCTCATGGGCGATACCGCCGACAACATCCCCGGCGTTCCCGGCATCGGCCCTAAGACTGCTTCGAAGCTCTTGAGCAAGTACGGAACTATCGAGGGCATCTATGAGCACATCGATGAGCTGAAGGGCAAGCAGAAAGAGAACCTGGTAAACAACAAGGACTCCGCCTTCCTCAGCCGCGATGTGGCCACTATCATCTGCGACCTCGACCTCGATGTAAACCTCGACGAGGTTGCCTTCCCCTCCTTCGACGTCGATACGGTGAAGGAGGCCTTCAACAAGGTGGGCTTCAGGTCCCATCTGGCCAAGGTCCTCTCTTTCGCTCAGGGAAGCGCTTCCTCTGAGGCGCTGACGGTAGACGGGAAGGCCATTCGCCATGGCTCTGCGGGCCTTGCGGCTCTGCATGAAGCGGCTAAAGCCGGCACGGAGGTTGCGGTGGCATGGAAGGCCCCTGATCAGTCCAGCATCTTCGGCGATGAGGTGTGCATGGCCTTCGATACAGGGGAGGACGTAGTCTACCTCTCCAACGATGAGGCGCTTGGCGCTTTGACTGAGCTGGTTTCCCAGGGCTCCTTCGTTGCCTGGGATGCCAAGGAATGCCTGCATCAGGTATATCCTGCCGACACCGCTAAAGAGGCCCTTATCACCGACGACCAGCTCTTCGCGGCTCGCTTCTTCGACGTGCAGGTTGCTGGCTATGTGCTGGCCAGCCATGAGTCCTCCCAGCTTGCTGACCTCTGCGAGCGCCATTTGGGCATTCCCTTCCCTCAGATAGAGGATGAGGAGCTGGCTTTGGCCACTCAGGCTCGCTGCGTTCGCCTTTTGGCCGGTGAGCTTCGGGATGCTCTGAAGGCTGACGATGCTCTGTCGGTGTATGAGTCCTTCGATGCCCCCCTGGTGCCGGTTCTCGCCTCTATGGAGCGCATCGGTGCCGCTATCGATGTAGATCAGCTGGTTGCCATCGGCTCTGAAACCGTCGAGCAGATTCGGGAGATTCAAAGCAAGATCTATGAGGCAGCAGGGGAGGAGTTCAACATCGACTCACCCAAGCAGGTGGGACATGTGCTCTTCGAGGTTCTGGGCCTTCCTCCCAAGAAGAAGACCTCCCGAGGTTATTCCACCGACGCGGGAGTGCTGCAGGAGCTTGCCTCCGAGCATGAGGTTCCCGGTCTCATCCTGAAGTACCGTGAGCTGGCCAAGATGAACAGCACCTACATCGAGGCTCTGCCGCGACTCCGTCAGGACGATGGGCGCGTTCATACCCATTTCAATATGGCGGTCACCACCACCGGTCGCCTGTCCTCCTCCGAGCCCAACCTGCAGAATATTCCCGGGCGCACCGAGTTCGGCCGTCAGGTTCGCAGCTGCTTCGTACCCCTGGCTCCTGGCGAGGTCTTCGTTTCGGCGGACTACTCCCAGATCGAGTTGCGCATCCTGGCCCATCTCTCCGATGATCCAGGTCTCATCGAGGCCTTCAACAGCGGTTATGACTTCCACGCTCATACCGCCGCCACGGTTTTCGGGGTGGGGCTCGATGAAGTGACCAAGGAGCAGCGCAGCAGGGCCAAGGCGGTGAACTTCGGTATCGTCTACGGCCAGCAGGCCTTCGGCTTGGCTCAGACCCTGAAGATCCCCTTCGGTGAGGCCAAGGACATGATCGACCGCTACTTCCAGGTGTACCCTCAGGTGCGCAGCTACCTCGATGAGGTGGTTGCCCAGGCTCAGAAGACCGGGTATGCCACGACCATGTTCGGTCGCAAGCGCCATATTCCCGAGCTGGGGTCTCGCAATGCCCATACCCGCAGCTTCGGTGAGCGTACGGCCATGAACCATCCTATGCAGGGAACGGCTGCCGACATCATTAAGCTGGCCATGGCCCAGGTCTCTGCACGGGTCAGGGAAGAGGGCCTGCACGCCTCGCTCATTCTGCAGGTGCACGACGAGCTCGACTTCAGCTGTCCTGAGGAAGAGGCCGACGCACTGAGCGCTCTGGTGGAAGAGGTCATGTCCGGCGTGGTTTCTCTGAAAGTTCCTCTTGTGGTAGACGTGTCTCACGGTGTAAACTGGGCAACGGCTCATTAGGGCCCAACTGCGCAAAATGTTGGGTTTCCCTGAGTCAAATTCAACTACTTATTGTTGACATAGGATAGGTGTGCTGTTAGTATCTATCCTTGTGTTTTGTCACATTCAAGGAGAATTACATGTACGCAATCGTTAAAACTGGTGGAAAGCAATACAAGGCTGCTCCTGGCGATATTCTTGATGTAGAGAAGATCGAGGGCGAGGCAGGCCAGAACATCGAGCTCGAGGCTATCGCTATCGTTGACGGCGAGAACGTTGAGGCCGATCCTGCCAAGGCAGCTCAGACCAAGGTCGAGGCCGTTATCCTCGATCAGTTCAAGGGCAAGAAGCAGCTCGTCTTCAAGTTCAAGAAGCGCAAGAACTACAAGAAGCTGAATGGTCATCGTCAGAACCTGACTCGCGTGAAGATCACCGCTGTTGGTTCTGAGAAGCTCGCTTAGTAGCAGCTCGATTTCCCAACACGTAGAAGGAGTTTCATCATGGCACATAAGAAGGGTCTTGGCTCGAGCCGCAATGGTCGCGATTCCAAAGCTAAGCGTCTTGGCGTAAAGAAGTTCGGCGGCGAGACCGTTACCACCGGTAACATCATCGTTCGTCAGCGCGGCACCCACTTCCACCCAGGCGACAACGTAGGTCGCGGCAAGGATGACACCCTGTTCGCCCTCTGCGATGGCACCGTTGAGTTCACCAAGGGTGTTAAGCGTAAGGTTCACGTTCGTCCTATTGCCTAGTAAAGCGCAAAGCGTACCTGTGCATTTGTGGAGCCTCCCTGAGTATTCGGGAGGCTCTTTGTTTATATTCGGGGAGTTGCCATGTTCATAGATAAGGTTCACATCAACGTCTGCGGCGGTAATGGCGGAGCTGGTTGCATGAGCTTCCGTCGCGAGGCCCATGTTCCCAAGGGCGGTCCTGACGGCGGCGACGGCGGCAGGGGAGGAGACGTAATCCTCGAGGCTGATGCCAGCCTGTCCTCCCTCATCGACTACCAGTTCAAGCATCACTTCAAGGCCACTCGCGGCACTCATGGTAAGGGCAGCCGCATGCATGGCGCTGACGGTGAGGATCTGGTGCTGAAGGTTCCTCTGGGTACGGTGGTGCACGAGTACTTCCCCGAGACTCAGGAGACTGGTGAGCTCATCGCCGACCTTACGGTGCATGGCGAGCGCGTCATCGTGGCCAAGGGCGGTCATGGCGGTCGTGGCAACATTCATTTCGTCACCTCTACCCGCAGGGCCCCTGCCTTCGCTGAGCTGGGTGAGCCTGCCATCGATCTCTGGATCGAGATGGAAATGAAGCTCATGGCCGACGTGGCCCTGGTGGGCGTGCCCTCTGCCGGCAAGTCCTCTCTGATCTCCCGTCTGTCTGCCGCCAAGCCCAAGATCGCCGATTACCCCTTCACCACCTTGGTGCCGAACCTGGGCGTCGTGAAGGGCAAGGAGTTCGACTTCGTCATCGCCGACGTTCCCGGTCTCATTGAAGGCGCCCATGAGGGCAAGGGCTTGGGTCATGACTTCCTGCGTCATATCGAGCGCACGGCTATCATCGCCCACGTGGTAGATATGTCCGGTGGCTATGAGGGTCGTGACCCCGTAGAGGATTATCAGATGATCAAGCGGGAGCTGGCTCTGTACGCCCCCGAGCTCATGGATCGTCCTGCTATCGTGATTGCCAACAAGTGCGATATGCCAGGGGTCGAGGACAACATCAAGCGCCTGCAGGAAGCGGTGAAGCAGGATTCCCTCGACGCTGTCGATGGCAACCCCTACGTCGATTCCCCCATCGATCCCAAGCTCTACGTCATCAGCGCCCTTACCGGCGAGGGTCTCTCCTCCCTCCGCGAGGCCATGGCTCAGAAGGTTCATGCCCTGCGCCAACAGAAGGCCGAGGAGGAGGCCAGCATTCAGACCTACGACCATATTTGGGAGCATAAGCGCGAGGAACGTGACAAGAAATTCACCATTACCCCAGAACAGGACGGTTGGCGGGTGTCGGGTCCTCAGATTGAGCGTATGGTTATTACAACGGATTGGGACAACGATGAGGCCATCGCGTTCCTCCAACATCGTTTCAAGCGCATGGGCCTAGACAAGGCATTGCAGAAGGCGGGAGCCCGAGACGGCGATGAGATCCGCATCGTTGAAGTAGCCTTCGAGTTCGAAGGTGCTCAGTCCAAGGATGACATCTTTAGTGAATTGGACATGTAGCATGATCAATGGAAAGCGCCTTGTAGTCGTAAAGGTCGGCACGTCTACCCTCACTACCCCTGAAGGACGCATCGACGATGCGTATCTTCGTTCCCTTGCTGACCAAATTGCCCAGATTCGCGCTCAGGGATGGAATGCCATCATCGTAACCAGCGCAAGCATCGCAGCTGGTCTTCAGGTTCTCGGTGAGACCGAGCGTCCTACCGACACTCCAAGTCTGCAGGCTGCCGCTTCCGTTGGCTCGGTGGCATTGAACCAGGCCTATGCTGAGGCCTTCGCACCTCATGGCATCACGGTTTCCAGCGTTTTGCTGACTCGCCGTGATACCGCGAGCCGCCACGTGTATCTGCACGCTCGCGACACCCTCGAGCGTTTGCTTGCCTGGGATGTGGTGCCCATCGTCAATGAGAACGACACCATCTCCATCGAGCAGATCCGGTTCGGAGACAACGACACTCTAAGCGCCCTGGTGGCTTGCTTGGTGCAGGCTGATGAGGCCATCATCTTCTCCGACATCGACGGTCTGTACGATAAGAATCCTGCCACCCATAAGGATGCGGTACTCATTCCCACGGTGTCCTTCATTGATGAGAGCATCATCGCCGGAGCTGAGGGTCCTGGTTCTAAGCAGGCCTCTGGCGGCATGATCACCAAGATTCGCGCCGCTCGCGTCCTCATGAGCGCAGGCATCCCTCTGACCATCTGCAACGGTCGCCTTGAAAACGCACTGCCACGCTTCGTATCCGGTGAGCGCATCGGTACGCGCTTCGTCCGTCAGGGCATCGCTCACGAGATCACCCCTCGTAAGCTCTGGATAGCCCTCGGCGACAGCACTCATGGCACCCTGAAAGTCGACGATGGCTGCAAGGCCGCCCTCATTAACAAGGGCAGCTCCCTTCTCAGCGTCGGCGTCCGCGACGTCGAAGGCGACTTCAGCGCCGATGACGTGGTAGACATCGTCGATGGCTCTGACCACATCTTCGCCCGTGGTAAGATTGGCTTCTCGAGCGATGAGTGCCGTCTTGCTCTGGGTAAGTCTAATGTGGAACTTGCCTCTAACAGGCTCTTGGCCCATATGGCTGAAGCGCCTCTGGTGCATAGGGATGAGCTCATCGTCTTCGATTAGCGAATTCTTTGTCGGCAGAGGGGCTGGGGTCCTTCGGAAAGGATGCATTTTATGAGCGAACCAGTTCTTCTGCTGGCACAGCGTGCCAAAGAGGCCTCCCGCGTTCTGGGGGTTTCCTCCCTGCAGGTGCGCAATGACGCTCTCGACGCCATGGCTGCCTGCCTCAGGGAAGACGCAGAGGCCATCATCGCCGCCAATGAGAGGGATGTGGCGGCTGCCCGCGAAAAGGGCACCAAGGACTCCCTCATCGATCGCCTTGCCCTCGATGCTGCCCGCATCGAGGGCATTGCTCATGCTCTCGAAGAGCTTCGAGCTCTGCCTGAGGTGCTGAACGTGGTGCAGCAGGAGCGCACCATGTATAACGGCATGCAGCTGCAGCGGGTTTCTGTGCCCCTGGGTGTCGTTGCCATGGTGTACGAGGCTCGCCCTAACGTCACTGCCGATGCTGCCGGTATCTGCGTGAAGACTGGCAACGCCTGCATTCTGCGCGGCGGCTCTCTGGCCTTCAATTCCTGCATGGCCATCACCGACTCTTTGCGTCGCGCTCTGCTGAAGGTCGGCCTCCCCGCCGACTGCGTGCAGATGGTTCAGTCCTCCGATCGCAGTGCCACCGACGAGCTGCTGCATGCCCGTGGCCTGGTAGATCTGCTCATCCCTCGCGGTGGTGCAGGACTCATCAATCACTGCGTCGAGAACGCCACGGTTCCCATCATCGAGACTGGCACCGGCAACTGCCATGTGTATGTAGAGGCCTCTGCGGACCTTTCCATAGCTAAGAACATTCTCATCAACGCCAAATGCCGTCGTTACGGTGTTTGCAATGCCGCCGAGACCTTGCTGGTAGATGCTTCCATTGCTTCTGCCTTCCTGCCTGAAGCCTGCGCTGCCTTGGCTGAGAAGGGCGTCGCCATGCACTGCGACGACGCTTCCTATGCCATCGCCTCCGAGGTACCTGGTGCTGTGGTCACCCATGCCACCGAGGAGGATTGGGCTACGGAGTATCTGGCTCCCGAGATCGCCATTCGCTGCGTCTCTGGGGTTGAGGAAGCGGTGGGTCACATCAACACCTACGGCACCATGCACTCTGAGGCCATTGTGACCAACAGCGATGAAGCGGCTGCCTACTTCCAGCGCAACGTGGATGCATCGAGCGTGTACGTGAACGCTCCCACCTCCTTCACTGACGGCGGTGAGTTTGGCTTAGGAGCCGAGATCGGCATCTCTACCCAGAAGCTGCACGCTCGCGGGCCCTTCGCTCTGGAGGCTCTCACTTCCTACAAGTACCTGATCACCGGAACGGGCCAGGTTCGCTAGGCACTTGCGCCGCAGAGGGGGAGAGCCGTGTCCGTATACGTTTCAGAGCGCTTCGACGATCTGGGTCGCGCTGATAGTGCGCCCCATCGCCTTGGCATCTTGGGTGGAACCTTCGATCCCATTCATATGGGCCATCTGTCCTTGGCGGAGCAGGCCCGTGTCGCCTTGGGCCTCGATGGCGTCATCTTCATGCCCGCGGGCACTCCGGTGTTCAAGAAGGACCGTGAGGTGACCAGCGCCGAGGATCGCCTTGCCATGGTGCGCATGGCGGTAGAGGACAACCCGTGCTTCGACGCCAGCTCCTTCGAGATAGACAGGGGAGGGGACACCTACACCTACGACACCCTTCGGGCCCTCAGGGACTATTTCCCCGACAACGTGCAGCTGTACTTCATCACGGGAGCCGATGCTGCCTGCACGCTGCATCTGTGGCACCGGGCCAGCGAGATGGCGGATCTTGCTACCTTCGTGGGGGTTTCTCGACCAGGATATTCCATCGATTCTGTTGCAGGAGAGGCGGTGCGAGCTGCCTGCGGCATCAACGTCACCTTCCTTTCCCTGCCCGGAATCGACGTTTCGTCGTCCATGCTTCGAGAAAAAGTGGCCGCTGGCCAATCGGTCAGGTACCTGGTTCCAGATGTGGTACGTTCATACCTACAGCTAAAGGGGCTGTACCGAAAAGGTTGAGCGGAAACCGATGGGGAAAGGTCGGGCATGAGCAAGGAATTCTATTCTGACGAGAACTTCAAGAGGATGAAGAAGCTGCTCAAGGAGCGAGTTCCTGAAAAGCGCTACGAGCATTCCAAGCGGGTTTCTAAGGCGGCTGAAGAACTTGCCGACATCTATGGCGTCGACACCGACAAGGCACGCATGGCCGGTCTTCTGCATGACTGGGACAAGGGTCTGACCCTGAACGAGATTCGCAAGCGCGTCATGATGTATGACCTCGACATCGACCCGGTGGTGGTGTCCTCGATGCCTTGGCTTCTGCATGGCCCAACGGCCGCAGCTGCCCTGAAGGACGAGTTCCCCGAGATCGACACTGATGTGCTGCAGGCCATTGCTCGTCACACCTCCGGCGATCGCAACATGACCGAGCTGGACATGATCGTCTACGTCGCTGACCTGGTGGAGCCTGGCCGCAAGTACAGCAACGTGAAGGAGGTCCGCCGCGCCTGCGGTAGGGTCAGCCTCGAGGAGCTGTACTTCCTGGCTTTCAAGAACGTGCTGCAGTTCCTGGTATCCCAGAATCGCCCTGTGCACCCTGAGACCATCGAGGTGTGGAATTACTTGGTAGAGCGCCTGAAGAACTCCCATGAGGAGGGCGCCTACAACGCCGACACCCAGCTTGAGGCCCTGCCTTCCGATTGGGTGGCTGCCGAGCGCAAGTTCGGCGAGAGCATTCGCGCCGCTGAATAGGGGACTTGCCCGCGGTGCTGATTCACCCGTGCCGCTGATTAGAGGGCTTGCCTGGGAGCTGATTCGCCTGTGCTGAGATGCGGGATTCGCTCGCGCTGTTGAACAGGCGGATTCGGATAATCACGCATGAAAAAACGCGGGTTAGCGGACAAAATGTGTGTCTGGAGGCTCAGATGACGGAGAACGGGTACGGGGTCTGGTGATGCAGCTCCTGCCAGACCGGGGCCTCTCCCCATGCCGGCTCCCCGGTCTCCCTCGGCCTCTCCGCGTACATCTCGT
>JAQXVU010000020.1 GCA_029225085.1 Eggerthellales bacterium | reverse complement strand
TCATGGTGGGCAACAACGCTCGCGAGGACATGGCCGCAACTCAGCTGGGCTGCGATGGCTACCTGGTCACCGATGGCCTGCTGAACCCCGAGAACGTGGACATCAACCAGTTCCGCAACGGCACCATGGCCCAGTTCCGCGCCTTCGTCGATTCCCTTCCGGAGTGTGAAGCATGGCAGTAGCAGATTGTCACATCGACGGCACCTGCGGTCACGCTCGTGCCCTGACCTTCGAGACCGCTCACGGCAACTTCCAGACTCCTATGTTCATGCCCGTTGGCACCCGTGCCAGCGTGAAGGGCATCACCGTCGACCAGTTGCACGAGGTGAATTCCCAGGTGGTGCTGGCTAACACCTATCACCTGGCCATGCGTCCCGGCGCGGACCTCATCGCTGAGGCTGGCGGCATTCACAAGTTCATGAACTACGACGGCCCTATGCTGACGGATTCTGGCGGATTCCAGATCTTCAGCCTGGCAGACACCGTGAAGCTCGAGGACGAGGGCGTCACCTTCCAATCTATCTATGACGGCAATAAGATTTTCTGGTCCCCTGAAACCAATATGGAAATTCAGCAGAAGATCGGCGCCGACATCATCATGCAGCTCGATCAGTGCCCGCCATACCCTGCTACCAGGGAATTCGTGCAGCGTGCGGTAGACCTCTCGAGCGCGTGGGCCAAGCGCTGTCTGGCTGCTCATACCCGCGAGGACCAGACCCTCTTCGGCATCGTGCAGGGCGGCATGCACCTCGATCTTCGTCTGGAATCGGTGCGTCGCCTGCTTGAAATCAACGACGAGAACGTGGCGGCTGGCGGTCGCGGCTTCGGTGGCTTCGGCATCGGCGGCTACTCGGTGGGCGAGGAGCACGAGGTCATGTTCGAGACCTTGGGCCAGGTGGCTCGCGCCCTGCCCGAGGACAAGCCTCGCTACCTCATGGGCGTGGGCAATCCCACAACGTTGGTGCGGGCCGTGCGCGAGGGCGTCGACATGTTCGACTGCGTGCTGCCTACCCGTACCGCTCGCATGGGCACCGCCTTCAGCCACGAGGGCCGCATGAACATGCGTAACTCCAAGTATGCTCACGACTTCACGCCTCTCGATCCTCAGTGCACCTGCCCGGTGTGCCAGAACTACACCAGGGCCTACCTGCGGCATCTGGTGAAAGTGGGCGAGATGTTGGGCGGCATTTTGCTGAGCATCCACAACATGCATTTCCTGCTTGACCTCATGGCCCGCGCTCGCGAAGCGGTGCTGGCCGATGCCTACGAGGAGTTCTACCAGGAGTGGATGAACTCTCCCGCGGCGGAAGATTACTAATGGGCTCCTTGGCGACGGAGCAATGAGAGTCGCCACGCGGCGGGGTCGGCCTTGGGGGCCGGTCTCGCTGGGCAAATGGAGCCGGCCTTCGGTAATGGCTTTCGGCCTGGCCTTCGGTTCGGCCCCTCGGGCCAGCCCTCGGCGCCGGCTTTCAGCCTGGCCCCCAGGCTGGCTTCCATTTGCCCACTAGGTGGAAGGCGGGCGAAGCCCGCCTTCCACATAAGAAACGGTGTACGAGATACCAGTACCCACCTGCGAGCGAAAGGACGCAGCATGCGCATAGCCCTTGCCCAGATGAACTCTACTCCTGGCGACCTCGACAACAACTTCAACATGGCGCTTGCCATGGCCCACAACGCCAAGGCTCAAGGCGCCGACCTCATCGTGTACAACGCTCATTTCCTCAGCGGTCTGCCTCTGAAGGGCCTCGATGATTACGAGCCCTTCATGGATTCCCTCTGGATGCACATGGACGCCCTGGGTGCTCAGATGCCCCTGCGGGCCCTGGTCACTTGCATCGATAGGCTCACTAATGAGGATGGCGACCAGTTTTTTGCGCCTGCTGCGCTGTTGATGGAAGACGGCGAGATCTACAGTCTGTTCACTGAAGCCCCCTTCGACGACGAAGGGGACGACGAGGAGGCCCGAGCCTTCGAGATTGACGGCGAGATCTTCGTCGTCATGGTTGAATCTGCCGTGAATGAAAATGTGCCCTTCGATGGCGTTGATGTAGTGGTGGAAATGTGCGCCGATGCCATCACCGAGAACGAGTACAGCCCCTTTGCCACCGGGCGCTCTCAGCGTCTGAAGGGCGTGTCCCGCATGGGCGACTGCTACACCGTGTACGCCAACATGGTGGGTGCGGCGGACAGCATGGTCTTTGGCGGCGGCAGCTGCGTGGTCGACCCCTTCGGCCGTCTGATGCATTCTTGCTCTGTCAGCACTCCTGAGCTGTTCATCTTCGATACTCACGGCCGCAAGCACGAGCTACAGGATGAGGCTTCCGTGCATATGAGCCAGGACGAGTTCAGCTATACGGCCTTGGTCACCGCCACCCGCGACTACGTGCGCAAGAACGGCTTCTCCGACGTGGTGGTGGGCCTTTCCGGCGGCATCGATTCCGCACTGGTGGCCGCCATTGCCACCGATGCTTTGGGGGCTGAGCATGTGCATGGCGTCCTGATGCCGGGACCCTATTCGTCTGAGGGATCGGTAAGCGATTCCCTCGATCTTGCCCGTAACCTGGGCATCTCTACCGTGACCCTGCCCATTGGCGAGCCTGTGGAAGCAGTGCATGCTCAGCTGGCCGAGGCCTGCGGTGGGGAAGTACGAGGCCTTGCGGCAGAGAACCTGCAAGCCCGCATGCGCATGATCTACCTCATGACCCTTTCCAACGCTTACGGCTGGATGGTTCTGAACACCTCTAACAAGTCCGAGGCCGCCATGGGTTTCAGCACTTTGTACGGCGACACTTGCGGCGCCTACGCGCCTTTGGCCAATATGTACAAGACCCGCGTCTTCGACCTGGCCCGTTGGCGCGCAGCTCAGTCGCCCAGCATCCCTGA
This sequence comes from Eggerthellales bacterium, assembly GCA_029225085.1. Taxonomy (GTDB): domain Bacteria; phylum Actinomycetota; class Coriobacteriia; order Coriobacteriales; family Eggerthellaceae; genus JAQXVU01. The sequence continues at coordinate 8,980 of JAQXVU010000020.1, read as the reverse complement.
GGCCATCATCCTGAAGCCACCTTCGGCTGAGCTGTACCCCGATGCCAAGGACGAGGATCGCCTGCCACCTTACGACGTCCTCGACCAGATCCTGCAGCTGCACATTGAGGGCGGCAAGAGCGCGACCCAGATCGCCATGGAGGGCTTCGATGCCGACACGGTGTCTCGCGTGCTGGCGACCACCAAGGCCAATGAGTACAAACGTGCTCAGGAGCCCCTTGGTCCTCTTGTGGAAGGCGAGCCTCTATCTGGTCGTGAGTGGCCAATTACCTGCGGTTGGAGGGACAGCCTGTAGGGTAACTGTGTAATAATGGAGCAGATTGGGCAGGGCGCGTGCGCCCGCTTAATTCGGTCAGGCGAGACGGGGACCTATCCCGCCTGATTAGGTAGGGCAGGGCGCGTGCGCCCTGTTCCACATTGAATGAAGATCGTTGAAGGATATCGAACGCATGGCTAAAGAAAAGAGCGAGGACCTTCGAAGCTTTGCCTCGAAGGACGCGAACAAGAAGCAGACGAGGAAGAAGAAATCTGATTCCGATCGTCGCAACGTGTGGCTGCTAGTAGCCACCACCCTGTTGCTGGTCATCTCCGTGGCGCTGTTCATGCCGCCTAGTGAGAAGATCAATCAGGGCCTGGACATTCAGGGTGGCCTGTCGGTGGTTCTCACCGCTTCCACCACCGATGGCACTGAGATTGACGATGAGATCATGGAGAAGTCCCGGTCTATCATCGAGAACCGCGTGAACGCTCTGGGCGCTTCCGAGACCTCCGTGCAGGTGCAGGGCACCAACCAGATTCTGGTGCAGATCCCTGGCATGACCGACGCGGAAACGGCGCTGGCCACCATCGGTCAGACCGGTAAGTTGGAATTCGCCCGCCTCGATTCCTTCACTGACGACACCGTTCGATCCATGATCGAGAACGGCCAGTACGAGACTGCTGACACGGTGACCGACGAGTTCGGCAACACCTTCCAGACTGGCACCACCACCAAGATGTCGGTTGAGCCCGGTACCTACACTCCTATCGTCACCGGTGAGAACCTCACCCGCGTGATGAGCGCTCAGACCGAGAGCGGCACCAGCTGGGAAGTAGACCTGACCCTCGATAGCGAGGGCACCCAGGCATTCGCCGAGGCCACTAAGGAGCTGGCTCCTGACCACGGTCAGATCGTCATCCTCCTTGATGGCAAGGTGCAGTCCGCTCCTGCCGTGCAGAGCGAGATCCCCACGGGCAACGTGAGCATCACCGGTGGTTACTCCCAGGCTGAGGCTCAGGCTCTGCAGACCGTTCTGGAAAGCGGCTCCCTGCCTGTGAGCTTCACCTTCTCCCAGAGCTCCGTGGTTGGTCCTACCCTGGGTCAGGGCGCTCTGTGGGCTGGCCTGCTCGTTGCTCTGCTGGGCCTGGCCCTGGTTATGCTGTACCTGCTGTTCTTCTACCGCGGCTTGGGCATGATCACCGCAGGCGCTATCGCCGTGTTCGCCGTCCTGTACCTGGGCATTCTGGCCGGCCTGTCTGCCTTCGGCCTCTTCAGCCTGACCCTCTCCGGCATCGCCGGTATCGTTCTGACCATTGGTATGGCTGCCGACTCCTCGGTTCTGACCTTGGAGCGCTTCCGCGAGGAGATCCGCATGGGTCGCTCCGTGAAGGCTGCATCCATCACCGGTGTTCGTCACGCAATTCTTACTTCTATCGACGCGGACCTGGTTACCCTGGTATCCGCACTGTGCCTGTTCTTCCTGGCATCTGCCTCGGTTAAGGGCTTCGGCCTGACCCTGGCACTGGGCATCTGCTGCGACATCATCATGATGCTCATCTTCAAGGCTCCTCTCATCCGCTTGCTGGCACCTCGCGCCATCAAGAAGAACCCCGGCTTCTGGGGCATTAAGGACAGCCAGAACGCAGCCGAGTGCTTCGGCGAGCTGTCTGAGTGCCTGGGTCAGGGTGTCGAGGACACCGACTCCGCCTTCATGATCAACGCTCAGGAGACCAAGCGCATCGCCGAGTCTCGTGTGGGAGCTCTTGGCTCGAAGGCTTGGGACAAGGTGAACGAGATGAAGGGTCGCTTCATCAAGAAGGACCTGCCCTTCATCAACTACCGCAAGGTGTTCTTCGCCATCTCCGCCGTGCTCATCGTGGGCTCTGCTTTGGTAGTGGGCATTAAGGGCGTCTCCTTCGGCATCGAGTTCGTGGGCGGTTCTTCTATCGCCATCTCTGATGCCGGTGACCTGACCACTGACGAGCTGCGTAGCGCCTTCGCTGACGCTGGTCAGGATGAGGTCGTCATTCAGACTACCCAGGAGAACGGCAACCCCGGCTTCCTGGCTCGTGTCTCTATCGACGATGCTGAGGCCGCCGCCGCACTGGCCGACTCCGTCTGCAACTCCCTGGGCGTTTCCCCTGACAATGTTCAGGTAGACACCATCGGCCCTGACTGGGGACCTAGCGTTATCCGCGCTTCCGTCATCGCGTTCCTGGTATCTCTGGTGCTGATCATTCTGTACATCGCCATTCGCTTCCGCGACCCGAAGATGGGCGTCATCGCGGTTGTCGCCCTGCTGCACGACCTCATCATTGTGGTGGGCGTCTACGCTCTGGTGGGTCGCGAGATCAACCCCAACACCATCGCAGCACTGCTGACCATCTTGGGTTACTCCTTGTACGACACGGTGGTCGTGTTCCACCGCATCATCGACAACCAGGAGGGACTGGGCGTTCGCTGCAACTTCTTCACCATGGCCAACCACTCCGTGAACCAGGTGTTCATCCGTACCATCAACACGTCCCTGACCTCGCTGATTCCTGTTATCGGCATGCTGCTGTTCGGTGGAGAAACCCTGAAGGACTTCGCCTTCGCCATGGTCATCGGTCTGATCGCCGGTTCCTACTCCTCTTGGGCAATCGCAACGCCTCTGTACTCTATGTGGAAGAACCACGAGGAGAAGAACAAGAAGCTCATCCACCGCTTCGGTCCCGAGGTTGGCGGCTTCAGCTTCAAGGAGTCTACGAAGCTTTCCCCAGCCATCGTTGCTGCTGCTAAGGAAATGGGCGCTCAGGTAGAGGCCGAGGCTGCCGAGGCTGAGGGTGCTGCCGTTGCGGCGGGTGCTGAGGCTGCTGCGAGCGGCTTCGGTTCTGCTGCCAAGGCCGGTGCTGGTGCAGGCTCTGGTGCGGGTGCCAATGCGAACGGCTCCCGAAAGTCCCGCGGCAAGAAGAGGAGGAAGTAATGGCCGAGATTCGTGAGGGAAGCGCTCCCAACTTCTGCCCACCTGTGCAGGAGGGCATGGTTCTGTCCTTCCAGGATGACAAGGGCGCAGTGATTGACCTTGAGTTCCTGGGCCTGATTGTGCAGGACGACATGCGGTTCGGTTTCTTCTTCCCCATCGACGAGGACAACCCCGCTCTCTCTAGCGGCGAGGTTGTAGTGCTTGAAGTCACCTCTCTCGATGAAGATGGCCAGCCCGATGCTTTCGAACTAGTGGAAGACGAGGCTATCGCCGAGGGCGCCTATGCCGCCTTCGTAGAGGCCACCAAGGACCTGTACCGCTTCGAGTAATGCTGGTTGCCTCCAGCTGGCGATGAGCCGATGAGCTGGTTGCCTTCGGCTAATGCCGACGGCTCGCATCGAGCGCGCTATTGCATTTGTGGCGCCGACACCTTCGGGTGTCGGCGCTTTCTTTGTTTATGCGAGAAGCCGTATGCTTGTGTGCGATGGGGTTGGTCCCAAATTCGATTTGTGTTGTGTTCGCGAGAAATCCGTGGTCTCAAATTCGATTTGTGTTGTGTTCGCGAGAAATCCGTGGTCCCAAATTCGATTTGTGCTGTAAGCGTGGTCCCAAATGCGATTTCTGCTGCAAAGTGCGGGGATGTTTTCTGGTTTGTGGTCCCGTTTTCCATTTGTGCTGGGTTTTGAGGTGTTTTGTGGCCCGAAATGTGATTTGTGTTGTGCTTTGGCTTGATTCGACCTGCAAAAAGAAGCACAAATCGCCATTGGGACCACGAGCTCCCAAAAATCCTTGCAAGCGCGCTCTGCTGGGCGTGCGGAGAGGTTGCGAGGAGGCTTGCTTGCGAAATTGCGCATTCTGCCGAGCGCGAGGGGCTGTGACTGGGGGATTTCTCCGGGGCCGATCTGTGCTTGGGTTCGCTGTGGCTCTATGACCGGGGGATTCCTTCGGGACGGATCTGCGTGCGAGAGCGCGAGTCCGCTACAGCGCTGTGACTGGAAAATCTTTTGGGGCGAACCTGCGCACCGATCCGCTATAGCGCTGTGACCAGGGATTCGGCAGTGTAGAGGCTTTGGGACAGGCGCGCGCCTGCATTCCTCAGCTTGTATGCTAGCTCTTGGGCGTAGGGAACTTGCAGTCCCGCCTCAGTCAGGAGCCTCTCGTTGCCGAAGATCTGCTGGGGCGTGCCGCAATCGGCCAAGGACCCGCGGTTCAGAACGGCCACGTGAGTGCAGAGGCTCGCCAGATCGTTCATGTCGTGGGAAGCCATGAGTAGCGTGAGCCCTGTTTGGTGCAGCTCTTTCAGCAAGGTCATGATGCGATCGTGGCCTTCGGGATCAAGACCTGCAGCTGGTTCATCGAGGATGAGGATCTGTGGGTCGCAGGCCAGCACACCCGCCAAGGCCACCAGGCGCTGCTGACCTCCGGAGAGCCTGTGGGGATTGCGGGTGAGAACCTTGGGGCTTAGGCCTACGCGGGCAATCGCGTTGGCCACCGCATAGCCCACGCGCTCCTTGTCCCAGCCCAGGTTGCGAGGGCCGAAGGCGATGTCCTCCTCGACGGTTGCAGCAAAGAGCTGTCGCTCAGGGTATTGGAAGAGGTAGGCGCACTTTCGCCGGGCGTTGGCTGACTCTGCAGGCTCCGAGGTGCTGAATCCCCAGGTAGAGACGCAGCCAGCGCTGGGTGTCAGAAGGCCGTTCACGTGCATGAGCAGGGTGCTCTTGCCGCTGCCAGTGGCGCCAGCCACGCCGAAGAAGCTTCCTTTGGGAATGGTGAGGCTCACATTTCGCAAAGCGTAGGGGATGTCAGCGCTCGTGTCCTGTTGCGCACGAGGGCTGGCAGGGCTTGGGTCTTGCGGAGCGCACTGGACGTCGATTTTCGCGTTCTTGCGTTCCTTCTTTCTAAAAACCCCGCTCTTTTTCTTTGCCGGTGGCTGAAAGGTGAAGCTTACGTTTTGGAAGGAGACGGCAGGCTCGGCGTCCTTGCCCGCAGTGGCATCGATGTCGGATTCGACCGCGCTGTCGGTGGCGGCTTCCCTGGAAGCGCCGGACCTGCTTGCGACGTTGAGGGTGACATCGACACCGGACCCGCTTGCAGCCGAAGTGGCATCGACGCCGGACTCGCTTGTGTTGCCGACAGTCGTTCCGCTGGCGCCGATGAGGCGCCCATAGGCTTCTTCCAGATCTTCTGCAGTAAGGCACAAGGGGAAGTTGGGGCAGCGCAGCTGCAGCTTGCGGGAGGCCTGCACCGCCAGGGGAGGGCGCAGATTGCAAGCGGCCAGCACTTGGTCGTCGGTGAGGACCTGCTGGGGCGTACCCACGCGCAGGATACGGCCCTCGTGCATGGCCACCACGGTGTCGGCGCTGAGGCATTCTTGCATGTGGTGCGTGATGAGCATGATGATGACGCCTTGGGCGTTCAGCTCGCGGGCGATGCTCAGGACCTGGGCGCGACCGACGGGGTCTAGCATGGCGGTGGCTTCGTCCAGGATGAGGATCTTGGGGTGAAGAGCCAGGGCGCCGGCAATTGCCAGGCGTTGCTTCTGACCGCCGGACAGCGCGGCGGTCTCAGCGTTGGCCAAGTCTTGCAGGCCTACCGCCGTAAGCGCGCTCGTCACGCGCTGGCGAATCTCCTCGGGTGGCAGGGCCAGGTTCTGGGGTCCGAAGGCCACGTCGGCTTCGACGATGCTGCAAACTAGCTGGTCATCGGGGTTTTGCATCACCATGCCCACTTCACGGTGGAAGGCGGCGGGGTTCTGCAGCTGGGAGGTGTCCTGACCGAGGATCGTGACGGTGCCCTCGCCAGGGAGTATGAGCCCGCAGCACAGTTTGGCTAGGGTGCTCTTGCCGCTGCCGTTGCCGCCCACGAGGCAGGTGAAGCTGCTAGGGGAGACTTCCAGATCTATATCCTGCAGCACCGGGGTCTTGCCGTTGTAGCTGAAGGTCACGTGGGATAGGGACAGGTGGGGCGCAACCGCGCTGACGGGCGAGGGGTCGCTGGTTGCTGGCGCGTTGCCGGCCGTGATTGCGTCTGGCGCGGGTGCGCCAGGATCAGATATGTCGCGTTGATTTGGGCTCATTTGCTAACCTTATCAGAGGCCGCTGTAGTTTGCAGATTGTAATGGGCGAGCACCGCTTTCTTATGCTTGGGGTGAATTAAATCATGCATAATGGGGAGGGTTAAGAGTTCGTCCTATCTGCAAGGAGGAGTATCCATGGGCGAGAAGCAGCGTATTAGCGGTCACACGAAGACAGTTGCACTTATTGGAAGCCCCGTGGAGCATTCCGGTTCCCCCGCGATTCACAATCTCTCCTTCGAGCAGCTTGGCTGCGATGCCGTGTATGTGTGCCAGGAGGTTCAGCCCGAGGGCTGCGAGGCCGTGATTAAGGGCATGAAGCAGATGGGCGGTTTCGCTGGCGCGAATGCCACCATGCCTTGCAAGCAGCTGGTGGTCCCCCTGATGGACGAGCTTTCCGATTCCGCTGACCTCATTGGCGCGGTGAACACCATCAAGTTCGAGAACGGTCGCGCTATCGGCCACAACACCGACGGCGTTGGCTTCATGGAGATGCTCCGTCAGGAGGGCGTGACCATCGAGGGCTCTACCATCACCCTGTGCGGTCCTGGTGGCGCCGGTTCTGCCATTCTGGTGCAGGCTGCTCTCGACGGTGCTGCAGAGATCTTCGTCTTCGCCCGCGGCGGCGGCCACTCCTACAAGGATGCTGAGGAGCGCATTCCTCGCATCGTAGAGCGCACCGGCTGCAAGATCTCCCTGCATAAGTTGGAAGATGCCGAGGATTACCGCCAGTGTGTCGCTGCCTCTCAGATCTTCATTAACGCTACCAATGTGGGCATGGGCGAGGGTAACACCGACACGCCACTGCCTGCCGAGTTCATTCACGAGGATCTGGTGGTGTCCGACACCATTTACTTCCCTCTGAAGACTCAGCTGCTGCTTGATGCTGAGGCCAAGGGCTGCCAGGCTATTAACGGCAAGGGCATGCTGCTGTATCAGGCTGCTGCTGGTGAGAAGATCTGGTTCGACATCGACATGGACGTCGACTACATCCGCGAGCACGTGGGCTAGACGCACGAACATAGGATTAATTTGGAAGGAGGAGCCTGGGGCTCCTCCTTCTGCGTTTTGAGGCTGGTTCGTTTTTCACTATTGCGTAAAGGAGCCTGCTTGATCGGCTTTGGCGATGCCGTGTGCGATGGGGAGCGGGCGCATACGAAACAGAGTGAACTTGTTTCCACATCAAATTAAATTTGTTCGATTTTGGACGATTTATTCCAACAAACCAGGGGGTAAACGGTAATTTTGGCGGGGTGAGGTACGCCCGCAATCTTGGTTTTTGCCGTACGGCGGAATTAAGGTACTCGTATTTAAATTGTAACCTCCACGAAATTTTCAGACTGAATAATGCTTTTCATACGCTCCACCGTGCGAAAGCACGTGTGTCGGAATGGTATAGCCAAGGCTTCGGGTGAGCGCTGCGGATAATGATTCGCTGTTGTAGGCAATGATTCGTCGTTGCGGATAACGGTTCACTGTTGCAGAGGCCGAGGAACGAAGGGCGTTTCGAGGGTCAGGATGTCGGATGTTCGAGGACCAGGACTCTCGATGGATGCAAGGACGCGCCCCCTCATTTCGATACGCTTGCTTTCTGCCTTAGGGAAGAAAGGAAAGGCATGTACGAATCATTCTGTAGCGTAGTGGGCCAGATCGACAGCCTCGTTTGGGGTTGGCCCATGATCATCCTGCTCATCGGCACGCACATCTTCATGACCATCAGGACCAAGGGCATTCAGCGCAAGCTGGGTACCGCCATTAAGTTGTCCATCTCGAGCGAGGACAAGGACCACGAGGGCGACGTAAGTCAGTTCCAGGCTCTGACCACCGCACTGGCTTCCACCATCGGCACTGGTAACATCGTCGGCGTGGGCACCGGCCTGCTCTTCGGCGGCCCTGGCGCCATCTTCTGGATGTGGATCACCGGCGTTTTCGGTATCGCAACCAAGTACTCTGAGACCTTCATCTCCGTGAAGTATCGCGTGAAGGATCACGCTGGCAACATGCTGGGCGGCGCAATGTACGCATGCGAGCGCGGCTTCAAGAACAAGAAGGTCGGCAAGGTGCTGGCAGTTCTGTTCGCCCTGTTCACCGCTATTGCATCCTTCGGCATTGGCGCTTCCACCCAGACCAACTCTTTGGCTGGCATCATTCAGACCAGCTCTCTGATTCCTGGCGGCGAGAACATTCCTGGCTGGGTTCTGGGTCTTATTCTGGTGGTTCTGGTTGGCATCGTTATCTTCGGCGGCGTGAAGACCGTTGCAAAGGTATGCGAGAAGCTGGTTCCTTTCATGGCCGTCTTCTACGCGGCTTGCTGCCTGATCATCATTGCCATGAATTGGCAGTATGTTGGTGAGGCTCTGTGGCTCATCATTTCCTGCGCCTTCACTGGCCAGGCTGCATTCGGCGGCGCCGTTGGTTCCGGCATCATGTACGCTCTGCAGTACGGCTTCAAGCGCGGCCTGTTCTCTAACGAGTCTGGTATGGGTTCTGCTCCTCTGGTAGCAGCAAACGCCACCACCAAGAACCCTGCTCGTCAGTCTCTGGTTTCTATGACCGGTACCTTCTGGGACACCGTGGTCATCTGCGCCATCACCGGCATCATGCTGGTTTCCTCTATGCTGGCTCACCCCGAGATCGGCGAGGCCATCATCGCTGCTGGTGGCCCCGATGCCTACACCGCATC
>JAQXVU010000019.1 GCA_029225085.1 Eggerthellales bacterium | reverse complement strand
GGCAGCGGGCTGACAAGGCACCTCGCCAAGAACGGCTTCACCGTCCTGGAGGTCACATTCCCCGACAAGACCGTCCGCAGAAAGCGCGGAAAGGACGACTTCATCGACGCCGAGATGGCCGCCGAGGCCGCGTTCACCGGCACCAGGACGGTGACGCCGAAGGTCAGGGACGGCATAGTCGAGAGCCTTAGGATGCTGCAGAAGACCAGGTCGACGGCGGTCGCGGCGAGGAGGTCGGCCCTCCAGATGATAAGGGCGATCATCGTATCGGCGCCAGAGGAGCTGCGAGACCAGCTCCGCGGCATGACCCGCATGCAGCTCATCCGCCACCTTGTCGCCACCAGGCCCGACTCCACCGACTTCAAGAACCCGACGGGCTCCGCCAGAATAGCCCTCAAGCGCCTTGCCAAGCGCTACGTCGACCTCGACGACGAGGTCGACGAGCTGGACGACATGATAAAGGCGCTGCTGGAGGAATGCGCGCCGCTGCTGGTCAGATGCAGCTGCGTCGGGGCCCAGTCCGCGACGCAGCTGATGGTCACCGTGGGGGACAACCCGGAAAGGCTGAAATCTGAGGCGGCGTTCGCGATGCTGTGCGGAGTGGCGCCGGTGCCCGTGTCGTCCGGCATGACCTATCGTCACAGGCTCAACCGGGGAGGCGACCGCCAGGCGAACTCAGCCATCCACATCATCGCCATAGGCAGGCTCAGGACCGACCGGAGAACCCAAGACTACGTCGCGAAGAAGCTGGCTGAAGGGCATACGAAGATGGAGGCGCTCCGATGCCTGAAGCGCTACATAGCAAGGGAGATGTACTACGTCATAAAAAGGCAGTACGAGCTCGTAAATTGCTCTTGACACTTAGAGGGGCATCCAGGGCTGGCAGTATCAGATGCCGTTTTACGTGCAGGCGTTGCAGCGCATGGGGATCATCCAGAGCATGTCAAGGAAGGGCAACTGCCTGGACAACTCGAAGGCTGAGAACTTCTTCTCGATGCTGAAGACGGAGCTTTACTTCGACTGGGAGGGAGAGTCGGTCCAGGAGCTCGAGATCGCCGTGCGAGACTACATCGACTGGTACAACACGCGCCGGGTGAAAATGGGGCTGAAAGGAAAGAGCCCAGTCGAGTACAGACTCGACTGGGCCGCTTGATCCAATTCTTTTACCGTTCAGCTAACGGGGTTCACTGCAGAAATGGGAGGCAGTTCACAACCAGCACGGCCCTTCTTCACAGGCAAGGAAATATCGCCTTCCGACGCGTTCCTAACGGTTGATGTTGTAGAACGCCTTCATGCCGGCATACTGGCCGGCGTCGCCCAGCTCCTCCTCGATGCGGAGCAACTGATTGTACTTGGCGATACGGTCGGAACGGCAAGGAGCACCAGTCTTAATCTGGCCGGTGTTGCAAGCGACAGCCAGGTCGGCAATGGTGTTGTCCTCAGACTCACCGGAACGGTGGGACATGACGCATGCATAGCCAGCCTGCTTAGCCATCTGAATGGCCTCCATGGTCTCAGTGAGGGAGCCAATCTGGTTCACCTTGATGAGGATAGCGTTTGCGCAACCCAGCTCGATGCCCTTAGCCAGACGCTGGGAGTTGGTGACGAACAGGTCGTCGCCTACCAGCTGTACCTTGTCGCCGATGCGATCGGTGAGGGCCTTCCAGCCGTTCCAATCCTCCTCGGCCATACCGTCCTCGATGGACACGATGGGGTACTTCTCTACCAGAGCAGCCCAGTATTCCACCATTTCCTCGCTGGAGAGCTCGCGACCCTCGCCAGCCAGCACGTACTTACCGGTCTCAGCGTTGTAGAACTCGGTGGAAGCGGGATCCATGGCGAAGAGGATGTCAGTGCCGGGCTTGTAGCCAGCCTTCTCGCAGGCCTGCATGATGTACTGCAGAGGCTCCTCGTTGGTGGTGAAGTTAGGAGCGAAACCGCCCTCATCGCCAACGCCGCCACCGAGGCCGGCATCGTGCAGAACCTTCTTCAGGGTGTGATAGATCTCAGCGCACCAGCGCAGGGCCTCACGGAAGGTGGGGGCGCCGACGGGCATGATCATGAACTCCTGGAAGTCGACGTTGTTGTCTGCGTGAACACCGCCGTTCAGGATGTTCATCATAGGGGTAGGCAGCAGGTTGGCGTTTACGCCGCCTACATACTTATACAGGGGGAGCTCAGCAGACTGAGCAGCGGCCTTGGCCACAGCCAGGGATGCGCCCAGAATGGCGTTGGCGCCGAAGTTGCCCTTGTTAGGGGTACCGTCAGCCTCGATCATGTCGTAGTCGATGGCGCGCTGGTCGTCAGCCTCATAGCCGATAAGCGCATCGGCGATGTCGGTGTTCACGTGGTCGACAGCCTTCAGAACGCCCTTGCCCAGATAGCGCTCGGAATCGCCGTCGCGCAGCTCTACAGCCTCGAATGCGCCCGTGGAAGCGCCGGAAGGAACGATAGCACGACCCATGGATCCGTCGTCGAGGGTGACCTCAACCTCTACCGTAGGATTGCCGCGGGAATCGAGAACCTCGCGACCGTACACATCGATGATGATGCCCATGAAAACCTCCTGGTGTAATTGCAATAGCCTTTATATGGTACCACTGGCAGCCTAGAGCTGCAGCTGACGAGGCGTCCTTCCCATGCCAACGGAACTATAGCTGACGCGAACCTTCTCGCCCATGTCGCAGCAACGGTAGAAGGACCGCATCACTCGTTCAACAGCGGGCCCCTCATCGCCTTTTTCCATGCCGAAGAGGGCAAGCAGCACCTGCATGCTGCTATAGCGAACCCACAGGTCTCCCTTTCGGATTCCCTGGCCCACGGCGGATTCTAAGAAGGACATGGCGCGTTCCATATCTTCGGCGGTCAGCGACCCGCTCAGATCGTCTTCGAGGGTGATCATGACCAACACGCCATAGGATGCCTCGGGAACGTGGCTGTGCAAGCACGAGTACACATGCATGACGAACTCACGGCGCTCCCCTTCCACCGAAACAAGGTCGCCGGAAACGCCCTGGGCGATTTGCGCAAGCTCGGTGCTCGCCTCGCTCTCTGCGGATTCGAAGGCGGCGAGGCGCTCTTCGGGCAAGGACCCGACTTCATACAGGAACAGACCGCTCTTGCCGCTATGCTTCACGTGGTACAGGGCCTTATCAGCCTCCGCCAACCGACTCTCGAGAGAATCGCCCGAACGGGTGCAGCACAAGCCCACCGAAGCCGTAGCCTGCAGCTCTTCCATCCGTGGCGCAGTGCCAAACACCTGCAGGACGCCCTGAGCCAAAGCTTCGGCATCCTCCGCGCAGATTTCAGGAACGAAAGCCAGGAAGCGCCCGCCCCGCAAACGACAGGCAACGCCGGAACCCGCCTGGGACATGAGGGCATCGGCCAGAGCCTTTAGCACCACGTCGCCCGCCCGATAACCGTAGCGCTTGTTCAGAATGCGCAGATCGTCGACGTCGAACAGCATGAGGCAGCCGTCAAAATCCCTCATGAGACCCCGAATGCGCTCCTTGCCCTGCTCGCGCGCCAAGAGCTCGGTGAGGCTATCGCGATAGCCCGATGCTTCCAGAGCTTCCTGGGCACGCTGGAAGTTCTCCTTAATGAGAGGGAACGCACCAGACTCCCGCCCTGACCGTCCCAAGGGCAGAAGCTCATCGAAATCGCCCCTATCGAGCATAGCCACGAAGACGCGCGCCAGCTCAGGGTCGAACTGGGAACCGCTGCCCCTCACCAGCTCCAGGCGCACCCTTTCGACGCCCATGGCGCGGCGGTACACGCGGTCGGAGGTCATGGCGTCGAAGGCGTCGGCGATGCCCACGATGCGAGCCGCCAGGGGAATGTCCTCCCCGGCGAGCCCTTCGGGATAGCCCTTTCCGTCCCAGCGCTCATGGTGGTACTTCACCACCCCGACGATGCCGGGAATCGTGTTATCCGTATGCTTCAGGATCTCGGCGCCCACGGCAGGGTGCGAGCGGATAATCTGGAATTCCATCTCCGAAAGGCTGGTGGGCTTGTTCAGCACCGAGTCAGGTACGCCGATCTTGCCCACATCGTGCAATAGCGCCGCCAATCCCAGGTTCTCCTGGCGGGTCTCATTCCAGCCCAGTTCGCGGGCCAGCATGACGCTGTAGGTAGACACCCTGTTGGAATGGCCATTGGTGTACTCGTCCTTGGCATCGATGGCGCTGGCAAGAGCGCGCACCGTCTCGAGGTTCAGCGCCTCAATCTCCCGTTGGCGCTTCCTGGCGAGAGCGGTCTGGCGTTCCACCTCTTCCTGCAGATGGGCACGGAGGCCTTCCAGCTCATCCATGGTGCTCACCAGCTTCACATAGTCAGGGGTCTCCTGAGCGAAGAAGAGCACCAGAGCACCCAAGCTGGCACCGAACACAGAGAGCAGCGTGTCGGGGAAGAAGAACGCCTGCAACGCCATGCCCGCGACGGAGAATCCCACGAAGACCAGGTCGCAGCCGATCTGCTTCTTGGTAAAGTCCTGGCGGTTCTTAGCGAGGACCACCACCACTGTGACCAGGTAATATGCCGGAACCACGTAGCTTAGGATGTGGAAGGAGCCATGCAGGTACACACCATCCTGAATGACGAAGATCAGGCCATAGGGCACGTTCACCAAAAGAATCGCCAGGTAAAGGAAGAGGACTGCCTTATTCAGGCGCCGCAGCCCCACGCTCATGCGGCCCGCCTTGGTGTAGGCGCCTACGTAGTCGACCAGCAGGAATTCGCAAACCGCCGAGGAGCCGAAATACAGGGTATTGGCGATCATGCCCAGAAGGTAGGGGAGCCTCTCGAGGCTGTTGGTCATGCAGGCAGTCAGCACGTCGAGGCATTCGGTGATGAGAATCAGCACCACCAGACGCATGAAGGCCCGGGAACCAGGCGTTCTCACCGTTCCGTACTGATGCCATATAAAGGTAAGAAGGAGCACCAGCATGAGGATGCCGGCAACCTCATAAGAGACGTTATAGTACAGGCCCAATGCGGCCTACCTTTCCATCGCGGCTAATACGTACCTGACGTGCTCATCCAATCTCGTTGCTACTGAGGCAAAGGCGTTTACGGAAGCCCATCGCCATGAAGGCGCTGCTCCGTGAGGGAGCGCGCTTGCTGCCCGCCTCGCGTGCGGAAACCTGCGGGTCATTCCAACCCGCCTCATATGAGGACTTGTTGCCCATAAGCGGCCTCTTGCCCATGGTCATTATAGGTTTAAAACCGCTCATCCGCGATATGCCTACGCTTGCTTGTTACAACTTTGTTTCAACGTTCTTTCTCGGAGATTTCACAGCATGCCCCTCCGTAAAATCTTCCGTGTTATGTACACCAAAGGAGGTTTTTATGAGCTACGTACAGCGCGTAATCGACGCCGTAAAGGAGAAGGATCCCGATCAGGAGCTCTTCATCCAGGCAGTCACTGAGGTTCTGGAGTCCCTTGAGCCCGTTCTCGATGCTCATCCTGAGTATGAGGCAAACGCCATTCTCGAGCGCATCGTCGAGCCCGAGCGCGTGGTCATGTTCCGCGTTCCCTGGGTAGACGACAACGGCAAGGTACAGGTGAACCGCGGCATGCGCGTTCAGTTCAACAGCGCCATCGGCCCCTACAAGGGCGGCCTGCGTCTTGACCCTTCTGTAAACCTGTCCATGATCAAGTTCCTGGGCTTCGAGCAGATCTTCAAGAACTCCCTGACCACCCTGCCAATGGGCGGCGCAAAGGGCGGCTCCGACTTCGATCCTAAGGGCAAGTCCGACATGGAGGTCATGCGCTTCTGCCAGTCCTTCATGACCGAGCTCGCTAAGCACATCGGCGCTGACACCGACGTTCCTGCTGGTGACATCGGAACCGGCGGCCGCGAGATCGGCTACATGTTCGGTCAGTACAAGCGTCTGCGCAACGAGTTCACCGGCGTTCTCACCGGCAAGGGCCTGCAGTACGGCGGCTCCCTGGCTCGTCCTGAGGCTACCGGTTACGGCCTGGTTTACCTGGTAGAGGAGCACCTGAAGTGCAACGGTGAGTCCTTCGAGGGCAAGACCGTGGCTGTTCACGGCTCCGGCAACGTAGCTATCTACGCAATTCAGAAGGTCACCCAGCTGGGCGGCAAGGTTGTCACCTGCTCCGACCGTAAGGGCTGGATCTACGACCCAGAGGGCGTTGACTACGAGATCGTGAAGCAGATCAAGGAGGTCGAGCGCGGCTCCCTGGCTCTGTACGCAGAGCGCAAGGCTGGCGCTGAGTACCACGAGGGCGACGCTCGCGGCGTATGGACCATTCCTTGCGACATCGCTCTTCCTTGCGCAGCTCAGAACACCCTGTTCATCGAGGACGCACAGACCCTGGTAGCAAACGGCTGCAAGATCGTCGGTGAGGGCGCAAATATGCCTACCACCCTCGATGCAACCAAGTACCTGCAGGCCAACGGCGTTGCCTTCTTCCCTGGCAAGGCCGCAAACGCTGGCGGCGTAGCAACCTCCGGCCTCGAGATGTCTCAGAACTCCGAGCGCCTGTCCTGGACCTTCGAGGAGGTAGACGCCAAGCTGAAGGACATCATGGTAAACATCTACCACGCTGCTGACGACGCTGCTAAGGAGTACGGTGTGGAAGGCGACTTCGTCGCTGGCGCAAACATCGCCGGCTTCGTAAAGGTTGCTGACGCCATGATCGCTCAAGGCGTTTGCTAGTAGGCCTTTCGAAGTTCGCTAACAGACCTTCCTCTGCTACATAACGAATGCGGGCCCGTCTTGTGCGGGCCCTTTCGTTTTCAGGAACGATATCTGCTAAGCCTAGCAAGCAGATGCGGGTTATAGGAAAAAATGTGTTGATGGGGGCGGCGTTGCCGCCCCTTAGCGCGAAGCGCTGAAATCAGCGTCCTCAGTCCCAGTCATGGCGCCATGAATCGTGCCACGGATCTACGTTGTGGAGCTCGCTCCAGACGATGGCATCTCCCCACTGCGGGA
>JAQXVU010000018.1 GCA_029225085.1 Eggerthellales bacterium | reverse complement strand
GATGCCGAGAAGGTGGCAGAAGAGGGTCTTGCACCTTTGGAATTCCCCTCTGATCTAGAGGTTTCCTTCCAATTCGGTACCGAAGGCGCCCTGGCGCAGGCGTATGACGACTATGAGCCCCGCTCTGAGCAGACCGAGATGGCCCTGGCCGTTAACAAGGCCTTTGCCCACTCCGATAATCTGGTGGTGGAAGCAGGGACTGGCGTTGGAAAGTCAATGGCCTACCTGGTTCCGGCGGTGCTCACGGCCAAGAAGAATGGCGTCACCGTTGGTGTGGCCACTAAGACCAACAATCTTCTCGACCAGCTGGTGAACAAGGAGCTCCCTCTCCTCGATAAGACCCTTGGCGGCGTGACCTACGCCTCCCTGAAGGGCTTCTCCCACTATCCTTGTCTGCATGCGGTAGATAGGTTGGTGAAGGAAGGCCCAAAGAACGTCGATATCATGGGCGAGATGAAGCATCAGGCACCGGCATTGGCTGGTTTGCTCTCCTTCATCGATCAGAGCGAGTATGACGACATCGATGGTCTGCATGTCGATTTCCGACGTCTGCCTCGCTATAAGTTCACTACCACCAGCAACGATTGCCTGCGCAGGAAGTGCCCCTTCTACGGAAAGAGCTGTTTCGTGCATGGTGCTCGTCAGCAGGCGGAAAAGGCCGATGTGGTAGTAACGAACCACAGCCTTCTGTTCTGTGACCTGGTAACTGATGGCGGCCTGCTTCCCCCTATTCGCCACTGGGTCATCGATGAGGCCCATGGTGCAGAAGCAGAGGGTCGTCGTGCCTTCAGCCTCGATATCTCCGTAGACGAATTGCATCGCCTTATTCGCAAGGTGTCCTCGCAGGAGCCGTCGGTGAATGTGTTCATGCGAGCTGAGCGCACGCTGGCGGGAAAGCGCCCTGCTGCCGAGATGGCCGGTGCTGCTCCGCTGCCCGGCTTCTCTGGTATGCCTGGTGAGGCGGTTACCCCTATCTACGCCCTTGCAGGAAAGGGAAGAAGCTCAGGACAGCTCTTCGGTCAGAATGCGCAGGTCTTCTGCGACCATGTGAAGGATCTGCTGTACTTCGACCCCTCTCCTAAGGCTCGTGGCTACGAGTATGTGGAATTGTGGCTGAATGACAGCATTCGCATGAGCCCCACCTTCCAACAGTTGAAGGATTACGCCGAAGCCATGTGCGAGGCGGCGGAAAAGCTCATTGCCGATGGGTCTAACCTCGTTGCCTTCCTTGATGGCTTTGAGAAAGCGGCCAGCATTCAGGCAGAGATCGCCAGTGCCGTTATGGATCTGAAGTGCCTCATCGAGGCATGCGACGCCATATTCTTCAACCCCAGCCCCGTGTATGCCTATGCGGCTAACCTGAACAGGCATCGGGACAAGGCGGTAGATACCCTTTCCGCCCTGCTGGTGAATATTGGCGACAAGCTGAACGAGACGCTGTTCGAGCGCACCCATAGCGTGGTGTTCGCTTCTGCGACGCTGTCTGTAGACGGCTCCTTCGAATCATTCGATAAGGCGCTGGGCCTCGGCGAGAACGAGCGATCCCATTGCTCGCATCTGCAGCTCGATTCTAGCTACAACTTCAACGAGAACATGAAGGTGTACGTGGTGAACGACCTGCCAGAGCCAAACGAGCTGCGGTATCTCCCCGCATTGCAGGAGTTCCTTGCCCGCGTGCATTTGGCCAACGAGGGCTCTGCTTTGACGTTGTTCACCAACCGTAAGGAGATGGAATCCTGCTTCGACATGGTGAGCGATCGTCTGAAACCGGAGGGTTTGCGGTTGGTTTGCCAGAAGTGGGGCGTGTCCGTGAAGGGTCTGCGAGACGACTTCATCGCTGACGAGCACCTTTCCCTGTTCGCCTTGAAGAGCTTCTGGGAGGGCTTCGATGCGCCGGGATCTACTCTGCGCAGCGTTATCATCCCCAAGCTTCCCTTCAAGAAGCCAAGCGACCCCCTGTCCTGTGAGCGTCAGCAAAATGACCCGCAGGCTTGGGCCCATTACGTGCTTCCCGAAGCGGTTATCGAAGTGAAGCAGGCGGCAGGACGTCTTATTCGCAGCTCTACCGACAAGGGCAGCCTTATTCTGGCGGACAAACGTCTTGTGACGAAGGGCTACGGAAAGAAGTTCCTCAGGTCCCTGCCAAGCAACAACATTCGCTTCGTGTCGACCCAAGAACTCGTCGAGCTCCTTCAGGAGGACTTACAGGGAGATCGGTAGGGGTTGTCGAGGGCCTGTTTTCGGGCTGCTCGACGATGGCTCTTTTAGGTGGACTCGCGGGTCGGATGCTAGCGGCTGACGACGTGCGGGGTGGCTGCTTTCTTTGGGCAAATGGTGCCTGCGTGACCGGTTATGACGAGCCTTCCTGGTGAAATGCGCATTATCCGTGGAGTGCGGATATTGTCGTATAATGCTTGTACGTATGCGCTGAGCAGCGATGCCGCGTATCAGTACAATCGGAAGGCTTGTAATGTCGGAACTTTTGAATGACGTTGAATATCTATCCCAGGAAATCGGACCTCGTCCCGCCGGCACCGAAGAGGAGCAGCGAGCGGCTCTGTACATCGCCGATCAGGTGAAGAAGCAGACCACTCTGCGTGCGGAGATCGAGGACATCTCCTGCATCTCGAACCCCGAGCTCCTGAGCTATATCTATAACGGCGTGGCATTTGTTGCCCTGCTGGTCTCTGTGATTTTCCCAGTTGCCGCGATTCCTTGTCTGGTGGCAGCCCTGTTGGCCGCCGCCGTCTTCCTGACCGAGGAAGTATTCAACAAGCCGCTGCTTTCGAAGCTCCTTGCTCGCGATATCAGCCAGAACGTGGTGACCAAGTATCAGCCCGCTGGTGTGGCCTCCTCCTCTCGCGGGACTCGCCGCAAGATCGTGGTTGTTGCGAACTATGACAGCGGCAAGGTCATGAAGGACCTGAATCAGGGTGTCCTGAAGGTTCTGGGCCCCGTGCTGTTCGCTGCGGACATCGCTTTGCTTGCCTCCCCTGTTCTGATTCTCCTGAAGGACGTGCTGTTCTCCGCCTCCTCCGGATTCGTGAGCCTGTTCTTCCTGGTTCTGAGCATTGCCGCTCTGATTCTTTTGGCCATCCCTCTGGTGCGTGGCGTTATCCATCAGGTGGGTGCCTATAACGAGGCCGCAAATGTGAACGCTTCTGGTGTGGCGGTAATGATGGAAGCCATGCGGCAGGTCAGCGCCAATGGCGAGCAGGACATCGATGCCCAGCTCGACGCCGAGCGCAACGATGATGAGGATGTCGTCATTCACGGCCAGGAGGCTGCAATGGCCGCCGGCGTTGTAGATGAAGACGTCGATCTGGTGTACGACGATGAGGTTGCAGCTGGCAACGAGCCTGGTTTCGCTGAGGGAGCCGCCGATGGTGCCTATCCTTTGGCGGATGATGCAAGCTCCTCGGATGTGATTGCGAATTCCGATGAAGCCGCCGTTGCGGATGAGGCTCTGGAAGTTGCTCCTTCTACTGACGAAGTTGTCTTTGAGCCTGCGACTGCAAACGATACGTATGTGAACATTGATGACGAGTCCTATGAAGAGCAGTCCCCTGAGGATCGTCTCCTCGCTGCCAAGGCCGCTATCGCTGGTCTTACTGGTACACCTGTGGAAGAAAAGGTGTACTCCACTTTCGAGGATGTGAAGGCCGATTTCCATCGCGATGAGGTGGACACCAATCTGACCGAGGAGGAGATTGCCTCCCAGCGTCAGGAGATGCGCCAGGTTCTTTCTGGTCAGGAGTCTCCCGCGGGACAGCCTTCCGTTATCCCCTTCCCCGGTCAGCCAGAATCTCAGCCCGTGTCTCAGCCTGTTGCCGAGAGTCAGAACGACTCTTCGGTACCTGATTGGTTTAAGGCCGCCCAGCAGAAGGCTCATCGTCAGCCTGCCCCAAAGAAGGTGAATCGCTCTCGTTACGCCGATGCCCTTGATATGGCGGCAGCAGAGGGCGCTGCTCGTTTCGGTAAGGCCGTCGCTGAGGCGAATCGTGAAGCTGAGGAGCATTTGCAGGATGTTCACCGCGCCATGTTTGCCGTGAAGCCTCCTGTATCCGCCGCCGGTGAGGTCGCTTCTGCGGCCGTCGCAACTGCGGCAGTTGCTGGCGTTTCTGTTGCTGGTGCGGCAGCCACCGCTGCTGCTGGCGCAGCGTCCACAATCGCCGCTGCCGCTGACTCTGCAGCACCTTCCGCCGTTTCCGCTCAGCAGAATGTGTCGCCTGCTTCCGTTGAGCAGAGTGCTCCTGTTCAGACCTATCTGTCCGAGCCTCCTCTGACTCAGGATCAGCCTCAGCGTCAGATGGTTCAGCCCACCGCTGAAGAGCTGCAGGACATGCAGGTCTCTCAAGCTTTGCAGATGGCTCCTGCTGAGCCTGTGGAAGAGCCTGTTGCGGAGGGTTTCGTCGCTGAAGCTGCCGTAGAGGTGTCTGGCGATGCGGTCCCTGCCGCGGATGTTGCCGCTAACGATGCATCTGTTGCTGATGATGCCGTTGCAGAGACTGCTGCTGTCGAAGAGCCACAGCAGGTTGCCCCCGCCCCCATTCCTCAGATCGATAACGAGGAGATGCGCGCTGCCGTCGCTGCAATCGAGGCCGAGCGCGCGGATTCTCGACCTATCCTCGAGCCCCTCTCCTTCGATATGCCCGCCGCCTTTGCTGACCCCTTCACTGAGGGCACGTTCGTATCCCCGTTCGGCGAGAAGCTGGTGGCGGATCAGGTTCGTCCCGCGGCTGACTTGGCGGCGCTGGCGGCTGTGCCTGCCATCGATGAGCCAGAAGGCGGTCGCACCATTGCCATGCCGGTTGTTCCTGTCTCTGGCGATGTCGTGGCTGAGCCTACCGCTGGCGAGACCATGGCCATGCCCTTGATCCCTGCTGTTGACGAGGCTGCCGGCAAGACGATGGCTATGCCACCGGTTTCCGCACCTGAGCCTCTGGTGGTGGTTCCTCCTGTTGATGCCGCTTCTACGGGCAAGATCCCCATGAACCTCGATATTCCCGCTATCGAAGGCTTTGAGGCTCCCTCTCCTGCCTATGATGACATCCCCAATGTGGTCATGGACGACGGCGTACCCCGCATCGTATTGCCCGAGCTGGGAGACATCCCCTCTGCCAGCGCAGCACCAGTGGCTGGTCAGCGTGCTCCTTTGGCGGAAGCCGCCGAAATCGACGGTCAGACTGCTGCCAAGTCTCTGCTGAGCAATCGTCTGCCTAAGATCAACCTTTCCGAGCTTTCGGGCGATCTGGGTGAGCCTTTGGGCTCAGGCGCGGTGTTCTCCGACAGCGACAAGCGCGACAACCTCATGGGAAATCTGCCTTCCCTGAGCGGTTCCCTGAACCTGCAGGATGCCGAGGACTACCGTGCTGACGGCGCCGTCAGCGCTACGGGCTCCTTTGCCGCTGCAGGAGCAACGGGTGCTTTTGCCCCGGTAGGCGATGAGCTGGTTGCCGATTATGCTCCTGACGAGATGTACGTCGAGGACGCGGACGATCTGGCCTACAACACTTCCACCACTGAAACGGGAGCGTTTGCCGGTCCTGACTATGTGAAGATGCCCAAGAGCCGCTTCTCCCGCCTCTTCGGTCGCTTCGGAAAGAAGAAGCAGGAAGATATGGCTACCCCTCAGGAGTGGCTGAACGTAGACGACGACTTCGATGCCCGTCAGGTGGGTAAGGACCGTGGCGATTGGTCGAGCTTCAGGTCCGAGTCTTCCGACTACTATGACGACCAGGATGATTGGCGCGGCGGTGCGTTCTCCCGCGGACGCACGTTGGTCGACGACTCCGACCCTACCGAGGAAAACGACATCATCCCCAACGATGAGTACATCGAGGATGTCGCTGAGGATATCGCACCTGAAAAGGGCGGATTCCTCTCCGGTGTGAAGGGCAAGATCTCTTCGGCCACCTCTCGCTTCGGATCCCAGGAAAGCGGCCGTGAGTCCTCTCGCTCCTCTCGCAGCGAGCGCTCTCACCGTCACACTTCCTCCGCGGATGCGCAGGTGCAGCGCGAGCTTCGTGAGGTGCAGCGCTTCCAGGTTGGCGGCGACTTCAACACCGAGATCTGGTTCGTTGCCCTGGGCGCTGAGAACAGCAACCATGCGGGCATCAAGGCCTTCATCGACGAGCATGAGGCCGAGCTGAAGGGATCCATTGTGGTGAACCTCGAGGCTCTGGGCGCTGGCTATCTCAGCGGCATCACCAAGGAGGGCGTCTTCAAGAAGTGCTCTCCTTCCACCCGTCTGAAGCGCTTCCTGCGCAGCGCCACCCAGCTCTCCGGCGTAACGGCAGGTACCGCAGAGATGACCTGGCGCGATTCCACCTCTTCCTATGCGATGAAGCGCGGCCTGCAGGCTATCAGCCTTGTTGGCATGGATGGTCAGAAGCCAGCTCTCATGGGTCAGAGCGACGATGTGCTTGAAAATGTGGAAGAAGAGGTTCTGCAGGACAACGTGGCGTACCTTATGGCTCTTTTGCGGAGTATTTAATACAGTTTCGTGACAAATTGGCTGTTGCTGGGGCTAAGGGGCGCGAAATAGGCTAGAGTATCCCCAGCAAAAAAGCCCTTGGGCTCAGAGTTTTCGAAGAGAGGTTGAAATGGAAGCATATTGCATGAAGTGCAAGAAGCAGGTTGAGGTCAAGGATCCTCAGGAGACCGTAACCAAGAACGGTCGTCCTATGGTGAAGGGCACCTGCTCTGTCTGCGGCACCAAGGTAAACAAGTTCCTGCCAACCAAGAAGTAGGAATCGCCTTATCTGTGAAACTCAGGAGCCAGGCCTGGTGCCTGGCTCTTTTGTTGTTATAATCCGTAACGTTACGCGATGCGGGCGTCGCCAAGTGGTAAGGCATGAGCTTCCCAAGCTCACATGCGCGGGTTCGAGTCCCGTCGCCCGCTCCATTCTTTTTCTCTGATTCTATGATTGATACCTACATTTTCGATATGGATGGCACCCTGGTAGATTCCCTGCCAGACCTTACCGTCGTCACCAACATGGCTTTGGAAAGCGTGGGATTCCCCACCCATACGGAGGACGAGGTTCGCTCCTTCGTGGGCAATGGTGCGGAGATCCTTGTTCGTCGCGCATGCCCTGCTGACGCTGATTCCGATATCGTCGACCACGTGCTGGCTACCTGGCGTCAGCTATACCCCGTGTACGGTCTGAGCAAGACCGAGCCCTTCCCCGGTATGGTCGAGGCGGTTCGCACTCTGAAGGAGCAGGGCAAGGGCGTTGGCGTTGTTTCCAACAAGTTCGATGCCGCCTTGAAGAAGGTCGCAGAGCGTTATTACCCCGGCCTTTTCGATGTTGCGGTAGGCGAAAGCAAGGTTACGCCACGAAAGCCCGACCCTACGGGCTTGCTGAAGGCCATCTCTGATTTGGGTTCCGTCCCCGAGCGCACGGTGTTCGTCGGCGACACCCATACCGATCTGGAAACCGCGCGCAATGCTGGCGTTCGCTGCATCATCCTGTCTTGGGGATACGAGCGTGGCGATTTCTATGAGACCTGCGAGGCTGATGCGGTCATGTCCTCTGCGCAGGAACTGCTGCAGTTCGCCCAGGAGAACGACATATAAGTAAAAACTTATATGGGTATAACTAGCACTATGGTCGTTACGTGTACATACAGCGGTGTAAACACGCTCATGCTATAATCTCCCGTTAATGTACAAAGGGAGACTGCATGCTTAACAAAAACAAAGGGAAGAAAGCCGACCCTCTGTCTTACGACTCTTATGCCCGTGATAACGGAACCTATAGTCATAAACAGCGCAAGAAGGGCGGTTTGGCCAAAAAGGTTGCCATCGGCGTACTCGTTGCGCTGCTGGTTGCTGTCATCGGTGCTGGTACGGCCCTGGCTCTGTATGTGAACGACCTGAACAATTCTATGCAGAACACCGATGAGCAGGAAGCTCAGGAGATCAACGACGTTCTGGCTCCTGCGGTAAGCGACGAACCCTTCTATATGGTGCTTATCGGCGCTGACGACCGTGAGGGCGTTGGCGGTGCTCGTTCCGATACCTGTATTCTCACCAGGGTCGATGCTGAGAACGGCACCATCACCATGCTGTCTATCCCCCGCGATACCGCTATCACTCTCGAAGGCTACGGAACCCAGAAGTTCAATGCAGCCTATGCCTATGAGGGCACTTCCGGCACCATCGAGGCAGCCGGCGCCCTGTGCGGTGTTGGCGTCTCCCACTACGCCGAGGTGCACTTCCAGGATCTGGTAAGCCTGATCGACAAGATGGGCGGTGTGGAAGTTGACGTGCCCATCGAGATCGACGATAAGAAGGCCGGCGGGCACATCGATGCCGGCAAGCAGACCCTGAACGGCAAGCAGGCGCTGATCTTCGCCCGTTCTCGTTCCTACGCCAATGGCGACTTCCAGCGCACCACCAGCCAGCGCATTCTGGTAGAGGCCTGCCTGAACAAGGTGCTTTCTATGGATACCACCGAGCTCCCCGGTCTCGTAAAGGATCTGGCTTCCTGCGTGAAGACGGACTTCAACGTGATCGATCTGGTGTCCCTGGCTGCGAGCATGCAGAACGCTGAGGGAGGCATCAAGATCTACTCCGCACTGGTTCCTAGCAGCACGGCTACCGTGAACGGCGTTTCCTACGTTGTGTGCGATACCGTTAAGCTGGAAGAGATGATGAAGCTCACCGATGAGGGCGAGGATCCTTCTAAGGTCGCCGAGGACAGCACCGTCGACAGCTCGAAGGAAGCCGAAGAGCAGGGAATCACCGTAATCCCTAAGAGCTAAAAGCTTGGCGTTCGCTGCCTGTCCGTTAAGCATCGTCTACCAAGTCCTGTTGCTGAGGCTCTATTTCCTCATGGGTGGCGACGTGCGAACAGGGAGGGCCTTCAGGTGCGCCCATACCTGCTGCTTACCCTTGTCTGTTGCCAGCATGGTAGAGATTCCCGGAAGGAAGCAGCCGAAGCGACCGAAGATCTTGGCGGACCCGAAGGGCGGCAGAGCCTGGCGATAGGCGGTGGAAAGAAGATTGGTTGCCTGTTGGTCGCAAGAAACAACAATCACCGGATCTAGTGCTTCCACCACGGAGAAGAGGTCTTTGGCTGTCAGAGAGTCCTTGGGAGCCTGACCAGGCTCTCCTTCCATACCTACATGAGACGAGGTGCGGCTCTGCAACGTGAGGAACGTGCAGGGATCGGGGCCGTAGCCTAGGGCCTCGAAGCTCTTGGTCAGGGCGTTCGTTGCATCTGAGCCCAAAGGCAGAGACGAGACGATGCAGATGAGGCCGTTTTCCGCCCCCGAGAGATGATCGGCGTGCTGCGTGAAGGCAGTCGCGCGATATGTTCCGTATAAAGCCATGCCTTCTCCTGCGATGTCTGGGTTTTTCCAGGGAAAACTAAGAAACCAGACGTATTATTGAACTGTTGCGCCCCACATTGTGAAGCCGCCGTGGACACTCCCCATTATGAGAGTTTCGCCAGGGGGTGATGTGGGAAAATTGCCAACAGATTGTATGACCGAAAGGGAGAATATGGCATCTCTGAAAAAGCGTTCCCTGCTTGCCTGTGTTTCCGCCCTTGCTGTTGCCGGCGCCCTGGCCCTGGGAGGCTGCGGTGCGAGCGGCCACACCGGCGGCGTTGCGGCAACCGTGAACGGAACCGACATCGCTGAGGACACCATCACCGAGTACATCGAGTACTTCCGCGACAGCAACGATATGGGCGATGAGGACTCTTGGGCCACCTGGCTGAACAACCAGGGCATGACCTCTGAGGACGTTCGCGACACCGTGCTCGACTTCTACATTAAGCGCGAGCTCGAAGCGCAGCTGGCTGCTGACCAGGGCATCACCGTCGAGGATTCCGAAATCGACGAGCAGGTGCAGACCATCCGCGACAACTACAGCTCCGACGAGGACTTCGTCGAGGCTCTGAACTCTCAGGGCTTCAAGGACGAGGCTGACTATCGCGACAACGTTCGTGTGGGCCTGATCGAGCAGAAGCTTAGCGATGCTGTGCTGAACGACGAGGACAAGAAGGTCAGCGAGGACGACGTGGTTTCCATGCTCTCCTATTACGCTCCTAACTACGATGGTATGAAGCGCTCCTCCCACATCTTGTTCGCCGCTGACGACAAGGACACCGCCAAGAAGGTGCTCTCTCAGCTGAAGGACGGCTCCCTGTCCTGGAATGACGCCGTGCAGAAGTACACCACCGACGAAGGCACCAAGGAGACCAACGGTGATGTGGGTTGGGATCTGATGAGCAGCTTCGTTGCCGAGTACACCAACGCTCTGGAAGGCCTTGATAAGGGTGAGATGAGTGGCCTGGTAACCTCCGACTACGGCATTCATATCATCAAGTGCACCGACGAGTTCAATTGCCCAGACAAGATTAAGAAGGCCAGCCAGTGCCCCGACGAGCTGGTAGACCAGATCCGCTCCTACCTCGAGAGCAACGCCGAGTCTACTGCGTATGACGAGTGGTACACCGAGCAGGAGGGCAAGGCCGAGATTCACAAGAACGATTTCAACAACGGCGTTTCCTACTATGTAGACCTTGACGCTTGGAACGCAGCTCAGGAGAGCGCTGACTCTGAGAGCGCCGATGACGGTTCTGGCGATGCCGCTGATGGTGACTCCGGCGACGATTCCGCTGTGGAAGAGGATGCTAGCAACGACGAGGCTACCGAGTCCTCTAAGGATGAGTAGTTCCGTTAAGACCGGTATCACCGCTAAATAAAGGGAAAGGGACCGACAGGTACCTATGGCACAAAACGAAATGTGCCCCATGTGCGAGCAACCGCTCCTGCAAATGCGGGATGCGGTTGTTCGGCGTGCAGGGCAGGAAATCCTTCATGTAGACAACTTCGTGTTGAACCACGGAGAGAACGTGGTCCTCTTGGGACCAAACGGTGCAGGCAAGAGCACCTTCATCAAGTTGTTCACCCGCGAGATTTTCCCTCTGTACCGGGATGTTCCCCCCGTGCTCTTCAACGGTCAGGAGCGTCCGTTGCTCGCCGACGTGAAGAAGGCGCTGGCGGTGGTGTCTGCCACCATGCAGGACCAGATCACCGTACATCTCCCGGTGATTCAGATCGTGGTCGGCGGTCTGTTCCGGACTTTGGGACTCCCCCATGGCTACGAGATGACGGAAGAGGACGAGGAGCAGGCCCTACGCGCCATGCGCATGTTGGGTATCGAACAGCTTGCCGGCAAGGACGTCATGACGCTGTCTTCCGGTCAGGCTCGCCGCGTGCTCATTGCCCGTGAGCTGGTGTATGACCCCGAGGTGCTGGTGTTCGATGAGCCCTGCACTGGCCTAGATCCTGAGGGCATGTACTACGTGCGTAAGAGCATGCGCACGCTGGTGAACAACGGCAAGTCCGTCATGCTGGTAACCCATTACCCTGAGGACATCATCCCCGAGATCAGCCGCGTGGTGATGATCAAGGACGGTCTGGTGTACAACGACGGACCCAAGGAGGAATTGCTCACCAGCGAGAAGATGTCAGAGCTCTTCGACGTGCCTCTGAAAGTTCTTCAGCAAAATGGCTATTATTCTCTTGTTAGCGAATATTGATTCGTGTATACTGTCTAACCGCGCGTTGAGAAATGCGTTGTAAGCCAATGGAGAGATGTCCGAGTCTGGCTGAAGGAGCACGATTGGAAATCGTGTGTGCCCCATAAGGGTACCTGGGGTTCGAATCCCCATCTCTCCGCCACATATTCCGCCACAGTATTGCGGCGTTTCTAACACCGATGCCGCCCATTTGGGCGGTGTCTTGGTATCAGGGGTGATTCTGAGACAGCATCGGAAACGGAGGGGTGGCTGAGCGGCTGAAAGCGGCGGTCTCGAAAACCGTTAAACCGATACATCGGTTTCGAGGGTTCAAATCCCTCCTCCTCCGCCAGTACAAACGAAGGGTCCTTGCGAATGCAGGGACCCTTTCTGTTTGCCAGAGCATGAGGTTCAGGTGGAAGGCACGAGTTTGGGCTGCTCTTTGGGTTGAAGGCGCGAATTTGTGCTGCGCTCTAGGTGGAAAGCTGCGTCTTGCCTTAGTGGCGCAACGTTCGGCAACTGCTCGTCGCATGCAACCTACAGCAGCTGAGTTCCTTCCCTGAGGACGCAGCGACGGCCTACGGTGGTGAAGCACTTGTTGCAGGCAACGCAGGGCGGTTCGTGATCGGGGTCGGTCTTCCAGATTGCAGGCAGATTGGGCTCGCTGTTCAGGCTGCGGGCCAAGCCGAAGTACGTCGCGGCCCCCTCCTGCAGCAGATTGTTCATGACGCTGGTGAAGCGATTTCCGCCGGTGAGGATGATGGGCAAGGAAACCTGCTGTGAGAGCTTTCGGGCGTATTCGCCGAAGTAGGAGCTGCGCTCAGGGTGATGGGCCAGCTTCTTGCGGGAGGGTCCCAGATCTGCAGCGGCTACCGCGGGGTCGCATTCGTTTCCACCGCTGATTTCTGCACCATCTATGCCAGCGGCTTCTAAGAGCTGAATGAGCTGCAGGCTGTCCTCTTCGGTCAGGCCGTCTTGCATATGGTCGGTGCAGTTGAACTTGATGAGCACGGGATAGTCCTGGCCGCAGGCATCCTTAATGGCGGCGAGAATCTGCAGGATGATCCGCGCGCGGTTCGGGAGGGAGCCGCCGTACTCATCGGTGCGCTGGTTGTAGTGGGGACAAAGCCAGGTGCTGAGCATATAGCCGTGAGCTGCGTGAATCTGCACGCCATCGAACCCGGCCTTCTTGGCGCGAAGGGCACCCTGGGCGAAGGCGGAGATGAGCTCGTCGATGTCGCGCTGGGTCATGGCAGTGGGGACAACGTTCGTGCGCTGGTTTGCCACCGCAGAAGGACCCCAGATGCGCCTGCCCTCCGTGGGGACGTTGGTGCGAGCGCCGCCGTACACCAGTTGCATGAAGATGGGGCAGCCGCCCTGATGAGCATAGCTGGTCAGGGGCAGGTATCCGGCGATGTGGTCATCGGAGTAGATGGCGTTCATGTCAGGGTTGGGGATGTCGTCTTCCACGATGCGGGTGTATCCGGTGAGGATGGCGCCCACTCCCCCGTCGATGTATTCCTTGTACAGGTCCGTGAGCTCAGGGGTGGCGAAGCCTTCTGGGGTGGCCAGGCGCTCGTAGATGGCGCCCTTCCAGAGCCTGTTCTTCAGGGTGAGTCCGGCAAAGGTTGTTTCGTCCCAGAGGCTTGTCATGGCGGGTCCTCTCGTGAGGGGTGGGTTGGGCAGACGCGCGCCGTGGCGTCGGTACCATGATAGCTTGTGGAAGATGCCTGAGCGGGAATGTTTCACGTGGAAGCAGGGTGTCTTTGGCTGGCTGCTTTCGAGGTGACGGAGGAGCGATTGGCGGAATGTTTCACGTGGAACGATAAAGGCGCCGCTTCTCGAAGAAGGGGCGCTTGCGGAAAAGTCGCCGTAGGTTTTGCCTGCAAAGAGGCTACACTGAGCCAAAGATGTTTGCGCAACAAACTACAAGCAACAAGGAGGGATTGCATGTCCGATCGTATTGTTGATGAAATTGGAGGACCTGTTCCTCAGATTGATCCTACCCTGGCCAAGGTGCTGCAGTACGTGGCTCTCGAGGGCAAGGAGCGCCTGAAGGAGCTGGGCCAGCTGGTTCCTTTCACGGCGGTAACCGTGAAGGAGAACATGTTCATCGAGGAGATGGAATCTACCACCTCTGACCATGTGTTCGCCGAGGCCCGTCATACCGTGCAGAACGTGAAGGGCGCTGACGCATACGCTCTGTGCTACGACGGCTACATCGATACCGATGCTGGCAAGAAGGATGCCGTTATCGCCGAGGGTGGCGTTCCCGGTGAGGAGACCGGTTACGCGGTGGCCATCGTGTACGAAGGCGAGGGCGAGGATCGTGCCTTCATCGACCAGGTGGCCTACATTGGCAAGGCTCCAAACTTCATGCAGCACATCGACCCCAACGATAAGTTCGTGCCCGCAGATGACGGCATGGAGCTCATCGGTGGCTCAGAGGATGTCGCTGCAGAGGCTGACGAGGAAGCCGGTGAGAAGGAGGAGTAATCCTCGTTCAGGCATTCGTTGGCTGCGGATTGGTTGGCCGGCCGTTACCTGTGCGTTATCTGCGGGTTGGCCGGCCGTTACCTGAGCGTTGGCTGCGGATTGGTTGGTCGGCCGTTACCTGTGCGTTGGCTGCGGATTGGTTGGCCGTTACCTATGCGTTATCTGCGGATTGGCTGCGAGATGACGTTCGGTCAGGTTCAGAAGAGCCCGCCGTTGGCTTTGCGTTACGTTTAAAGGAACCCTTGCAGGGATTTCCGTTTCATTTGCGTGAGAGCTACGTAAACCTCGCGCGGTATGCTCACCCTGAGAGCAAGGCTCTTAGTTGTGTGGGTCATGTGGAATCGGAGTCCTGCAAGGGTTTTCATTGTTTTGGAAGCCGTTCTCTGCTACTATTTACGGGCTGATTCCTGCCCCTTAGAGGTATGAGGGGCCGTTTAGTCCAGAGGAGGTGAGCTATGAAGGCTTACGAACTGCTGTTTTTCATCGATCCAGCTATCGATGATGAATCCCGTCTCGCTACCATGAAGCGCATCGAGAACGCTATCGCCGCTGGCGAGGGTACTATCGACAACGTTGACAACTGGGGCAAGCGCAAGCTGGCTTTTGAGGTTAACGGTCTGACCGACGGTGATTACACTCTCATTGATTTCCACGCAGACCCTGCAAACATCGCTGAGCTCGACCGCGTTCTTCGCATCCTCGACGCTGTACAGCGTCACATGATCGTGAAGCGCGAGGACCGCGACTAATCACGGACTGTCGGTGTTAAGCACCGAGTGGAAAAAGCGAGTTTTTCGCATGGCATGAGAGAGGTCTAGTATGAGCATTAATCGAGTAATTATTAGCGGTAACCTGACTCGCGACCCTGAGCTTCGCCAGACCGCAGGCGGCCTGCCTGTTCTGGGTTTTGGCGTTGCAGTAAATGATCGCCGCAAGAACAATCAGACCGGCGAGTGGGAGGACTACCCCAACTTCGTGGACTGCACCATGTTCGGCACCCGCGCCGAGGCCGTGAGCCGTTTCCTCGCCAAAGGCATGAAGGTCGCCATCGATGGCAGGCTGCGCTACAGCTCGTGGGAGAAGGACGGACAGCGCCGCTCCAAGCTCGAGGTCATCGTGGACGAGATCGAGGTCATGGTGCGCCGCGAGGGGCAGACGCAGGCCCAGCCGCAGCAGAGCCTCGCGGACACGGTGCCAATGCAGCAGCAGGCGCAGGCCGCGCCGCAGTGGAGCGCCCAGGCGGCCTACGCCGCGGCCACGCAGCCCGAGCTCTACGACGAGGAAGTGCCGTTCTGATGAGGCACGTACCGGACATCATCCGCGACCACTGGGAGGCGGCCCTGTTCGCCGCCTCCTTCGCCGCGGGGTTCCTGTTCTTCTCTTCGATTCTATGGGGGTGGTTCTGATGGCCTTCACTGTGTTCGACAGCTTCGCCGAGGTCTACGACGACTTCGACGCGAGCGACCCCGAGGACCTGCGCGACCGCGCGATGCTCGCCGACGCGATCATGATGTACGGACTGCACGG
>JAQXVU010000017.1 GCA_029225085.1 Eggerthellales bacterium | reverse complement strand
CTGGGAACGCTCTCGCAGGTTTCCCAGCGGCTGACGGCCTGGCGGGTAACGTACACCATAGAGGCAAGTTGTTCCTGGGTGAGCCCCTGCTTCTTTCGGGCGGCTGTCAGGGCTTCGGAAAAGGTCATGGTCTCTCCTTTGTTTTGCTTTGCTTGTGCCCCGATGATACGAAGGAGGACCTGCTGCGTCACGCAATAGCTTATTGCGAGAAGACGGGTGTGGGATTTGTGCGAGGACGGGTGTGGGATTTGCGCGTATGCCCCCGCTCTTCTTTTTCAAGGGATTTCAGCAAGGCATCCCTGTCTAGTTCGCTAAGCGACCGGATGGATTGTAAGAGTTCTTTGTATTCGGGCATACGGACCCCCCTCGTCCTTGTATCGTACTCATTGTACGTAGTAAGTAACGTTTTGGCTTCTTCCACATATGAAGCTTTTACAAGGGGGTCTGTATGGGTATGTTCAGCATGTTTGGCAACGACATTAACAAGGGCGTTCAGGAATGGCGCGATACTGAGGGCGCGGTGCTGCTTGATGTGCGCAATCCCGAGGAGTACGCCCAGGGACATATTCCCGGCAGCGTGAATCTTCCTCTTCCCAATATCTCTCAGATCGCCAGCGTGGTGCCTAGCAAGGATACGCCGCTGTTCGTGCATTGCCTCAGCGGTGCTAGGAGCGGTCAGGCCGTGAGCTACCTGAAGGGCGAGGGCTACAACGCCAAGAACATCGGCGGCATTAACGGCTACAAGGGCGAGATAACGAGATAGCGAGATAGCGAGATAGCGAGATAGCGAGGTAAGCCATGAAGGTTGTCATCGTTGGCGGCGTAGCCGGAGGCGCAACAGCTGCGGCGCGCATTCGTCGTTTAGACGAGAAGGCCCAGATCGTGGTCTTCGAGAAGTCCGGGTATGTGTCCTATGCCAATTGCGGCTTGCCGTACTACATTGGCGGCGTCATCACCCAGGAGAAGGACCTGACGCTGCAGACTCTGGAGAGCTTCTACCGTCGTTTCCGCATTGACGTGCGGGTGCACCATGAAGTGCTGTCCGTGAATCCCGATGCCCACTGTGTGACGGTGCGTAATCTGCAAACGGGGGAGGAATTCACGGAGTCCTACGACAAGCTGGTGCTTTCCCCTGGTGCGAAGCCCACCCGCCCTGACTTGCCGGGCATTGGCTCCGATAAGATCTTCAGCCTTCGCACGGTCGAGGACACGCTGGCCATTCGCGACTACGTGGTTCGTGAGCAGCTCGAGAGCGCGGTCATCGTGGGCGGTGGCTACATCGGCGTCGAGATGGCCGAGAATCTTAAGGGTTTGGGTCTGCAGGTGACCATCGTGCAGCGTCCCAAGCAGCTCATGAACACTTTCGACTGCGACATGGCCACGCTGGTTCATGCCGAGATGCGCCGCCATGGCGTTGCTCTGCGGTTGGGGAGCACCGTTTCAGGCTTTGCGGAAGAAGACGGCAGGATCACCACGCTCCTTGCCGATGAAGAGGGCGTCACGGCGGATATGGTTTTGCTGGCCATTGGCGTGACCCCCGATACGAAGCTGGCTCGCGAGGCCGGTCTGCAGTTGGGCGTTAAGGGATCCATCGTGGTGAATGATCGTATGGAAACTTC
Source organism: Eggerthellales bacterium (assembly GCA_029225085.1). Classification (GTDB taxonomy): domain Bacteria; phylum Actinomycetota; class Coriobacteriia; order Coriobacteriales; family Eggerthellaceae; genus JAQXVU01. Next base: position 4,583 of record JAQXVU010000017.1, on the reverse strand, counting down.
CGCACCCGACGTGTATGCCGTAGGCGACGCCGTGCAGGTGAAGCATTTCGTCAGTGGGGAAGATGCCCTCATCGCTTTGGCTGGTCCTGCCAATAAGCAGGGTCGCATCGTTGCTGACAACATTTGCGGTGGGGATAGTCGCTATCGCGGGTCGATGGGCTCTTCGGTGATTAAGGTCTTCGACTTGACGGTTGCCGGCACGGGTCTGACGGAGAAAGCTTCGGCCGCAGCGGGCATCAGCTGCGACAGCGTTATTTTGTCGCCCGGCTCCCACGCGGGGTACTATCCCGGCGCAAAGCCTATGACCATGAAGGTGGTGTTCGAGAAGGACACCCTGCGTCTTTTGGGCGCTCAGGTGATCGGTGGGGAAGGCGCCGACAAGCGCTTGGATGTTCTGGCCACGGCTCTTCATGCCGGCATGCGCGCCGATGAGCTTAAGGACCTCGACCTTGCCTATGCGCCGCCGTATTCCTCGGCGAAGGACCCGGTGAACATGGCGGGCTTCATGATAGAGAACCTGGCTAATGGCCTGGTGAAGCAGTGGCGCTGGGACGATGAGCCCACGTTGCCTCGAGATGGCAGTGTGACGCTGCTCGATGCCCGCACCCCTGCCGAGTATGGGCGGGGCCACATTGAGGGCTTCGTGAACGTGCCTGTCGATGACCTGCGGGATCGCCTTGGTGAGCTTGACCCTGCAAAGCCCGTATACGTCATTTGCCAGAGCGGACTGCGCAGCTACATCGCCTGCCGTATTCTGACCCAGGAGGGCTTTGATTGCTACAACTTCGCCGGCGGGTATCGCTTCTTCCAGGCGGTGACCCAAGAGAAGCGCGCCAGCGAGAATGTGTACCCCTGCGGCGCGGAGAAATAGTCTCCCGCTATTTGCAGAGGTCTCGTGCTGCGAAATTGGCGTATAGCGCCGATCTCGTGCTCCGTGATTGTACGGTCGTGCTTTCCTTTGCGAAGCGTCATAATGAGCAACGTACGCTGTTTGAATAATGCGCAGTTAGGAGTGGGGTTTAATGAGGAAGCTGCTTTACATTAACAGTTGCGTAAACCGCGAAACATCAAGGACCATGCGTGTCAGCACGGAGCTTGTGAACAAGCTGAAGGATGACTACGAGGTGACGGGACTCGTGTTGGAGGACGAAGAGCTGGTTCCCCTGAACTCCACCAGGCTGAATGAGCGTTCCGCCTTGCTTTCTGAGGGCGACTTCAACAATGCCTTCTTTAACTTCGCCCGTCAGTTCGCGGAGGCGGACTGCATCGTCATCGCCGCGCCCTATTGGGATTGCGGATTCCCTGCGATGCTGAAGATATACATCGAGAATATCAGCGTGCCCGGCATTGCCTATAAGTACAGTGAAGAGGGAATCCCCACTGGCCTGTGCAAGGCAGAGAAGCTGTACTACGTAACCAGCAGGGGAGGCTTCGTTCCGGACGAGGGGGACCTTGGTTACAAGACCATCGAAGCTATGGCGAAGTACTACGGCATTAGCCAGGTGGAATGCATCTCTCTTCAGGGGACGGATATCCCCACGACGGATATCGATGAAGCGATCGAGAACATAGCCGCCGGTTTCGCCGCCCTGTAGCTCGGTGCGATAAAGCTGCATATGGAATGGAATGCCTCGGGACCCTGTGGCCTCGGGGCGTTTTTGTGGGGTCGGATTTGATTTGGAGAGAGGAATCGATCAGAGAAGGCTGAGCGTCTGGCGAATATCGCTCCAGGTGCTTAGTGCTGGCCAATCACTCGTCCCGGCTAGAAGGGGAATTCCGGATGCGCGTCAAAATGGCATGGGAGCCAGTTGGGAAGGCGAGCGTTGACAAGTCACACCCCCCGTCTTAACCTGCAATTACATGTATCGTCTACCGAGAAAGGGAGTTGCTCCATGGCAATCTATAAGGAGGGGCACGGCAGCTACGGGCATTGCTGGATTGAGGGCAATGGGGTCATGTTCTGGGTCTATGTCATGGATGGCAGGTCCAAGTACGGTCCCTATTCCTCGCTGAGCGATGCCATGAGAGAGTTCAGCCGGTACTGCCTCGCGTAAATAGTCCACATCTGCCCGAGAGAGGAAATAGACATGGGATTGTTCGGATTTGGCAAGAAGAAATCGACCGTATACACCTATAGGATGCTGTTCTCCACCCCGTTTAATGCCGATAGGGATCAGCAAGTTAAAGGCTTGGCATTGAAGTGCCTTGCTGATGCGGGCATGCGCATGAGCACCACGAAGACAACGTGCATGGGATGCGGTGCGAAGTCGGAATTCATTGGGGAGCCGGGCGAGTCAATCACCATCACAAACGATGCGGTAGACGGTGGGTCTTCGTTTATTTCGATCGAAGTCAAAACCAGCCAGGTTTCGGCTGAGGCGGTCAAGGCTGCCTTTGCGAACATTCGAAACGTGCTGTACGACGCGGACATCTTCTTCCGCGAGTTCTAATTGCAGCACAGGGTGCTTCGCTCTCATGTATGGAAGACGCCCCTTGAGCCGTTTGGTCTCAAGGGGCGTCTTAGGTTGTATTCTGGTTTGGAGCCTGACGCCCGTCAGGACGTTGTCTTCGTCTGTTCAAACGAGAGGCCGTTCAGACAGCTTATGGCATAGAGCGGTATATTGGTGAGCCAAGATTCCTTTCTGTATCCCGACAGCGACGTTCTTACTGCGTGATTGACGTTGTGGGTCTTGCAGAAGGTTGCCAGGCTCTTAGCCTTGAGATTTTCCTCGGCTTTTACCTCGATGGGAACGAGGTGCCCGCTGATTTGCACCATGAAATCGACCTCGGCCGTAGCCTTTTCTGCCGACCAGTAATACGGTTTGAGTTCGCAATCGCTTACAAGTTGCTGGCACACATACTGCTCTGCCATTGCTCCCTTGAAGTGAGTGAAGAGTGCATTTCCGTTGATGATGGTAGAGGCGTCAATTCTGGCAAGCGCTCCAAGAAGGCCAACGTCCACGCAGAAAAGTTTGAAGGACGCTTCGTCCGCATATGCCGATAAGGGAATCCCCGGAGCAGATATACGTTGTACTTTAACGACCAGACCGGCGTCAATCATAAATTGCAGAGCGTCATCGAGATCACGGCCGCGTGCGCCCTTCTTAACCACTCCGTAAACGAACTTTTTATTCTCCTTGGCAAGGTGTCTTGGGATAGAGTCGAAGATGAGGCGGCATCGTTCGCCGATTGTTGCGCCGGCGTGTTTGGCGAAGTCTCCTTGATAGGCTTCCAGGATATCTTGCTGTACCTGCCGTACCCTTAAGAAGTTATTTGTCTCGATGAAAGTTGAGACGACCTCAGGCATTCCTCCCGTGAAGTAATAGATTTTCAGCAAATCCTCGTACCGTTCTTTGAATACGCCCATCATGTCAAAGTCGGAATCTTCGATGCTCTTTTCTAGCGTGTCCTCACCCATGGCAAGGAGGAACTCCCTGAAGCTCAGGGGGTGCAGATCAAGGAAGGTGACCTTGGCTACGGGAAAGGAGATGCCGGCGTTGAGCGCAACTCCCAGGAGTGATCCTGCAACGGCGATGGCGTATTCAGGGGCGTCCTCGCAGAAGTACTTTAGGGCCGTGAGGGCGCGTGGAACTGCCTGAACCTCATCGAGAATGATGAGAGTTTTGATAGCACCGTTTTCATTCGAATAACGTGTTTAGTTCGCACAATTTTTGATGGGAAAATCGATAGGCAGGTTCTTCTTATAACCGTCGTTATGCGAGTGCATATAATGCTCGTACTGTGCCGCCGCTTACGTCGGTTGGGGGCATATAGGTGGGAGGATTAATGAAGGTTAGGTACATGGGCTCGACTTCATTTTTGGAGTTGACGAACAGGCGTATCTACGAAGTGATGTCAATCGAAAGAGGCTGGTACAGAATCGTAGATGACTCTCATGACGATTATCTCTATCCTCCCGATGAGTTTGTTGTTGTAGAAAAGAATGACGGCTCAACGCCTGTAAGCGATTCTTCGAATATCTTCCCGTACGACGAGAACCGTTAAGGCGATGTCGGGAGCTCGCTCTGGGGGCCTGGATTTTGCTTATAACCGGCGCTTATTAGCCCGCCTTTACAAGAAACGCCATTTTTTGGGGTGGCGTTCAAATGGCGTTCGAAATCCCGAACGGAGCATTTGTTCCTGTTGTCTAACGTAACGCAGGCCAGTTAGAAAAAACCAACTGGCCTGCGGAAACGTTCTTTTGTGTACCGTGGTGTTGCGAAGCGTTCCTACCTAATAACTAGTCCCACTCAATAGTTAAATATTCTCTCCAGTTTGCTCCAGTTTGTCTCAGTTTGTTCCGGTCAATCCTATTGCCACCTTAGGAGTGCGCCAAGTCGTACAGAGCCTGGATCTCCCTCGGCAGCTTGTCCGGAAGCATCTCGTTGAGCCTGTCCTCGTTCCCATCCGCTAATGCCTGCTCGTAGTACCAGCACTTGAAATCGATCATGGCCATGTTCTTCTCCAGCTCCCTCATCTTTGCTTCCATCGAGGCCTTTCTGGCTTCGAACAGCCGCTTCCTGTCCGCATAGGTGGAAGAGCCCTCCGAACACCACTCCATGAACTGGCGGATCTCCTTGATC
>JAQXVU010000016.1 GCA_029225085.1 Eggerthellales bacterium | reverse complement strand
GGGAATTTACGGGCACCTAACATTTTGCTTAATTTTTCCGTGTACGGCTTTGTATGGGGGGGGGGTGGGGGGGTGGCCTCGAGTGGCCTTCGCTGAGCGAAGGGGGTGGGGCCAGGCCTCGGCCCTCCCGACGACCTGACCGAACTTCCCGCCCGCCGTGCCAGCTGATTCGGGTCGCACCCTCTTCCATTTCTTACAAGCCCCTGACAAAGGCAAGACATGGGGTTCGTACCATGTTCCCGCACGCATCGCATGGGGCTGAGCTGCGTATGTCACTGTTCCCCTTCACGGGCATCGGCTGCGCCGACTTCGGTCGATGCCTGTTCGTTGTGACGCACCTGGGAATCGGCCGCGCCGACATTGGCCGATACAGCGCAATCATCGGACGGCTCGGCCTCTTGGTGCGTGTTCCTGAACGTAAAGCAAAGACTTGGGGCAATCGTGTGGCTGCGGCAAGCCTCACCTCGGCCCACCGAACGAAGACGCACATGAGCACAGACTACGTAACCCGCTACTCTCTCAGGCAGATCTGCCGCATTCTCGAAATCCCCGTGCCTCCTGAGCATCAGGCCCACCAGGACGAGCCCTTCACCAACATGGCCTACTCCCTGCATTTCGCCACCGCCGGTGGAGCCTACTTCAACCCCGAAAAGGAAGCCGTCGACCCCGACCACACGCTGCAGAAGCTAGCTGGGGAGGGTGTGGCCATGGCCTTTCTGCGCCCCGAGTTTCAGGGCCACCCACAGCTTGGCGCCGTGCCCCACATCATTATCGAGAGTCCCTACAAGGCGGTGCAGATCCTCTCCGCCAGCATTCGCGACGACATCGGCATGAACGTGGTGGGCGTCACCGGTTCTATCGGCAAGACCTCTACCAAGGATATGATCTACCAGGTGCTTCGCCGAGGGTACGTGGCCGCTCGCAGCCGCGGCAACCAGAACACCATCTACCCGCTGTTCGACAACATGCAGCGCCTGCCTCGCGACGCCCAGTTCTTCGTGCAGGAGTTCGGCATCAAGAACAAGGGCACCATGCCCAACGCCGTGAATGCCTGCGTGCCTAACGCCGCGGTCATTACCAACATACAGGAGCCTCACCTCGAGGTCTTCGGAACCAAAGAGAACATCCTGCAGGAGAAGCTGGCCGTGGCCCGCAAGATGCCCGCTGGCTGTCCTTTGTTCCTGAACTACGACGATGAGCTGCTGCGAACCGTGCAGTTGCCGGATCATCCCATCATTTCTTTCGCGGTGGAAGATCCCGCTGCGGACTACCACGCGGAGAACATCGCCGATCACGGCGCCACCATCGGCTTTGACATCGTGCATGGTGACACCCGCATTCCCGCCCAGCTGAACAGCCCGGGCGCTCACAACATCGGCAACGCCCTCGCGGCCTGCGCGGTGGGCCAGTGGTTCGGCATCCCTCAGGACGACATCGTGGCCGGCATCGCCGCCTATCACGGCCAGGGCATTCGTCAGAACATCACCAACGTGGGCGGCTACACCTTGTATCTAGATTGCTACAACACCGCGCCCGCGTCGCTTTTGGGCTCTCTGACGGTCCTAGACAATATGGAAGTTCCCACAGGTGGCCGCCGCATTGCCGTCATGTCCGACATGCCCCGCATGGGCGAGGAGGAGGCGCGGATTCACCAGGAGACCGGTGAGAAGATCGGCGATACCAAGCTCGACCTGGCTCTGTGCTTCGGCGACGACAACGCCCGCATTCTGGCCGACGCCATCAGCGCCCAGGGTATTTCCGCTCGCTATACCGCAGATCGCGAGCAGCTGAACCAGTGGGTGGCTGACGAGGTCACCCGCAAGGACGTGGTGCTCTTCAAGGGCAGCGTGCCCCGTCTGCTGCCCAAGACCGTCGACGCCGTCTTCGGCACCGCCCTGCATGCCATTTCCGAACACTACGAGTACGAGACTGAGGGCGACTTTCGCCTGAAGGTCATTTGGGAGGGCCCTCACCCTGAGGCCAAGACTGTGGCCATAAATGACTACCAGGGCACGGCCGAGAGCTTGCGTCTGCCAGCCAGTTACGAAGGCGCCGCGGTGTTCACCACCGGAGCCCAGGCATTCCGCGGCAACGAGACCCTGCGCCAGGTAGAGATCCCCGCGCCCATCTACAACGTGGGCAACTCCAGCTTCCGAGGCTGCGCCAATCTGCAGCACGTACAGCTGCCCGACACCCTGAAGGTCATCGGCGCCAACGCCTACCGCAGCTGCAGCAGTCTGACTGAGGTGCAGATCCCCGAGGGCGTCACGGAGATTGGCGACAACGCCTTCCGCGACTGCGCGAGCCTCACCCATGTAACCATCCCCAGCACCGTGGGCCGCATTGGCAGCTACGCCTTCGTTGGCTGCCACAAGGTGCGCTTCACGGTAACCGACAATCCCTATGCATCTGAGAGAGTGAAGAAGTGGAAGAAAAAGCAGCCCGAACCCAGCCAGCCCGCGGTCGCAGCGCCCAAGCCCAAAAAGTCCCTGCTGAAGCGACTCTTAAGCGGAGGCTCTCGCCGCTAAACGTCTGGGCGCTGGCCCTTGGCTGCATCATCGGCTGGGGTGCCTTCGTCATGCCCGGCAATACCTTCCTGCCTTCGGCAGGCCCTGCGGGTACGGCCATTGCTATGGGCGTGGCGGCCGTCATCCTGATCATCATCGCCTTCAACTACGGCTACATGATTCGCCGATTCCCCGTCGCCGGTGGAGAATTCATCTACACCCAGCGGGCCTTCGGCAAGACCCATGGCTTCATCTGCGCTTGGTTCCTGAGCTTGGCCTACTTGGCCATCGTGCCCCTGAACGCTACGGCCTTGGCACTCATCGGCCGCAACCTTTTGGGCGGCATCTTTCAGGTGGGTTTCCACTACCAGGTTGCCGGCTACGACGTGTACTTGGGCGAGCTTATCCTTGCTGCGGCGGCCCTGATCCTGTTCGCTTTTTTGAGCATTCGCAACGTGAAGACCGCCGGCGTCTTTCAGACGGTGCTGGTGTTTCTGCTGGTGGGAGGCGTGGCTGTGGTGTGCGGCGCGGCGTTCGTGAGTCCCGAGGCGTCCCTTTCTGCCATCGAGCCCTTCTTCTCGCCAACCGCCGAGACCTTGCCGGGCATTCTGGCCGTCATTGCCGTGGCTCCTTGGGCCTTCGTGGGATTCGATACGGTGCCCCAGTCCTCCGAGGAGTTCAACTTCTCGCCTAAGAAGACCAAGATCCTCATGGTGGTGAGCATCCTGTTCGGCGCCGCGGTGTACGTGGGCCTCACCTTGGTGACGGCCATGGTGGTGCCTGAGGGCTACGGGACCTGGGCAGAGTACATCGCCGACAGCGGCAACCAGTCCGGTCTGCTGGCGCTGCCCACCTTCCACGCGGCCTATTACTTCCTGGGTACGCCGGGTTTGGTGCTGCTGGGCGTGGCCGTGTCCTGCGCCATTTTGTCCGGCATCATGGGCTTTTACATGGCTACCAGCCGCCTGTTG
>JAQXVU010000015.1 GCA_029225085.1 Eggerthellales bacterium | reverse complement strand
CCTGACAGCCGCCCGAAAGAAGCAGGGGCTCACCCAGGAACAACTTGCCTCTATGGTGTACGTTACCCGCCAGGCCGTCAGCCGCTGGGAAACCTGCGAGAGCGTTCCCAGTATCGACATGCGCAAGCTCCTTGCCCAATGCCTAAACATTCCCGTCACCCAGCTCCTAGAGCTCCCCGACGAGCCCCTGTGCCAGTGCTGCGGAACGCCCTTCAGCGTGCAGGACATGCCCCACGGCACCGAGGCCGACGGCAGCGAGAGCCCCGACTATTGCACCTGGTGCTATCAGAACGGCCAGTTCACCAGCTCCGGCCTCGATGAGATCATCGAGCGCAACGTCCCCTGCCTCACCGCCGCAACCGGCTTCACCCAAGAGGAGGCCGTATCCTTCATGGGCGCCTTGCTTCCCACCCTGAAGCATTGGAAGGACGCGAAGAACGACAACATTCCAGGCAACGTCAGCAAGGGCCAGTTCTATGCGTGCCCTAACTGCGGAAACATCCTCTGGGCCATGGGTCAACTGAACGTCACGTGCTGCGGTGAGCCCTTACGCCCTCTGTCCGCTCGCAAGAACGAGGGAGTCCTGAACGCTGAAGTGGAAGTCTCCGACGGCTGCCAGGTGGCGACCATCGACCACCCCATGACCAAAGAAGATCACCTGTCGTTCATCGCCTGCGTAAGCACCGACCTGGTGCGCATTAAACGGCTGTACCCCCAACAGCAGGCCCAAGCCTCCTTCTTCATGCAAGGGCGCTGCAAGCTCTACGCCTACGGAACTCAGGTAGGACTTGTGGAGCTGTAAGCCTGGGCAAGCTCGCGCGCGATGAACTAGTCTTCGCAGCTCGCCCCTTCTTCCATCTGGAAACGAATAAAGCATTCATCGAGAAGGATCTTCTGAGCCAACGTGGTGATAATACATTTCAGCAAGTGGGCTTCAGCGGACAATCCCTCTTCGGGAAACACCACCACATCCTTGCCGGAAACCTGGGCCAACATGCACTCGAACTTATTGCAGAAGAAGTCGTAAGCCACGGCGGGCTCGGTGGTGCGGCGCTGCAGGTCGAGGGTGCGGCCAATGTTCTCGAGCGACAGTACGTTTTTGGCCAACACGATAAAGATGAGGGTGGCGATCTGCTCCCGGTCGTAAGCCTTCTTCACAGGGCTGGCCACCATGTGGGCCTTCACGTAGTTGCTCAGCATAGAAGCAGTGACCTGGGTGTGCAACAGGGGCTCGGTGGCGTCGTTTATGAAGGTAACGACCTGCTTCAAATACAGACCAACATTGGGAATCTCGTGATAGCGGGGCAGCTTGTAGCCGGAAAGATCTAGTTCGTTCATGGTTACCCTCAATAGGTTTTTCAATAACTCTTGACAGGCTACAGGATACCAGGTTTATCCTAGATGCAAGACAAGTTATTGAATAACCGATGTTAGAGAGACAGAAACCGTGATATCTGCAGCAAGCACTTACGCCCCCAAGAACGTCTTCCATGTAAAGGACCCCCTCAGCGCCCTGACCCATTTCATCGGGTTCGTCGCCGCCATCCTGGCCATGCCCGTGTTCCTGGTGTATGCCGCGACCCAGGGGCTGGGGGGAGTAGAGCTTGCCAGCTTCGGCGTGTTCGCCCTGAGCATGGTCTTGCTGTACGGCGCCAGCACGGCCTACCACACCTTCCAGCCCGAAACGGAGAAGGCAGCTCTGCTCCTGAAGCGCATCGACCACATGATGATCTTCATCCTCATCGCAGGGTCCTACACACCAGTGTGCGTTTGCTTCCTTCCCGCCTCTGTAGGCACGCCGATGCTTATCGCCGTATGGGTGGTGGCCACTTTAGGCATCGCCTTCAAGGCCTTCTGGGTCACTTGCCCCAAGTGGGTGTCTTCGGTCATCTACATCTGCATGGGTTGGCTCTGCGTCTTCGCGCTGCCCGCCATCTTCGAGAGCCTGAACCCTGTTGCCTTCGGGTTCCTTCTAGCCGGAGGCATCGCTTACACCGTCGGCGGCGTCATCTACGCACTGAAGATCGACGCGCTGCGCCGCATTCACCCCGACTTCGGGCCTCATGAGCTCTTCCACATCTTTGTAATGGTGGGGTCCCTGTGTCACTACATCACCATGGTGAGCCAGATCGCTTTGCTAGGATAGAAGGCGAACACACGGCAGCACGACTCCGCGAACGCATCGCGCAATGTCTGCTGGCCGCGACCCGTGGCGTCCGCAATCCGCGGCCCCATCACCGACCCCCAGGAGGGACAACATGAGCATTCTCTTCATCGAATACCCTAAGTGCTCTACCTGCAAGAAAGCGAAGAAGTGGCTCGACGAGCATGGCATTGCGTACACTGACCGCCATATCGTCGAAGACAACCCCACTGCCGATGAGCTGGCGGCTTGGCAAGAGGCATCGGGCCTGCCCATCCGCAAGTTCTTCAACACCTCCGGCATGCTGTATCGCGAGCTGAACGTGAAGGCTCGCTTCGATGAGGGCATGACCGACAGGGAAGCCATAGAACTTCTGGCAAGCAACGGCATGCTGGTGAAACGGCCTCTGCTCGTAAAGGACGGCACTCCCCTGCAGCCCGGCTTCAAGGAAGCCATCTGGGAGCAGGAGCTACTGTAAAATAGACAAAAACATCCCCTTCGCCAATCACAAGTCGCAAGATGAGTATATCACGATAACGTGATATACTCATCTTGCTCCATTGGGGAGGGGAAGCCATGCCAGCGCTCGCGAGATTCTACGGAATCGTTATTAAGATGTATTTCCTGCAATCGGAACACAACCCTCCCCATATACATGCGATGTACGGCGAAGAAGCTGCGGTGTTCGACATAAGAACCGGCCAGATACTAGATGGCGAAATCCCTGCTAAAGCAGCAGGTTTGGTTCGTGAATGGATCGCTCTAAACCGAGACGCATTGATAGAAATATGGCAAACCCAGGAGTTCAGAAAGCTTGATCCCCTCACCTAAATAGGAGGCAAAGATGTTCCATAAGGTAAAAGAGGTCTACCCTCTCCCAGGCATGAAGCTCAGCGTTCTGTTCTCGGATGGCACGACAAAGACTTATGACGCCAGTCCCCTTCCGGATAGGCTCGACGCGTTTAAGCCCCTTGTAAATGAAAATCTCTTCTCCAACGTCAAGGTCGATACGGGAGGCTACGGCGTCTGCTGGAACGACGAAATAGACCTGTCCTCCGACGAGCTCTGGGAGCACGGCGTCACTCAAAGCACCCCCTTCGATGGACTCATGTCATTTGCGGACGCAACAGAACTGTGGGGCCTCAGCGAGTCAGCTCTCCGAAAAGCAGTCTCCTACGGCAAAATCGTCTCCGGCGTCGATGCAAGAAAATACGGAAAACAATGGATCGTCACCAAAGAAGCCATGGAGCGCGAATACGGGGAACCGAAACGCGCATAGCATGACAACCAAGCGGATTATCGGGTTTGCCCTCCGCTGAAGCCGCCGTCTGCTGGCCGCTCGGCTATTATGTAAGCTTGAACAAAATGCGTTTGAAGGCGCTTCGAGGCGGGAGCGATAGCCAACCCCAATACACGTTCGCATCCGCCGGCACCATCAGAAAAGGACAGCTTCATGATAGAAATCAAGGCATACCAGGGCCTCATCAGAAACCACGCCGAGCTCGCAGCTGAGCTGGGACTCGACATTTCCGGCTGCACCCGCCAGGAGCGGGAAGAGAAGATCATCGTCGCAGCCTATCAGGCATGGGGCACAGACATGGGCAACCATCTGAACGGTCAGTTCGGCATCGCCCTGTACGACACCGAAGCCGAGGAGCTGTTCTGCTGCCGCGACATCTTAGGCGCAGAGTTGTTCTTCTACTATCTAACCGATGACGGCAACCTGCTGTACAGCATCCGCATTAAGGACCTCTTCGACAAGCCCGGCTTCAAGAAGGAACTGAACGAAGAGCTCATTCAGTTCTACCTGGGCTTCTCCTACGTTCCCGGCGAGGAGACCCTGTTCAAGGGCGTGTACAAGCTCGAGCCCGGCGGATACCTTACCTTCGGCAAAGCCGGCCTGAAGGTAGACCGCTACTGGGAGCTCACCTTCGAGCCCGACGAGAGCAAGACCCTCGACGACTGGGCCGACGAGATCTCCGATGCCATGGATGTCAGCATGAAGTGCGTGGTAGACCCAGGTCAGCACGTAGACAGCTTCCTGTCCGGCGGCGTCGATTCCTCCTACATGCTGGCAAAGGGCCCCGCCGAGACCGGCTTCTGCTGCGCCTATGCCAATCAGGAGGCCTCCGAAGAAGAGGATGCCAAGGCAACCGCCGAGTACCTGGGCCGTGGCTTCAAGGGCATCGAGGTGACGCCCGAGGACTTCTTCGCAAACCTCGATGAGTTCATCGTCGCCTACGAGCAGCCTCAGGCAGATGCGGCGGGTCTCTCCCTGTACTGCGCCGCAAAACAGCTGGCAGGCACCTGCGAGGTAGTCTTCTCAGGCGAGGGCGCCGACGAATTCTTCGCCGGCTACAACGGCTACCAGAACGCCGACTCCTTCACCAAGCAGAAGAATCCCGTGTACTACGGTGCCACCCAGAGCATGCGCGAGCTCGACCAGAAGCACTACCTGAAGCGCTTCTACCCCAACCGCGACGCCGCCGACTTCATGCGCAAACGTGGCGAGGCAGGCCGCAAGTACGACCCCGTCTCCTGGATGCTCTACGTCGATCTTCGCAGCTACTTCGAGGCCAGCATCCTGTTCAATTCAACCAAGATTGTGGAAGGAACGGGTCTGGATATCCGCATGCCCTTCTGCGACCTGCGCATCTTCGACATCGCCCGCCGCATGCCCTCTCGCTTCAAGGTGGGCGACGGCGGCAACAAGCTAGCCCTGCGTCGCGCTGCATCCCGCGTCCTTCCCCAGGAGGTGGCCTACCGCAAGAAGCTGGGCTTCCCCGTGCCCATTCGCGACTGGCTGGCCGACCCTGCTTACAACGGCGACATCGTTCGCGCCTTCGACAGCGAGACCGCCGCAAAGTTCTTCAACCAGAAGGAGATCAAGGCCCTGCTGAACTACTTCACCACGGGCAAGACCAATCTCTGGCACAAGCTGCGCTATCGCGGCAACAAGGCCGCCCTTTGGCGCCGCGTCTGGTCTATCTACGTGTTCATCCGCTGGTACGAGCTCTTCTTCGTAGAAGAGAACTAGAAGCCCAAGCTAGCCTTCCACCACTTCAGACTCTTCTGGCAGAATGCTGCGGTTGTACTCCCCCACCTTCTTGTTCAGCAGAACCGCCAAGCCAATGAGGGCAATGAGGATTCCGTCTGCAACGAAGAAGATTTGGAAGCCCGTGAACTCGGCGATGGCACCGCCGATGAGGGTTCCCACCGGCATGGTGAGGCCCATGGCTGCGGTGTACAGACCCATGACGCGACCCAGCTTGTCCTCAGCCACGTTCACCTGCAGCAGCGTGACGATGGGAGCGCTGAGCCACGCAGAGGCAATGGCGACAATCACGATGAACACCACGAAGAGAAGCAGCAGGTCAGAAGGCACCAAGCCTGCGGCGGCAATGGCGACGCCCGCTAGCACGATAGCTCCGCACACCACCTTAGCCAGGCCACGGCTCAGGTTCAGCGCAACCAACACGCCAGAGCCCACCAGCATGCCCACGCCCATGGCAGCCGCCAAAAGCGATGCGGTGTAGCCGTCTCCGCCGAAGTGGGTAGACACCACCAGAGGCAGCAGTGAGTCGATGGGACCATAGGCCGTCATGCACAGCACGATGGCGATGAGCAGATACAGAAGACCGCGCTCGCCGCCCAAAGTGCGAACGCCCTCACCCAAGCTGGCCACGACGCCCAAGTCGGCAGCGGCAGCCTGCATAGGAGGCATCTTGGCCAAGAGCATGGCGGCAAAAGACGCCAGGGCACAGATTCCATTCACAAAGAGCACCAGCTGCAGGCCCATGGTGGTGTACAGGAAGATGCCGAACACTGGCGCAATGATCACCGACACGCTGCTGAGCATGCCATCGAGGGTGTTGATGCGCATGATGGCGTCAGCTGGCACCAACAGAGGCATGGTGGCGTTGAAGGCTGGGCCGCGGAACGCCGAGGCGATGCCGTACACCAGGCAAAATGCCAGGATCACGGGGATGCTGGGTTCGGTAAAGAAGATCAGCGCCGCCATAGCGATGCTCGAAACCGCCAGGGTCATGTCCGAGGCGAGAATGATGGCCTTGCGGTTCACCTTATCCGCAATGACGCCGCCAAAGGGAGACAGCAAGCCCAGGGGCAGAAACGCTGCCACGTAGATGAGGGCCAGCATGATGGGACTGCCCGTAGCCACCGTGACGTACCAGACACAGGCATAGCTAGCAGCTCCTGCCGCAATGAAGCTCACCGCATTTCCCGACCAAATCAGGGCGATGCGGGCTATCCAATTCTCAGGCAGCACGTAGCCGCCAATGGTTGTTCTCTCGGAACCCATGAACACACCTCTCGCGAATAAATTCGGACAAATCAAACACACTTGCTCAACAACTGAAAGTCTACCCGTCGCTAGAGGAGAATGTATACTGTTTGGAAATTAATCAACTGATAGTTGATTTCCCTGCATTCATTCCACAATAGGGAAACCGCAGAAAAGAAACGCACCCAGGAGCTGCCCATGACCACGACGCTTCATCTTGCCGCAAACATCTCATCCCTGAGAAAAGAAGCCGGTCTTACCCAACAACAGCTCGCCGAGCACATGGGCGTTTCGAAGGCATCGGTATCCAAATGGGAAACAGGCCAGAGCCTTCCCGACCTCACCCTCATCCCCCAGCTCGCCATCTTCTTCGGCGTCACCACCGATAAGCTGCTGGGCTATGATCCCCAACTATCCGAAGAAGACATCAGCGCCATCAACGACCACCTTCGCGACCTCTTTACCGCAGGAGAATTCCAAATCGCATTAGAAGAAGCCCGGAGGACCTGCAAACAGCACTACTCTTGCTACCCTCTGCTCCTTCAGACCGCGGCTCTCTTCAGCTCCCATGCCGAGTTCGCCCCCAGCGAGGAGCTGAGGAACGAGCTTACCCACACCGCTCGCACTCTCTGTCGCCGCGTGCGCAGCAAATGTCAGGTCACCAAATTGGTGCGCCAAGCGAGCATCATCGAGGCATCCCTCGAGATTCAGGCCAATCGCCCTCACGCTGTGGTTGACCTCCTTGAAGGGGAATGGGGTCTGGGCATGACCGAAGGCATGCTCCTTGCAGCCGCAAAACAGATTTTGAAAGACAACGAAAGCGCCGAGGAAATCCTTCAGGCCGACCTCTGCAACGCCGTCATCACCGCAAGCACCATCATGGCCCAACTCTCCGGGCTGCATACCGACGACGCCCCCTACCTGGGAACACTGCTAAACCGCTTTCAGGAGCTCACCCGCATCTTCAACCTGAACAGGGTCTTCCCTAGCAACGTCTTCGGACTGCTTAACTTCGCAGGCGCCTACCTTCAGGCAAACGACGAGGAGCGAGCTTTAGAATGCCTCGAAGAATACACACGTCTCTGCAAAGAGGCCCCGGAAACCATGACCATCTGCTGCGATGAATTCTTCACCCACCTTGAACCCTGGATACAAAGCGCAGACAGCGGGGAGGGCGCCATGGCGTCCACCCCGCTGATACGTGCAGGACTCTATGAATCTCTCGCTGGCGAGCCTTTTAAGACCGCCCTAGCAGGAAACCCTCGTTACGAGGCCCTCTGCTCCTCTTTAGAGGATTTGGCAAAGGAGCCCGCAACCCAGGACAGAGCGTAGAGCAC
The DNA here is from genome assembly GCA_029225085.1 of Eggerthellales bacterium. Classification (GTDB taxonomy): domain Bacteria; phylum Actinomycetota; class Coriobacteriia; order Coriobacteriales; family Eggerthellaceae; genus JAQXVU01. Next base: position 15,023 of record JAQXVU010000015.1, on the reverse strand, counting down.
CAAGCCAATCGCGCCGTACACCAGCATGGCGGGAGTTGCGCTGTTAAAGATGCCAGCACCCATGTAGGTAATCATGCGAATGCCCTCACCCATGTACGCTTGAGGTGCCCAGGGGCAAACCCACTGAGCCCAGAACTCAGGAAGCATCTGCGCTGGCAGCACGCCGGTCATGTTGCCGAAGCCAAGAATGCAGACGGCCACCAGCACGCCCAAGGGCAGGCTGAGATTGAAGAATCCGCCCAGCAACAGAATCATGCAGAAGGACGCCAACCACAGGAACGGTATAGTCGTTGCCGCAGGCATCTGCAGCCCAGCTACCACCCATACCGCAGCCCATGCCGTTGCGGCAACAATCAGGGAGGACACGACGCTCATGCCAATCTGCTTGCCAAGAGCCTGAGCGCACTCGCGTTTTGTTTCCGTATTCCTACGATTGAAGATGCGGCTGAGAAGAATGGCAGCGATGAGGCTGCCGATCACCGCTGGCAACAAGGAAAGCTGCAGCACCATCATGTTGGCGAAAGCGGAGCTGTCGGAATCATCATAGCCACCGTCATTCACCATGACCACGTCAGCATCGAAGCCAGCCTTGGCCATGACCAGGGAGAATACGCTCTTCAGCTGGTTGGCCGCCATGGGGCTCTTCGCCTTGTCTATCTGTACGGACAGCGTAACATCGCCAACGTCCTCAGCGTCATCGAGGATCTTCTGCATGGCCTGAGCCTTCTCGGCCATGGCAGCTGCAGCAGCAGGATTCGCCATCATCGCTGCAGTATTCGCATTCGAAGCCGTCAGAGCATCCATCTGATCGGAAATCTTGCCGGCCACCTGGGTCAGCGTGAAGCCCTCGGGAATAACCAAATAGGCGAAGTACTCGTTGTTGGCCTTAGCCTCTTCGAAGGTTGCCTCATCAGTGATGACCGTCCAAGAAAGGGCATCGTCACTGACTCCCGTCACGTCAGAATCAGACGCCTCGGAATCGGCCGCCTCACCCTCGTCTTCGCCCTTTGCGAAGCTCAGACCTTCGCCGGATTCAAGGGCTTCGGCAATCTCGGAACCCACGTTCACCTTGTCGCCATCAGGCAATTCCACCGCTGAATCGAGGTTCACCACGGCAACAGGAACATCTTTCATCTGCATATTTGCCATGGGAAAGAACATGAGGGCGAACAGGCAGATGATCAGAAACGGCGCCACAAAGGGGATGGCGTACTTTCTATGTCCAAGCTTCTCGAACATAACAACCTCCCATTTTCTTAACCAGCTTCAGACTACCCCTCAGCATTCAGGGTTAAAATGGCGAATATTGGTCGTATCGGCTAATTTAGGAGGAATATTGGGTCGGCCAGCCAAAAACAGCAACGAAAAGCCAGCTGAGCTTCGCATGCAAGAAGCATTCTGGAAGGTTCTCGCCGAAAAACCCTATACCCAGATGACCGTCGCAGACATAGCCCGCGCATCGGAAGTGAACAAGAACACCCTGTGCTATCACTACGAATGCCTCGATGACCTGGCGAAACAATGCGTGAACCAAGAGCTCCCCATCGATATCATCAACAAAATCGCCTCAGGAAAACTCCCTTGCGAACTCCTCACGGAGCTCGATGAGCTAAATCGAGCAGAAACGCTAGCCAGACTCAACCTCGCCATCGGACCCCATGGTTGCGGCATCCTCGCCGAATTCGCCCGAAACGCCGCGCTTTCCCTCTGGTTCGAACGCTTTAACCTAACAGAGAGCGACCTTCTTCCCGAAGAAGTCATAGCGTGCCGCTTTGTCACGTCGGGCATGCTAAGCGTATTCGGCGTAGCGGAAGGCCTTTCGCCAAAAGAGTTCATCAGCTTCGTCTCATCCCCACTCGCTTCGTCCGTTATTTCCAAAACCCTCGAGGTCCTGAAAACCGCCCAGCAGCGTAAGGAGAACACAGAAAGCGCCCGATAACGCAGGGAAACCCGAAAAGCGCCCGACAACGCGAAAAAGATCCCAGGGCAACAAAAAGATGGCTCCCGAAGGAGCCATCTTCCACGTTGTTGCCATGTGCTCGTTTCACGCATCACGGTCGGGCAACGTGCCGCGCGATTCGCTTCACGCATCGCGGTCAGACAACTCAGCTGAGCGCGCTACGGCCCGCAGACGCCATCCTTAACCCCGCGCGTCCTTGTCGCAGACCAGTTTTCCCTGGGCGTACACCTTGCGGATGTTGTCCGGGGTAGAAAGGTACAGGATACGAGCAAGCTGATCCTCGGGACTGTCGAAGACCCCGAAACCCGTGAGGTCGGAATCGGGTCGCTTCACGTCGATAACCTGCAGGTCGAAGGCCCTGCCAGGCTGGAAGGTTGCCAGAGGAAGACCCAAAGCCTCAGCGCCACCGGCAGTAGCCAGCCAGAAGGATTCAACCAGAGAAAGCCTGGTTCCCTCTCCCAAGCCACCGCGACGCTCAGGGGGAAGCTGAGCGTTCACGCCGGTCTCTAGCAGACGAGACACCAGCACAGCCTGGCGGATGTTCTCATACATGCTAGGACTGTAGCCACCGGAGATATCCGTACCCAGACCCACGTTAATGCCCTGGCTGCGGAACCGCTGAATGGGCGCCACCGCGCTAGAGAAGTAAGAGTTGGCCATGGGGCAATGAGCAACGGCCACGCCCAGCTCCGCGAACATCTCCCCCTCCTCCTCGGTAAGGTAGGGGCAATGGGCCATGATGGAATGCTTCCTCAGCAAGCCAAAGTCCCGCAGTGCATAGGGATCCGTCTTCCCGAACCGCTCTAGCACCACATCGTGCTCCCACTGGCCCTCGTTGCAGTGCGTCTGCACATAGGCGCCCGTGGTCTCCGCCAAGTCGCCCAAGCCCTTCAGCACCTCATCGGTGCAGCTGGGAATGAACCGTGGGGTAATCACCGGCCACACGCCCTGGGCAGAGCCGCGACCGATAGCTTCCACCTCCCAAATGAGGGTCTCGGTATCCTTCACGGCCTGGGCAGGCGACGCATCGCGATAGTAGTCGTGGTTGGCCACCGGGTCGTCCATGACGGTCTTTCCCACCAAAGCGCGCTGCCCCTTGTCGGCGCAGATCTGAGCCAGCAGCAAGCTCGAATCAAGATGGGCACTTCCCAGGTACACCGTAGTGGTAGAGCCCCGGGCCAACAGCTGGCTGACCAGGTCCGAATACACCCGCTCGGCAAATTCCAGATCCGCGAACTTCGATTCGAGGGGGAAGGTGCGCTGATCGAGCCACAGGTACAGCGGCTCATCTAAAGCCAAGCCCGCCTGAGGCCACTGAGGGGCGTGCACGTGAATGTCAACGAAGCCGGGGAGGCCGCAACGGTCCTCCCCCAGCTCGGTCAGGATGCCGCTCTCCCGATACGACCGCAGAAGCTCGGGCTGCTGGGGATCGTCCTCTTCTACCACGCGATAGATGTAGCCCGCACCGTTTACCTCGATGAGGGCGTTATGCAGGTACTGAAAGCTCCCGTACACCGGGGTGTGGAAGAAGGACCCGTAGAAAGCTTGCGCCACCAGCTGACTCATAGCGACTCCTATTCCACAACACCAACGATGGGGTCCTGAATCTGCAGGGTCAGCACGTTGATGAAGCCGTGGTCGGTGATGGCCAAGGTAGGCAGTGCCGCCAGGCAGATGAAGGACAGGAACATGAAGGGGATGGGGATAATGCAGCCACGCTCGGCGCAGGCAGCGTTCAGGGCGTTCTTGCGCTCTGCCAGCTCCTCACAGGACAGGTCAGACAGCAGGCCGCAGATGGGGTACTCGATGCACTCGATGATCTCGCCGCCGTCTACCAGGCACTGGCCGCCACCGATTTCGATGAGGTGGTTCACGGCGATGGCCATGTCCTCGAAGTTGGTACCCATGACGATAACGTTGTGGTTGTCGTGGCCCACAGAGGAGGCGATGGCGCCGGAGGTCATGTGGAAGCCGCCCATGAAGGCCTTGCCCACATTGCCGTTCTTGCCATAGCGCTCTACCTGAGCGATATACAGCACGTCTTGGGAGACGTCGCAGGCCACGTAGCCGTCAACGCAAGGAAGCTCTACCTCACGAGGCTCGGTGATGGGGATCCAGGGCAGGGTGTCCATGCAGGTGACCTTCACCTTAGAGGCGCCTTCAGGAGCAGGGATCTTGAAGGAGTCGGGGGTGATGGGGTTCAGCAGCGTGGTGGTGTTCAGCAGGCAGGGGTCGTGCTCGGCGGGCTCGTAATGTACCAGGGACTGGCCATGATCGACGATCTGCTTGCCGCGAGACCATACACTGACCACGTTGAAGTCATCGGCGGTATCACCAGAGACCAAGTTGATGTCAGCGCGCTTGCCAGGAGCCAGGGCACCGATATCCGTAAGCTCGAAGGCGCGAGCAGCGTTGATGGTCACCATCTGAATGGCCTTCACGAAGGGCAGGCCGCAGCCCAGAGCCAAGCGGATGTGGTGATCGAGATGACCGGTAGAAGCCAGGTCGCAGCAATGCAGGTCATCGGTGACGATGCTCATCATGGACGTGTCGATATCCTTGCCAACGATGCATTCCAGCTGCTGAGCCAGGGTGCGAGCAGCAGAGGACTCGCGGAGCATGGCATGTACGCCAACACGGGCGCGATCCATGATCTCGTCGGCGGAAAGGGCCTCATGGCAGGTGGAAACGCCAGCGGCCACGCACTTGTTCAGGTCGGGACCCTTCATGTCTACCAGATGGCCCTGGGCGGTCATGCCCTTCATGCCGGCAACATCATCGAGGGATTCCATAAGATCAGGAAGGTCGGCCAGGATGTAGGGGCCTACGCACTCGGAGATGCCCACGGCGTCGTCGCGCTGCAGGGCCTCGCGAATGATCTGTGGGTCAAAGGAGGCACCGGAGGTCTCCAGTGCTGGGGAGAAGGGAACGTGAGAAGGAACCACGAAATACAGGTTCAGGTCCGTGGCCCGGTTCTCCTCGATGACGGCCTCGATGCCCTGAATGCCGCTGACTACGCCCACCTCATGCAGGTCGGTCATGATAGAGGTGGTGCCGTGCTTCAGCACTGCCTCGGCAAAGGGGCGAATGGCCAAGTCGGAGCTTTCGGGATGAATGTGTCCATCGATGAAGCCAGGGGTGATGAAAGCGCCTTCGGCGTCAATGACCTGCGTGCCCTCGCCAATGCAATATTCCACATCGCCAACCGCAGCGATGGTCTGATTGCTGATGGCAACGCCGCCCTCATAGATTTCGCCGGTGTACACGTTCACCACGCGACCGTTGGTGATGACGGTGTCCGCAGGCTTCTGTCCGCCCGCTACTGCAAGAAGTTCCTTGTCCATGACTATCCTTTCCCAAGGTCAGGCCCATACAACAGGCTCATAGTAGCATCGGGTTTTATACATTCCGTGAATTGTGTCTATGAATAATAGTGGCATTTCCCCCGCCGTTTCATTACCCCGCGTGAGGTGTTTCATCCTCGCACGCCACACGCTTCGCCGCCCCACGCCACACGCTTCGCCGTCCCGCGCCACACGTTTCGCCGCCCCGCGTGAAGATACGGAAGGCTACACAGCCGTCCCTTCCAACCCATTCAGTTGTCAACTGACTAATCCCAAGGGCAAAAAGCGTAGAGTGTCCATGCAGAAACCCATCAGCACCTGGCCTATAGGCTAGAATGAAGGACAAATGCACACGCAAGCCCAGATGCAGGACCAGCATCAGAGAGGTACCCATGGCATCGTCCAAGAACATCGGAGACCAGATTCGCGACGCCGTAAATAACGCCGTCGATTCCCAGGACTACAGCAACTTGCAGCACACCATCGAGCAATCCTTCGGCACCGCCGCTGTGAACATCGGCCGCAGCATTGCCCAGGCGCAGGACAGCTTTAAGCGAGCTCAGGCTGAATACGCCAACGAACAGCAGCGTTTGCAGAAGGAGCGCATCCGCAATCAGCGGGAAGCTCAGCAGGCGCAGATTCGCCTGAAGCAGCAACGTCAGCTGCAAGCCCAGATGCAGACCCTCTACAACGATAAGGGCGGCTCTCGCGGTGTGGGCATCGCCCTTGTCACCCTCGGCGCTCTCATCGTGGCATCTCTTGGCCCTGCAAGCTTGGCAGTCATCCTCACCGAAAGCATTGCCGCAGCCATCCCCTGGGCCGTCTGCGGCGTCATCGGCATCGTCCTGCTGGTCATGGGCATCAGCAAGATCCTCACGGCCAACACCTTCGACAAATACAAGAGCATCATCGGCCTTCGCGAGTACTGCTACGTCACCGAGCTGGCCGCCCACACCGGCGACAAGCCCGAAAACGTGCTGAAGAACCTGAAGAAGATGCTGAGCAATGGCTTCTTTAAGCAGGCGGCTCTCGATGACTCCGAGACCATGATCATCACCACCACCCAAGCCTACGAGCAGTACCGTCAGGCTCAGGCGGAATTCAAGAAGCGCCAGCGCCAGGAGAACCTTGCGGGATCCGTCAGCGCAGACAGCAAGAGCAAGCAGCCTCTGACCCCCGAGGCAAAGGCCCTGCTATCCCGCGGCGAAGCCTACGTGGCAAAGATTCGCCTTTCCAACGACGCCATCCCCGGCGAGGAAATCTCCCGCAAGATCGACCAGATCGAGCAGGTAGTGCGCACCATCTTCAAGCGCGCCGAAGAGCATCCTCAGGTCATCGACGACCTGGGTCACCTTATGGATTACTACCTCCCCACCACCGTGAAGCTTCTGGATGCCTACCGCGACCTAGATAGCCAGCCCATCGCCGGCGAGAACATTCAGAAGTCGAAGCGCGAGATCGAAGGCGCCCTCGATTCCCTGGCCGTAGCCTTCGAAAAGCTCCTCGACTCCGTCTTCCAGGATATGGCCTGGGACGTTTCCTCGGACGTTTCCGTACTGCACACCGTTCTTGCCCAGGAAGGCCTGGTAGAAAGCCCCTTCGACATGAAGAAGTAGCAAGGCGAAGCCCATCGGCGAAAGCCGCGGCACAAGCGCCACCTAACCGATAAAGCCATGTATGTTGCTCTATAGATCCCAGAGAAAGGCAGGAGACCCCATGAGCACCACTGAGCCAACCATCGTCCCCACTCTCACCCTCACCCCCGACCTCGAGGCACCCACTCCCGAGCCCGTTCAGGAACTGGTTGCCACCCCTGTAGAGCAGCAAATCGCCAACCCCCTCGATGACAGCACGCTCACCGAGGAAGAGAAGCAGATGGTAGAGGCCTTCTCTCAGCAGATCGACGTACACAACTCCGCCATCGTCCTGCAGTACGGCGCTGGCGCTCAGAAGAAGATGGCGGACTTCTCCGAGGCTGCCCTCGAGAACGTTCGCACCCAGGACCTGGGCGAAACTGGCGAGCTCATCGCCAACGTGGTCACTGAGCTCCGCAGCTTCGACGCCACTGAGGAGAAGGGCCTCTTCGGCTTCTTTAAGAAGGGCGCCAACAAGATCGAGTCCCTCAGGAACCGCTACGACAAGGCAGAGGCCAACGTCGACAAGATCGTGAAGACCCTGCAGGGCCATCAGATGACTCTCATGAAGGATGCCGCCATGCTCGACAACATGTACGAGCAGAACCTGGTGTACTTCAAGGAGCTCACCATGTACGTGCTGGCCGGCAAGAAGAAGCTCGAAGAGGTGCGCAACGGCGAGCTGAAGGAGCTAGTTGCCAAGGCTGAGGAAACCGGTCGCGCCGAGGATGCTCAGGCCGCCCAGGATCTTGAGGCCATGTGCACTCGCTTCGAGAAGAAGATCTCTGACCTGGAGCTCACCCGCACTATTGCCATGCAGACCGCGCCCCAGATTCGTCTGGTGCAGAACAACGAGGTCACCATGGTCGAGAAGATTCAGACCACCATCGTGAACACCATCCCTTTGTGGAAGAGCCAGATGGTGCTGGCTCTGGGAATCGCCAACTCCGAGGAAGCGGTACGCGCACAGAACGCCGTCACCAACATGACCAACGAGCTGCTGAAGAAGAACTCTGAGATGCTGCACTCCTCTACCGTGGAAGTCGCCAAGGAGTCCGAGCGCGGCATCGTCGACATCGAGACCCTGAAGCAGACCAACGAGACCCTCATCAGGACCTTCGATGAGGTCATCCAGATTCAGGAAGAGGGTCGCAAGAAGCGCGCCGAGGCTGAGGTCGAGATGGCTCGCATGGAAGCAGAGCTGAAGCAGAAGATGCTCGAGATCCCTCGCGTTCAGTAGGGACAGCCCCGTAAAACGGCATGCCCTGGTCGTCCGCTTTGCCCATCGCAAACGGCGCCTGAGACGCTCCTGCCCAGCAAGGGTACACAAGCACAACAAATCCCGCCGACACGTGTCGGCGGGATTTTTCATCTACGTTTGCCATCCCGCAGAGTTCGCGTTTCTCAGCGTTTGCCACTCCGCAAGATTTGCTTTGTCAGCATTCGCTACTCAGCAGGATTCAAGGCGTTTTCGATGGCCTTGTCGATCTTTCGGTTACGGAAGTACACCGCCCAGTTAGCAACCAGGAACAGCAAGTTCAGGAAGTAGATGGCCAGTACCCAGGTGATGCTGCAAGCCACCAGCTTCGCGGCAATGCCGAATAAGTAGCCCACCGTAATGAGCATAAGAAACTGCCAGCTAGTGCCCACTGCCGTACGAGCCTTATAGCTCTTATAGGCGTTGGTGGGCCACGAAAGACCGAAGCAGATGAGCATGCCGGCCTCGAGAATCTGCGAAATCATGCGATGTCCTTTCCATAGGTTTCCCACGGAATTGTGACCCTTTAAAGCGCAGATGTTAAATACCCATTGCCTATAGAGATATAGCGTTAGTGCTATGATTTTCTCTATGGATATGAACCAAATCGCATACTTTCTTGACATCGCCGAAACCGGGAACATGACCCGCACCAGCGAGCGCCTTCACGTTGCCCAGCCCTCTATTAGCAGGTCTATGTCCCGTCTCGAACAAGAACTGGGATGCACGCTATTCACCAGGGCAGGCAGAGGCATCACCCTTACCCCGGAAGGAACGAACCTCGCCAAACGCCTCGCCCCTGTGGCTGCCGAACTGCACGACATCGAAGGGATGTTCAGGGAGAACCCTCAGCAAAAGACGATCAGCATCCGAGTCTCCGCCGCTTCCGAGGTGGCATGCTCGGCCATCGCCACCTGGTTAGAGCAGCCCACCGCAGACAGGGTGAGCCTCACCCAGGGGGCCAATCCCGACCGAGACATCATAGACATCGACATCTCAGACGCCCCGAAACCTCCCGTCGCTCAGCAGGCTTGGTTTTCCGAACGCATCATGGTCGCCACCGCCAACCCCGAGCTCTTCGCGCGTAGCCAGGTCAGTTTCGGGCAGCTTACCGGCCTCCCCTTCATCTCCCTCCCCTCAACCTACGGATTCAGCTCTTCGGTGCAGAAGATGTGCTTGCAGGAGGGGTTTCGCCCCGACAACGTTTTCACCAGCAACAACCCCAGCGTAGTGCGAAAGATGATTTCCCTCGGTCTTGGAGTGGGCTTCTGGCCGGAACGAAGCTGGGGAGACCCCGCGGAGCACGGCGTCACCCTCCTCCCCCTTCAGCGAGAGTACTCACGCAAAGTCTGCGTCTCCCTCACGCTGCAAGGAAGCAGAAAGACCCAGGCGACAGCTTGCTACGAACTCATAGCAAGCCATTTCGCCCAGGTCTTTCAGTAGTTGCGCTTATGGAAGTTGCTCTATACAAGAGTCGCTCTGTTTCAGAAGCCGCTCCCTTCTAAGAGCCGCGCTGTATTTAAGAGCTAGATCGTCTTAAGAGCCGTTCCTTACCAGCGAGCCTGCAAGGTGGAAAGAGGCGTGGGGCCTTCCACATCGCCAGAAGCCATAGCGGCCTGAATCTGCTCGTCAGTGTAGCCCAGATGCTTCATGACTTCCTCCGTCGCAGAGCCAGCCATGCCCGTTGGCTTGTACTCGGGATCGAGAGGCTCAGACTCGAACTGGCAAGGAGGCGTCGCCACCCAACGACCGCCATCAGGATAGGCGACCTTGGTCAGATAGCCGTTCACCAGGGCATTCTGGTCCTCGTAGACATCCAGCGGAGTCTGGCACAGCTCACAGGGGATGCCGTTGTCCTTGAACATAGCCAGCACGTCGGCAGCCTTCATCTGGCCCAGGGCAGCATCCATGATGCCCACCACCTCGGGGTTCAGGCCCGCCTCGTTCATCTTCACGCAGTTGTGCAGGCGCTCGTCATCTACCAAGTCCTCACGGCCGATAAGGGTCATGATCTTGTTGTAATCGCGATCGTACTCAGGGTCGCACATGGCGATGACCTTGCCGTCGCCGCAGGTGTAGACGTTGTTGAAGGGGCAAATGACTTCCAGACGACTCTTTGGGTAAGGATTACCGTACTGAGCAGAGATCATGCCCACCATGAGCGCATAAATCGCCGCATGCTGCAGAGCGCAAGTCACGTACTCGCCCTCACCGGTGTTCTGACGGCCTACCAGAGCGGCCAGAATACCTGCGGCCAGGAACATGGAAGCCTGCATGTCACCGTAGCCGTTGGTGGGGATCATAGGAGAGTCTCCCCTGTTCACCGTAGTGCCAAACACACCGCCGCGTGCCATATAGCAGGTCACGTCGAAGCCGGGGTCATCCTTTTCGGGACCGCGCTTGCCATAGCCCAAGCCATGGCCCATGACCAACTTGGGATACTTGGCATGCAGGGTCTCCCAATCGAGGCCCATCTTCTTCAGGGATTTGGTACGGGTATTGGTGACGAAGACGTCCGCCTCGGCAAGGAGCTTGTCCATAACCTCTGCGCCAACAGGGCTCTTCAGATTCAGGGTCACAAACCGCTTGTTCAGGTTCACCATGTCGAAGGCGAGGTTCTCCTCGTCGGACATGGGCATGTTGAAAACGGCAGCTTGGGTAACGCGACAGGGATCGCCCTTCGATGCCTCAACCTTAATGACGTCAGCACCCCAGTCTGCCAGAACGCGACCCGTCGCAGGGGTCGCCATGTACGTGGTCAGGTCAACGACCTTAATGCCCTTCAGTGGTTTCATTGTTCGGTCTCCTTCCGTACCGTCAAGCCACCAGACCAAGTACACGAGCGCGTCTAGCGGCCCACAAGTTTGGCATGGAAAAAATCATACGCCTGACGAAACAGGGGGTCTGACCTGCGATTTACAGAACCAAACGTTTGTAAACTTTTACATGGAGAATCCCGAAAAGGAGCCAATCATAAGGCGCGTCAGATTCGCGCAGGTTTTGGCCGCCGCCGCTTCGAAGGTGGGGTAATCGACCTCCGCGCTTCCGTCGGCCTTATCGGAGATGGCCCGCAGAATCGCACAGGGAATTTGGTTCAGCCAGCACACCTGAGCAATGGCCGCGCCTTCCATCTCACAGCAGGAAGCCCCGAACTGGGAGACGATGCGCTGCTTATCGGCGTCTTCCCGCACGAACAAATCAGAAGAAGCCACCCTCCCCTCCCAGGTGGTCACCTGAAGCTCTGCAGCCGCAGACAGGGCGGCCTGGCGCAGCGTCTCGTCGCAAGGGAAGGACAAGGTAGAAAGACCCGGGGTCTGACCAGGGGCATAGCCCAGATTGCCGACATCCATATAATGGTTCACCGCATCAGTCGCCACCACCACGTCGCCGATGTTAATGTCCGCATTCAGGGAGCCTGCAACGCCCGTGTTCACCACCGCCGCAACCCCGAACTCATCGATGAGCCGCTGAGTGCAAGCTGCCGCGTTCACCATGCCGATCTGGCACTGAACCACCACGATGGGCGTGCCTTCCATAGTTCCCCGATAGAAGGTGTAGGGGCCTGCCTGCACCTCTTCGCAGGAACCCTGCTCTCGCATGACCTGACGGAGCAGGTCAATCTCTACATCCATGGCGCCGATGACGCCGATTCCCTTAGCGCATTGCATGCTGCCGCCTTTCTGAAGCCGTCGCCTTTCCGGAATTCCTCCGCCCCTGCCCGAGCCTACTCGTCCAAGAACGCCTGATAAGCCATATGGGCCTCATCGAGGCACGACAGGGTCTTGGCCACATAGCGCTTCGCCCACCAATGAGCCTGATTCAGATCAGCATCGTGGTAGTTACCGCACTCCTCAGGGCTTGCACCGGGAATGTCGCCCTCGTACTCAGCGGCGAAGGTGAACAGGCGCAACACAAGGTCGGCCACATCAGCAGACTCGTAGTCACCGAAAAGCACCAGGTAGAAGCCCGTACGGCAACCCATGGGGCCAAAGTAGATGACGCGGTTCTTCCATTCCTCGTCGTTGCGCAGGAACGTAGCGCCCAAATGCTCGAGGGCGTGCACCGCCGACGTGTCCATGACGGGCTCACGATTAGGGGCCGTCATGCGCAGGTCGAAGGTGGTGGTGACGCAACCCGCGGTGGGATCGGCGTCCCTACGGGAAACGTACACGCCGGGTTCAAGGACGCGGTGATCTACCGAGAAGCTTGCGATTCTTTCCATATGAATCCTCCTAAGAGAACGATGAGTGTCGAAAATCTGGTTACGAGCTCTACCCCGAGAAATGCTAGCAGAGCCACGGCGAATCAGGAGAGGCCAGCCTCAGCCTCAAGGCTCAGCAGGCGAGCCCTCACCTTGTCGATGGAAGCACCTTGCTCCTTGCAAACGCTTTCAATCAGACGATTGGCCGTCTCCTCAGCGAAGTCCCACGGTATATCGCGCATCGTCGTGCCCTGAGATTCCCCGGTAAAGAAGAGGAATCCCATCGTGCCGCAAACGCCATAGCGAATGACCATCCTCGCTGACTCCTTCAGATCCTCCTCGCGGCAATCGAGCATTTCGGCCCAGATTTCCATCATGCGGTCGACAACGATGCGCTGCACCGTGTCCATGCCTCCTCCGCACATAGCCAGATCGAGTCGGTGCATCGAGACTTCGAACCTGTCGGATATGCTTGCAGGAATTTCCCTTCCCGACAGAAGAATGCGGGGGAGCCAAGGAACGCCATCAGGACCCACGATCTCTTCCTTGATCGCCTTCTCAAAGAGGTCACGGGAGCTATCGAAGTGATAGTAGAAGGTTGCCCTATTACATTTAGCCTTGGCAACAATGGCCTTGATGCCGATCTCCTGAAAGCTCATGTCTTCGAGAAGACCCCAGAATGCTGCAATGATTCGCTCGCGAGCTCCTGGCTCCCGAGAATCCTTTCTTGGACGCGCCATCATTCCACCTCCGCAAGTCACGACGACAATGGTCGCATTCGTGTCGAATCACGACAATGATAATCATATCTATGTCTAATTATGGCAAATGAAACAGAAACGCAACACCTGTATAAACAACTTGCATAGCATGCCCACAAGCGACGATAGACGCGACCACTACAATCGAAGTACCTCGTTCTTTCCTAGAGAGGAGCGCCTATGCTTGTCACCTGCGAAGACATGCTGAAGCTTGCCTATTCAACCGGCCGCGCCATTCCCTCCCCCGACTTCGTCGACTCAAACTCCGTCCGCGCCTTCGTGCGCACCGCTGAAGAGCTGAACGCACCTATCATCCTCAGCTTTGCCGAAGTGCATCAGGATCATCTGAGTTTGGAAGAAGCAGCGGACCTGGGACTCTTCTACGCAAAGCGCGCCACTGTACCCGTAGCCCTGCACCTCGATCACGGCACCAGCCTAGAGACCGTGCAGAAAGCCATAGACCTGGGCTTCACCAGCGTCATGATCGACGCCTCGGCGAAGAGTCTGCAAGACAACATCGCCATCACTCGCGATGTCACCCAACTCGCCCACGAAAAGGGCATCACGGTGGAAGCCGAGATTGGCCACGTGGGATCCGAGGATGACTCCGGCCCCCACGGCGTTTCCGACCAGGTGTACACCGAGGTATCCGCAGCAGAGGAGATGCTGAGAGAAACCGGCGTCGACATGCTGGCCGTTGCCGTTGGCACCGCTCACGGCAAGTACAAGGGCACGCCCCACATCAACTTCCAACGTCTGCAGGAGCTGAACGAGGCCCTGCACCTGCCTCTGGTACTGCACGGCGGCAGCGGCACGGGCGACGAGAACCTCTCCCGCTGCGCGAAGCTGGGCGTGTGCAAGGTAAACCTGTACACAGACTTCATCGTCTCAGCCCTAGACGCCGTCTACGAACAGCACCCCGACCACTGGCTCACCCTGCTGCACACCGGCGACGAGGCCATGTCGAAGGTCCTGGCCCACTACTACAAGGTTCTAGGCTGGTAGCCAAAGGAAAGGGGATCCCATGATTACCACCGAACAACTTGCAGAGCGCCTCATGAACGCCTGCGCTGTCGTGAAGGCCGCCGAGGCCGAGCTCACCGAGATCGACTCCCACTTCGGCGACGCCGATCACGGCCTGACCATGGCCAAGATCGCCAACGCCATAGAAGGAGCAGTTCAGAGCGCCGATGGCACCGTGCAGGAGCTTATGGATGACGCCGCCATGGCCGTCATGGTACTGAACGGCGGAAGCGCCGTGCCCCTGTGGAACACCTGGCTCGACGGCATGCAGGAAGCGGCCCCCGATGAGCCCCAGGTAGACACCGAGGGACTGAAGGCCATGTTCGCCAACGGCCTGAGCGAGCTGGCAGACATTTCCGGCGCCAAAGTGGGCGACAAAACCATGATGGATGCCCTGATTCCCGCCTCTGAGGTCATCGCCGCATGCACGGGCGATGAGGCGGATCTCTTCGCCAAGGCAGCCGAAGCCGCAGCTCAGGGCGCGGAGAATTCCAAGAACTTCCCCTCGAAGTTCGGTCGGGCCAAAAGCTATGGCGACAAGACCATCGGCACCCCCGATGCAGGAGCTCAATCGATGGCCTACTTCTTTAAGGGCCTGGCGCTTTAGCTGCACGGCGATAAAGGCTGGTGCTCTACCCCACTCATCCAAGGGACTGGCGCGACGGGGATTCGCGCTGACCATAGACAACACTCTGACTGGAGGGCAGAACCATGATGAAGAAGTTCATCAACGATCCGGCAACCGTCACCGACGAGGAGCTTGTGGGCCTGGGGCTCGCATGCAGCGACATCCTTGAAGTTGACGGTCACCTGGTCATCAGCAAGGACCTGGCCGACGCCGA
>JAQXVU010000014.1 GCA_029225085.1 Eggerthellales bacterium | reverse complement strand
CGCCATCGGCAGAGCGGCGGGAGCAGGTTCTCGCCTTCGCGCGCCAGGCCATCGAGGCGAGCCTCGAGCTTGCCGACAGGATGGAGGCGGCATAGAATAGGCACCGATCTCAGGTTCCGGGCAGGGCCGCACCGTTCGACCAAGACGCCCTTACACCAACTTTCTCGACACTACCTCTAAAACACCTTTGCAGACATAATTGCCATCAGAAAGAATCGGCGCCTCAATAGAGGAGTGCATAGTCAACGAAAAGCCCGCCTCCTCTCCAGTAAACCCATCATTCACGGAAAGATTCAGAAGAAACCGAAATGGTCACATGTTTCTCGCGATCGGCAAGGCCAGCATAGCTAATGCCCTCCGCACTCTTCAAACGATTCGAAGTAATATCGCAACCCAACGCAACTGCAATTTTCGCCATGGTCTTCAAAGTCATGTTCGAATCCTCTGCGAGCACCTTTGAAAGAAGTCAGCCTCCTGCCTCAGCTGCCATTCTCCTTTCGCCATTACTGCTCCTTAGTCCCGCGCCGCGCGATATGCGCCGTTTTCGCTCACTTCAACGAGGCCGATCCAGAAGGGATCCACGAAGCATAAGGTCAGCTTGTAGCTGTTCTGCACGGCCACAGCGGACCCCTTCCTATCTGAAAGCTCTTGTTGCGGTCAGCACAGGACACGAAGAAATGATCGTGCGCAAATGCAACGAAAGGCTTTCGTTGCAGAATCGTTGCAACGATTCCCGAGAAATGAATCGTAATAACGCTATGATTCGAAAGCCCAAATCGTAAAACCACGCTAAATTAAGCTCCAAAGAGTCAAAAAGATACGTGCATCAGCTATCGAATAACGAGAATGAGAAGACGTCATCCCAGGTAACCACGGCCAATCATCGCTTCCGCGGAATTATTCAGAAAAGCATCCATCCCTGATCTGCGACAAACGCATCTTAGGTTTTTCGTCGCAAACGCAAATGCAACGAAAGGCTTTCGTTGTAAAATCGTTGCAACGATTCCCGAGAAAAGGCAAAACGATGAGAGAAAACAAGGCCCTCGAGCTCAAATCAACCGTCTCAAAAACCTTTTTGAAAACCGTAAGTGCCTACGCAAATTTCGGAACAGGCAAAATCATGTTCGGATACAATGACGACGGCACCGTCGCTGGTCTCACCGACCCTCAAGAAACTTGCCTTGCCATAGAGAACCAGATCAACGACACCCTCGATCCCCGACCCGAATTCACACTGGATATCGATGACGAGAACAAGACCGTCACCTTAACAGTTATGGAGGGTTACGATAAGCCGTATCTGTACTCTGGAAAAGCCTATCGCCGATCCGATACCGCCACCATCGAAGTTGACAAGCTCGAGCTTCGTCGGTTGGTTCTCGAAGGACAAAACCTTGATTTCGATGAGCTGACATGCGCTAACGAAAAACTCACCTTTTCATACCTGCAGGAAAAGTTGAGACAGCACCTGGGCATCATCGATTTTTCCGAAGATATGCTGAGAACCTTAGGATTGCTGAACCCTCGAGGGTTCAACAACGCAGCAGCCATCCTTGCTGACGAAAACTCCTTTCCCGGAATCGACATGGCGCAATTCGGAATCGACGAGAACATCATTCTTGACAGAGAGATGATCTCGCGAGTGTCAGCGTTAAAACAGTTCGATACGGCAATGGACTTCTACGAACGCCATTGCTGTTACGAAAGAGTTGCAGACAGTTTGAGAAAGACGATTGAAACGATTCCCAGGGTCGCTTTTCGCGAAGCAATCGCCAATGCCCTAGCACATAGGACCTGGGATGTTCCATCGCCAATCAAACTTTCCCTTCATTCAGACCGAATTGAGGTGCTTTCACCAGGTGGCCTCATGCCGGGAATGACCGTAGATTCATACCTTAACGGCAGATTCTCGATGCTGAGGAATCCCCTGATAGCAGAGGTCTTCTTCAGATTGGGAATGATCGAGAAATTCGGAACAGGCATTGACAGAATCAAACGAGCCTATGCGGAAACAGGAGCTGCTCCCACATTCGAGGTTGGCGAGAGCTTCATTCGCGTTTCCCTGCCGATCTTGTCTGACGAAATTGGGTTATCCGATGACGAATCGCTTATCCTCTCGCTTGTGCCCCGATATCGACTTGTGCCCCGAGCCGATATCGACATGGCTTCTCGGTTCGAAAAAACGAAAACCGTCCGAATCTTGAACTCTTTGATAAAGAAGGGCCTGATCAAGGCTGAGGGGGAAGGACGTGCCAGAAAATACGTGAGGCTGAAATAACGTCCAACGATCACCATCGTCCACCGCTCGCTACCAACCGCGCCATGATTCAGACCTTCGAAGGCTTGAAAAACCGACTTGGTACCGCCGCTTCAACCAAAAGGTTGAAGCTGAAACCTACCGGTTGAAACGAGCTTTCAGCTCTGCCGGAGAAGGCGACTTCCCTACCCGCCAATAGCTCTGTCCATCTTGCTGTACACGCTTCCCGCCATCGAGGCGTTACGGTACTCCCATAAGCAAGAGGAAACGCAGGGAAAGAGAGGGTTTTCGTGCTTACCACTGGAACCATAATGCGCCACAAGGACGACGGAAGGCTCGGTTTCCTGCACGATCCCATCTGGTAGGTCGCCGGTGACCCCGACGACCCATCCTGCGTGCGAACCGTGTTGTTCACAGACCCCAGAGCCAGCGAAAACCAAGAAGTCCTCGAAGATTGCTTCATGGAAGACCTCATCGAGGTGAAAGAAGCTCACCTGGAACTAACCGGAAAACCACGTCGCGATTGGAGCAACGACTTGCTCATCGATGATCGCCCATACTGGTACTTCCAGTTCATAAAGGGCTGCCGTTATGTTTACGCAAACGCAAAGCACTGGTATAGCCCCTGGCTCAAACACGTGTGCAACAGTATGAGGCTAATCGGTTTGCCCTTCGACTATCTTCCGTCAGTAGGAATCGTGCACCCAGCTCCAAAAAGAACGAAAAAGGAACTGAGGCGCTGGTCGTCTGGTCGCATTCCCAGTCGACAATAACGCCGAATGAAGATCAAATGGCAAGAGGAAGCGGTAATCAAGTGCTTCTTCCAAGTCATCCACAGCTGAGGAGGACCACTCCAGCCTCATTCGGCAGCTCCATTAAACCTTCCAGCGAAACGAGCCTCCAGCTCTGTCGGAGAAAGAGTGCCGCTTTCCTGTGCGCTCAGAAGGCCAGCATCAAGCCGAAGGAGCAGCTCCCTTTCCGCCTCGTAACGCTCGTAGTCCCTCATATCCAAGATGGCGTAGCGTCCTCGCCCATTCTTCGTGAGGAACACAGGAGACCCGATAGAAACCTCATCAAGGACAGTAGAGTATGACCTCAAATCAGAAACTGGCTTTATGTTGGGCACGGCTCTCTCCCTTTGCTGCAAAATTTGAGTACAAATTCTTCATCAGATTATACAACGCATCACGGAAGAGACCCGACAGGAATAGGAGAATCTCCGATATTGGCCGCCGCTTCCCTACTCCCGATCCATTCCGCACGGAGTCGCTTGCTCGACAAGCAGACGGTCCTCCTTGACTGCGCTGTAGAAACGGAAGCCGCCGGAGAAGTTGCGGCAATCAAACCCGTTTCCGGCGAGGATGCGACAGGCAATGTAGCTTCGCAGGCCACTTTGGCATATCACATAAACCGGCTTGGCGGAATCGAGCTCATCCAAACGATCGCGCAGCTCATCAACGGGAATGTTGATGAAACCGTCAAGGTGGCCCCTGCTGAATTCGGACACGGTACGGGTGTCCAGCAACGTTGCGCTTCCGTCATGGGGCAGGTCGTCGACATCGGCCAGGTGCCATTGCTTAAGCACGCCGCTCCTGATGTTGTCTGCCATGAAGCCAGCCATATTCACCGGGTCCTTGGCAGAGGAATAAGGCGGCGCATAGGCAAGATCCAGGTCCTTAAGCTCATGGGCCTTCATGCCCGCATGGATGGCCGTCGCAAGCACGTCGATGCGCTTGTCCACACCCTCGTACCCCACGATCTGAGCGCCCAGAAGACGGAAGCTTTCCTTCTCGAAGACCACCTTCATGGTCATCACCTTGCCACCAGGATAGTAGCCCGCATGGCTCATGGGCGACAGGACAACCGAATCTGCGGCGATGCCGGCCTTGGCAGCATTCGCCTCGTTGATGCCCGTGCAGGCGGCCGTCATGTCGAAGACCTTGACTACGGCGCTGCCCTGGGAGCCCCCATAGCGACTATCGCCGCCGCAAATGTTATCTGCCGCAATGCGCCCCTGCCTGTTGGCAGGACCCGCCAAGGAGATGATGGCGTTCTGCCCCGTAACGAAGTGCCTTACCTGAACAGCGTCGCCCACCGCATACACGTCCGGCTCAGAGGTTTCCATGCGGTCGTTCACCACGATGCCGCCCTTAAGACCCAGCTCCAAACCAGCGTCCTTGGCCAGCTGCGTATCTGGCGTGACGCCGATGGCGAGAACCGCGAAATCAGCGTGAAGAGGATCCTGGCCCTTCAGAAGCACATCCACACCATCGGCCCGTTCCGCAAAACCCTCAACCGTGCAGCCCAAAGCAAGCTTCACGCCATGCTTGCGCATTTCCGCGTGGATAAGGGACGCCATATCTCGGTCAAAGGGGTTCATGAGCTGCTTGGGACGCTGGACAATGGTCACGTCCATACCGAGCTCCCGCAGGTTCTCGGCCAGCTCAAGACCGATGAAACCGCCGCCTGCAATAACGGCCGATCGAGACTGCTTTTCCTGTACGAACTCCTTGATGCGGAACGTGTCCTCAACCGTTCGCAGGGTGAACACCTTTTCCAAGCCCACGCCGGGCACAGCTGGCTGGGTGGGCTTGGCGCCAGGCGAGAGAATGAGCTTGTCGTAGCTTTCCTCGAATCGCTCACCCGTATCCAAGTTGATGACGGCGACCATCTTGCGCTCGGTGTCAATGGACGTGACCTCATGGCGCACTTTCATGACGACCCTGAAACGCGAGAAAAAGCTCTCCGGTGTTTGCAGGGTAAGCGCATCTTTGTTGGTGATGACATCGCCGATGTAATACGGCAAACCGCAGTTGGCATAGGAGATGAAGCCGGATCGTTCGAACACGATGATCTCGGCCTGCTCGTCGAGCCTGCGAATCCTTGCTGCTGCCGTGGCGCCACCGGCGACGCCGCCTACGATAACTACCTTCATGCTAACGCTCCAAAGTTCCGGAATAAGAGGCGATTCCGCCGATGTTCTTGACGCACGAATAGCCCATGCGCTTAAGGGCGGCAGCGGCCTGGCTGCTCCTTCCGCCGCTTTGGCAATAGACGAACACGGGCGTGTCTTTAGCCTCGATGCGCCCAGTTGCCGCATCGATGACTTGCAGGGGAACGTTCTCGCTTCCGGGAATGTGGCCGCTCCGATACTCTTGAGGAGTGCGAACATCCAGCAAGAGAGCACCTGGGGTCGCTTTGAACTCATCGACACCCGAGTTGATGTCGGCACCTTTCAGAAAATCGAGAAATCCCATGAAGACCTCCTTACGCTATGCGTTGGACACTGGACGAAGAGAGACTGGCAAGATGCCTAACCCTTCCCCTGACTGGCTCCATGATAGCATCTCGGCACGGCATCTTCCGAAGCGGCCCCACGGCAGTACTTCGGCATGGCCTTCCAAAGCGAGCCCTTTTCACCTTGGCGTTCTTCCAGCTGAGAGTGAGCAGGCGTTAGAAAATGCCGAGAAACGGCTGGTTAGTGCTGTCTTGCTTCGCGAATCCCGATAACCTCTGAGACGGAATTACCGATACTCGTCTTTTTCTGGCTATTGGGTCAGGAAATCGATACCGAGCGCGCACAAAGGCGGCTCTTCGGCACGCCCCACCCCACGACCACGCCTTCGAGCGATGATGCGTTGAGCTTTTCAACAAGCAATGCTTGCTGGCGTAATTTACAAGGGTCTGGGTATCGGGTCGCCTCTGTCCACCACCACCTGGTACCCGGTGGACTCCATGCGGGCGTGCAGGCAGCTGCGGCATTCCGCGGCCTCTTCCCCCGTGCAGATCTTCCCGTCGTACAGGTCGTAATCCTTGCGTACCTCCACCGGCGACAAATTGGGCATGACCACATTGGCGCCAGCGAGGATGCCCTTCTCGCGGCCACGAGGATCCACCGTGCCCAAGGCCGTGGTGGCAGGCAGCAGCACATCAGGGCAGATGAGGCGAATAATCGACAGCAGGTAGCAGGTGAGCTCCGATGAACCCCGGGGATGCTGGCTGAAGGGAGTGGCATGATGGGGCACGAAGGGACCGATGCCGCACATCTCGGGCTTGAACTCCTGGATGAAGGCCAGGTCGGCCGCCAAATCTGCCGCGGTTTGGAAAGGAGAACCCACCATGAAGCCCACACCCACCGCATAGCCGATGTCCCGCAGGTCGAGCAGGCATTCCATGCGACGATCGAAGGACATTTCCGCAGGATGCAGCTTCCCGTAGTGGCAGCGAGAGGCGGTCTCGTGGCGCAGCAGATACCTGTCGGCCCCCGCGTCGAACAGGCGCCGGTAGCTTTCGCGGC
>JAQXVU010000013.1 GCA_029225085.1 Eggerthellales bacterium | reverse complement strand
ATCGGCGCGTACCATGGGCTGGTTGCCGTTTTCCAGGTCGATGAGGCTCAGGCGACGGTGGCCCAGGGCAATGCCGTCGTCGATGTACTGGCCTTCGCCATCGGGGCCGCGGTGGGCCATGATGGCGCACATGGCCTTCAGGATGCCCGCATCGGACTCAGTGGCGCCTGTGAAGCCGCAGATACCGCACATAGATAACTCCTCAAGGATCGTGGCCGGGCGGGAGGGGCCTGCCCGGAAAGCTGCTGACGCGCAAGGACGGCCTGACGGCCAGGCTCACGCGGATGGTTTCGAATCCTAGATATGATACGTGAAAACCGCTTTTCCGCCCATTTCCGGTAAGTAAAAGCACCAAGCATTCATGAACGTGTGGTCGATCACGGGGCCCGCAGCCGACGGAACGGAGGAGGTTTGCGTTTGGGTCGGGCGCAAAGAGAGCGTAGGGAAGGGGCAGAATGCTGCCTTGCGGCGAAAGCCGATGCTCGTGACGGGCTTGCCTGCGCCCCGAGGGCCCAAAGATGGTACTATGTAAGCTGTATTTCTACGTGAAAAGGAGTGATACGCGTGGCCCTTTCCATCGGTATCGTAGGCCTGCCCAACGTGGGCAAATCCAGTCTCTTCACCGCCCTCACCAAGAAGGGCGGTTTCGCAGCTAACTATCCCTTCGCAACCATCGAGCCCAACACCGGCGTGGTGCCTGTGCCCGATAAGCGTCTGGACGCACTGGCCGCCATCGACAATCCTGCCAAGATCATCCCCGCAACCGTGGAGTTCGTGGATATCGCCGGCTTGGTGGAAGGCGCCAGCCAGGGTGAGGGCTTGGGCAACAAGTTCCTGGCCAACATCCGCGACACCGACGCCATCTGCGAGGTGGTTCGGTTCTTCTCCGACCCCAATGTGGAGCACGTGTCCAAGCGCGTTGACCCCTTGGCCGACGTGGACACCATCAAGACTGAGCTCATCTTGGCCGACGTAGCCACCATCGAGAAGGCTCTGCCCCGTTTGGAGAAGGAATCCAAGCGCTTCGGCAAGGATCGCACCGTGGCTTTCGAAACCGCCAAGAAGGTGCTGGCCGGCTTGCTGGAGGAGCATCGTGCCCTGAGCCTGGACTTGTCCGATGAAGAGAAGGCCTCCATCAAGGAGCTGTGCCTGCTCACCATGAAGCCCATCCTGTACGTGGCCAACGTGGACGAGGACAAGATCCATGATCCTCTGCCCGATATCGATGGCCAGCAGCCCCTGCCCTTGTGCTCGAAAACCGAGGCTGAGCTGTCTGAGCTGGATCCCGATGATGCCGCCATCTTCATGGAGGAGCTGGGTTTGGAGGAATCCGGCTTGGCGCGTCTGGTGCAGGCGGCCTACAAGCTGCTGGGCCTGCAGAGCTACTTCACCTCCGGCCCTGATGAGACTCGCGCTTGGACCATTCCCGTGGGAGCCAAGGCCCCTCAGGCCGCTGGCGTGATCCATACCGATTTCGAGCGCGGCTTCATCAAAGCGGAAACCGCCAGCTTCGAGGACTACGTGGCCTTGGGAGGCGACAAGGGATGTCGCGACGCGGGCAAGCTGCGCCAGGAAGGCAAGGAGTACGTGGTGCAGGACGGCGACGTGATGCACTTTAAGTTCAACGTTTAGCCTGTCGAAGCATATAACCAGGTCACAAGGCCCAGGTTACCCGGCAGCGGGTGACCTGGGCTTTTGCGTTCAGCTCCATCATTTGCCGATTTTGCCCTAATGGTGGCCAAGCTTCGTAGCGGGTGTTGGACCCTTTGCCATGCTATATTTTACATGGGTAATTGGGGGGATCGGCAATTCGATAGGAAACGAGATTGGAGGAACGCATGAAACGCACAAGAACGTGGCTCGGATCATTGTTCGTGGCCTTCGCCTGTGCGCTGGTGGTTGTGTTCATGGCGCCAGCAACTGCGCTCGGAGGGGCGTCTGGTTACGGCGCTTCCGGTTATACGATTACCTTTGACGGAGAAACCCCGGCGTCAGATAACGTCCTGGTGGGCGATGATTTGAAAGATGAAGACCACCACATATGCACCCATAAGCTGGTCAACGCTTCATCCAAAGAGCTGACCGTCACGATGACCGTAACCAACGCGACTGGGCAACCAGGCTATAGCCTCAATCCAAGCTACGGTGCCCCTTATGTCGAGGATACTATGCACGTCACCTGGAAGCTGGGTACGCAATCATCTACCGATCTTGAAGTGGGCGATACCCTTACCGCGGTGATTCCTGCGGGCGGCTACATCACCCTCGAACTTGTCGGTGATGGCTTTGTGAATGTCGACCCCAATCAGTATGATGGGTGCCCAAGCTTCAATTATCAGGCACGACTTACTGCGGTGGAGCCTGTCGACGTCAGTGATGTGAAATCCTATTGGGATTCGGGTGTAGCAGGCACGACCGATGCCCCTACGCCTTCCCAACTTTCTTATTCCTATTTCGCATATGAAGGTGTGTGGGCTCATTGGTGGGAGGTGAATATTAATCGCTCCGCAAAGCTAGAATTCAACAAAGACAACGTCCACGTCTATGATCTGGTATCCCTTAAGGCCCTGCCTTTCTGGAAGACCACCGATGGAGTTGCCGATGATTTGCGGAGCGTCCACATCGATCCCGATGCCTACTTCGGCAAGACCCTGCACCTCATCGCCACCAACCGCGAGCTCAGCTACTCCGAGCTGCGCGCCCTGCAGGGCAAGATGTCCAGCTCTGAGTATTACACTTTGGTGATGCCCACCGAGGAGGCCTTCAGCCAGTACCTTGAGGACGAGGGGTATGTCGCCGGTGGCAAGCTGAACGTCAGCTCCGCCTCCTCTTCCTGCGGTGCGGTCACCGGCTATTTCACCGTTGACGCTGACGTGGCCAACACCACCGCCTCTTCGTATGCCCTGTACATCGATGGCGTGAAGGTGAAGTCCGCCAGCGGCGCCGGCATCGTGAACCAGTACTTCAGCAAGTCCGGCTACAACCCGAGCACCAGCCATACGGTGAAGCTGGTCATCAACCGCACGGTTGAGGGGCTCAGCACCAGCAAGACCTACACCGCCACTCAGAAGACCGCCTCCTTCGGAAAGGCCTCTGTCACCCCGGTGAAGCTCAGCTCCAACAAGGTATCCATCGGCGTCAACGTTCCTGCTAGGGAAGCCGGCAAGAACATGACCACCTTGAAGGTCTACAACGGCTCCAAGCTCATCAAGACCATCAAGACTAACGGCAGCCAGAAGTACATCTTCACCTACAGCAAGTCTGGCGCGGCCAAGGCCAAGTACCGCGTGAAGGCGTACTGGACGTCCAAGACCTCCGTCAGCGCCACCAGCAGCTACGCAAAGCCCAGGAGCAACTCCAAGAGCTTCTCTGCCAGCACCAATCCGGCAAAATACGCCAAGTACAACCACTACTTCAAGCTGACGAGCATCAGCCAGAGCGGCAGCTACGTGACGGTGAAGGGCTTCTTCCTGAACACCCATTACTACTCCGCCAAGATCAAGTGCAAGTTCAACCTCACCGTGAACGGCAAGGTGGTGGGCAAGAAGACCATCACCAGCTCCAAGCTCGGACAGAATCGCATCCAGAAGGTCACCTTCAAGGTGAAGGTCAAGTCTACCTATGACCTGTACAACAACACCTCCGGCGGCAAGTGGTCGCTTTACGAGATCCATTAGGTATCGGCATAGCGTTAGAGCTTGCTAGTTTCGCCTAGTGCAGCAGAAAGGGCTGTCGCGGAAACGCGGCAGCCCTTGTTGTTCTTGCTGGGCATTTGCTATCTAGCAGAGAGCCCGGCTTGCCCGCTATTGCTGTGTTGCGGCCCTATTTCTTCCTGCCGAAGAGGCCCCTGAGACCGCCCAGCAGGTTGGAGGCGGTTTCCAAGTTGCCCAGAACGGGGTCCTCCCGCATGGCCTGCTTTTCTCTCAGGCAATCCTCGCGGGTGGCGTCTATCACGGCATCTTCTGCCGCCAGCTTGGCGGTTCGAGTCACGTCGGAAGCCAGGGTCTCCAAGGCGGTGGCGGCGAAGGCGCCCTTGTGTTCGGCAACGCCCTTGGCCATGGCACCCATGGCCTGGCCCATGGAGGGCTTGGTGCCTCCGGTAATGAGCTGGGAGTACACTAGGCCATATTCGGTGTTCAGAGGGCTTGCGGCCAAAGCGCGTTCGAAGGCATCGGCATCGGCGCTCTGCTGCGCCAGGGCGGTCATGCCGTCCAGCACCGCTTGCCCGCGAGCCACCAGATCGGGGTCGGAGGCGGAGCTCAGGTAGGGGGCCAGCGTGTTCACGCGGGAATCCAGATGGGCTTTCACGTTCTCGTCCATGGGGTTCTCCTGATCTGTCAATGCAGTGAAGCTATGGAGGCTCGCCATGTTCGGGGGAGTCTCACCACTGCAAAGTGTATCATTGGGCGGGCGATCATTCGCCCACCGCGGGGGTCTGCCGACCTGGCTTTCGCGGCAGTTGTTACGTGTAGAATTGGGGCTACAATAGCAAAGGACCGGCACCGCCCTGGCTTCGCCATGAAGGGCTGCCGAGCCACGGAATTCCCCATTGGAAGTTCATACCCGAAGGATTTTGCATGAGCGAACAATATCTCGACGAGAAGGACGTGCGCGGCATCGCCGAGTATGTCCGCATCGGTCTCACCGATGACGAGGTGGCGGCAATGACCGTCGACCTGAACAACGTCATCGAGACCCTGAAGCCCATCACTGAATATGATCTGGAAGGAGTCGAGCCTACCTTCCATCCCATCGGAGACCTGTCTAACGTCATGCGCGAGGATGTGGAAGTTCCCGGCTTCACCCAGGAGGTGGCCCTTTCCAACGCCCCCAAGCAGCAGGACGGCTGCTTCCTGATCCCCTCTATCCTTGGTGAGGGGGGCGATCGCTAATGGCAGCATTCGGTTCTATGAGCATCGCCCAGATTCAGCAGGGCCTCACCAACAAGGAGTTCTCCGCCCGTGAGGTGGCAGAGGCCTCTCTGGCCCGCGTCGCCTCCGCTGACGAGAAGGTGCACGCCTTCCTGGAAGTTACCGAGGACCTGGCCTATCGCGCCGCCGCTCGGGTCGACGAGGCCATCGCCTCCGGCAACCTGGCCGCAGCGGGCCCTCTGGCAGGTGTCCCTGTGGCCTTCAAGGACAACATGAACCTGGAAGGCACCCACACCACCTGCTCTTCCCATATGCTCGAAGACTACGTGTCCCCCTATACCGCTACCTGCGTGAAGCGCATTATCGATGCCGGCGGCATCCCTCTGGGCAAGCTGAACATGGACGAGTTCGCCTTCGGTTCTTCCACCGAGACCTCCGCCTTCGGCCCCACCTGCAATCCTTGGGACCTGTCCCGCGTTCCCGGCGGCTCTTCCGGTGGCTCCGCTGCTGCGGTGGCTGCAGGCATGGCAACCATGACCCTAGGCTCCGACACCGGCGGATCTATCCGCCAGCCCGGTAGCTTCTGCGGCACCGTGGCCGTGAAGCCTACCTACGGCGTGGTGTCACGCTACGGCGTGGTGGCCTTCGGCTCCTCCCTCGACCAGGTAGGACCTTTCGCCCGCACCGTTCGCGATGCCGCTCTCACCATGAACGCCCTGGCCGGCCGCGATCAGCTCGATTGCACCAGCCAGAACGTGACCTGCGACTTCACCGCCAACCTCGATCAGGGCGTGGCAGGCATGCGCATCGGCGTGGTGCCTGAGTTCATGAACGCCGCTGGTCTCACCCCTGAGGTGAAGAGCAAGATCGACGAGGCCATTGGCAAGCTGCAGGATGCCGGCGCCGAGATTGTGGAAGTGGCCCTGCCCAACGTGCATGCCGCTATCAGCGCATACTACGTGCTGGGTCCCTGCGAGGCCTTCAGCAACCTGGCCCGCTTCGATTCCGTGCGCTACGGCTACTGCGATCCTGGTCACAAGGACCTGGGCGGCCAGTACGAGGGCTCCCGCGCCAAGGGCTTCGGCGAGGAAGCTCGTCGACGCATCATGCTGGGCAGCTATCTGCTCTCCGCCGGCGTGTACGACAAGTACTACTATCCCGCTCAGCAGGTCCGCACCCTCATCACCGCTGACTACACCGCCGCCTATGAGAAGGTCGACTGCATCATCGCTCCTTGCGCTCCTCGCACCGCCTTCAAGTTCGGCGAGATCTCCGATCCTACGGAGATGTACCTGTCCGACATGTACACCATCTCCATCAACATCGCCGGCAATGGCGGCATGAACATGCCTATTGGCGTGGGCGCAGACTCCGGCCTGCCCATCGGCGCTCAGCTTATCGCCCCTGCCTTCAAGGACGAGAACATGCTGCGGGTAGCCGCTGCCCTCGAGAAGATCTACGGCGAGGCTCCTGTTGCCCCCGCCTTTGCAGACGGAAAGGTCGGTGAGTAATCGTGAAGAAGCTTGAAGAGGTTCTGAAGGATTGGGAGGCGGTTATCGGCCTCGAGATCCACGCTGAGCTCACCACCCTGAACACCAAGATGTTCTGCGGTTGCAAGCTGGAGTTCGGTGCTGACCCCAACACCCACACCTGTCCGGTGTGCCTGGGTCTCCCCGGCGCTCTGCCCGTGCCCAACAAGAAGGCTATCGAGAGCATCGTGCTGGCCGGCCTCGCCACTAATTGCGACATCGAGAAGCATTCCATGTTCTACCGCAAGGGCTACATGTACCCCGACATGGCCAAGAACTTCCAGACCACCCAGGGTCCCGTCGCCTTCTGCATGCGCGGCCATCTCGACCTCGACGTTGACGGTGCCGCTGCCAAGGAGCGTCCCGCCGCAGCTGGTCTGGGCGTAGGCGAGGAAGTAGAGAACATCACCGGCACCGAGGATGGCTACGTAGCTCACGTGGGCATCACCCGTATTCATATGGAAGAGGACGCTGGCAAGATGGTGCACGTAGGCGGCGGCGAGGGCCGTATCGCCGGTGCAACCCACTCTCTGGTCGACTACAACCGTGCCGGCACGCCCCTCATCGAGCTGGTAACCGAGCCTGACCTGCGTACGCCCGAGGAGGCCCGCCTCTTCATGCAGAAGCTCCGTCAGATCTACCTGGCCATCGGCATCTCCGATTGCTCTATGGAA
Organism: Eggerthellales bacterium; assembly: GCA_029225085.1. Lineage (GTDB taxonomy): Bacteria > Actinomycetota > Coriobacteriia > Coriobacteriales > Eggerthellaceae > JAQXVU01. The sequence goes on along the minus strand of JAQXVU010000013.1, from coordinate 17,395 downwards.
GAGGGCTCTCTGCGCTGCGACGGCAACGTGTCCCTCCGTCGCCGCGGCGAGACCAAGTTCGGCACCAAGACCGAGCTGAAGAACATGAACTCCTTCAAGAACCTGCATGACGGTCTGGCCTATGAGATCTGCCGTCAGGCCGAGGTTCTGGAAGAGGGCGGCATCATCTATCAGGAGACCCGTCACTGGGATCCTTCTAAGAAGCACACCATCGTCATGCGCGTGAAGGAGACCGCAGACGACTACCGTCTGTTCCCCGAGCCCGACCTGGCACCCTACGACCTGTCCGACGAGTTCATCGAGAACGTTCGCTCTCGCATGCCCGAGCTGCCTGACCAGAAGGCCAAGCGCTTCCAGGAGACCTTCGGCCTGTCCGCCTATGACGCACGTCACCTGGTAGAGCACCGTGAGACCTCCAACTTCTTCGAGGCTGCTATGGAAGGCGCCGATGCCAAGCTGGCTAAGCCTTTGGCCAACCTGATCATCAACGACATCACCGCCTACCTGAACGCCAACGAAGTGAAGCTGGCCGATACGCCGCTGACCCCCGAGCGCGGTCGCGACCTGGTGAAGCTCATGGCTGAGGACACCATCTCCTCGAAGCAGGGCAAGCAGGTCTTCGCCGCCATCATGGAAGAGGACAAGGATCCTGCGGTCATCGTGGAAGAGAAGGGCATGAAGCAGGTGTCCGACACCGGCGCTCTGGAAGCCGTGGTAGATGCCGTGCTGGCCGCCAACCCCGATGATGTTGCCTCCTACAAGGCTGGCAACACCAAGGTGCAGGGCTTCTTCGTGGGCCAGTGCATGAAGGCCATGAAGGGTCAGGGCAATCCTAAGCTCATTAACCAGATTCTTGCAAAGAAACTGAACGAGTAGGTTGCTTTATTACTCTACTGTGCTAAAGTAGGCACCGCCCAAGGGGCAGTGTGTCAAAAACGACCCCGCGGTGTTTTGCGATGCCGCGGGGTTTTCGCCGATAGAAGATGAAGGGTTTTTACGTTATGGATTTCGCCACGCCAAACGGATTTCGCGATTTCATGCCCAAGGAGGCGCGTCGTCGCGAGCGACTGAACTGCCAGATTCAGTCCCTGTTCGAGGAGAGGGGGTACGCTCCTATCGAGACCCCGACCCTCGAGTACATGAGGGTGATGGATCAGGGCGGTCATGTTCCCGGCAATCCCATCAAGCTCTTCGACGCCGCCGGTGACCTGCTGGCCATGCGCCCTGACGTGACCTTGCAGATAGCCCGCATGTGCGCAACCCGCCTTGCCGATCAGGAAGGCCCCTTCCGCTTCCGCTATTCCCAGCGCGTCTTCCGCGAGGCAGTCGGTCAGACCGCCGAGAATCGCGAGAGCACCCAGATCGGTCTGGAGTGCATCGGTGAGGAGGGTGCTGCCGCCGACGCCGAGCTCATCGGCCTCATGGTGGAAGCCCTGACCCTCTGCGGCCTGCGCGACTTCACCGTGTCCCTGGGCACCGTGCGCGTTCTCGATGATCTGCTGAACGGCGCCACCGATGACGCCCAGTGGAAGGCCCAGGTCCGCGACGCCTTCCACGAGTCTAACTTCGTGGCCCTCGACGAGCTCTGCGCTCGCGAGGATATCCCCGCCGCCTACGCCGACGCCATCCGCCAGCTTCCCCGCTTGCGGGGCGGCGCTGAAGCCATTGAGGCGGTGCGCGCTCTGGTGGGCCCTCTGGGCTGCGCCTTCGGTCTGAACGCGTTGGCCACCACCTTCAGCGCCTTGCAGGAGCGGGGCTTGGCCGATTGCCTGCTGGTAGACTTCTCCGTCATCAGCTCCTTCGACTACTACACCGGCGTGCTCTTCGAGGTGTACTCCCCTGAGCTGGGCACCCCTCTGGGTTCCGGCGGTCGCTATGACAACGTGCTGGCCGCCTACGGCAAGCCCCGTCCTGCCGCTGGCTTCGCCTTCTACCTTGAGCGCGTCATGTCCGCCGTAGAGCGTCAGAACCAGCGGGAGGGGGAGCGTCCCCTGCGCATCGCCGTTCCCAAGGGCAGCCTGAACGGTGACGCCATCGCTTGCCTGCAGGCCGCCGGCCTCGATACCACGGGTCTCGAGAACCCTGGCCGTCTGCTGATGATCAAGAACCCTGGCGTGGAGTTCATCATCGTTCGCGCCCAGGACGCCCCCGCCTTCGTGGCTCTTGGCGGTGCCGACTGCGGCATCTGCGGCAAGGACTCCCTGGTAGAGGCCAATCTCGACGTGGTAGAGCTGGTAGACCTGCAGTTCGGCGCCTGCCGCTTCGTGGTGGCAGAGCCAGAGGGCGCCACCGAGCAGGTAGAGGACCGCTACTGGCGCCTGGGCAGCATTCGCGTTGCCACCAAGTACCCACGCATCACCAAGGCCTACTACGACAAGCTGGGCCAGCAGGTAGAGATCGTGCAGCTGCACGGCAATATCGAGCTGGGTCCCCTGATCGGCCTGTCGGAGCGCATCGTCGACATCACCGCCACGGGCACCACCCTGCGGGAGAACAACCTGCGCATCGTCGATGACGTGCTGGCTTCTACCGCCCGATTCTTCGCAAACACCTGCGCCTTCCGTACCGATGAGCGCATTTCCAAGCTGGCCGAGGCAATGGCCCAGAACGTAAAGGAGCGCTAACTATGCGTTACATTCAGATGAACCCCGGCGACGTGTTCCAGGAGGAGCAGCTCAACCGCACCGGCGCCTTCAACGCCGCCGCCCTTACCGCAGCAACTGACATCATCGAGGCCGTTCGCACCCGTGGCGATGAGGCCCTGCGCGAGTACACCGCCAAGTTCGACGGCGTCGAGATTCAGGACTTCCGCGTCTCTCAGGAGGCCATTGACGCTGCTCGTGCCAAGGTCGCCCCTGAGTTGCGCGAGGCCCTGCAGGGTGCTGCCGCTCAGATTCGCGACTTCCACCAGCGCCAGATGGAGAAGAGCTGGTTCAACGTCCGCGAGGACGGCGCTCTGGTAGGTGCTAAGGTGCAGCCTGTAGACGCTGCGGGCATCTACGTTCCCGGCGGCCGCGCCCTGTATCCTTCCTCCGTGCTCATGAACGCCATTCCCGCTTCGGTGGCTGGCGTGCCTCGCATCGTTTGCGTGACCCCTCCCACCAAGGATGGCTCCCTCGATCCCGCTATCGTTGAGGCCTGCATCATCGGCGGTGTCACGGAGATCTACTCCGTTGGCGGCGCTCAGGCCATCGCCGCTCTGGCATACGGCACCGAGAGCATTAAGAAGGTCGACAAGATCACCGGTCCCGGCAACGCCTTCGTAGCTGCCGCTAAGCGCCTGGTCTCCGGCGATGTGGGCATCGATATGATCGCAGGTCCCTCCGAGGTCTGCGTTGTGGCCGATGAGAAGGCCGATCCTCGTCACGTGGCCATCGACCTCATGGCTCAGGCTGAGCACGACCCTCTGGCCGCCTGCTACCTGGTGACCTTCAGCACCGAGTACGCCCAGGCCGTGGAAGCCGCCATCGCCGAGCACATGAAGGATTCCACCCGCGCCGAGATCACCACGGCCTCTCTGAACGACAAGGGCCTGGTTGTGGTGTGCCCCGACATGCCTACCGCCATCAGCGTGGTGAACGTCATCGCTCCTGAGCACCTGGAGCTGCACGTCGACAACCCCGCCAGCCTGTTGGGCGCTATCCGCCATGCGGGCGCTATCTTCATGGGCGAGTGGACGCCTGAGGCTGTGGGCGATTACGTTGCCGGTCCTAACCACACCCTGCCCACCGGTGGCACCGCACGCTTCTCGAGCCCTCTTTCCACCGATATGTTCCTGAAGCGTTCTAGCGTCATTCAGTACACCCCTGAAAGCCTCATGACCGATGGCGACATGGTCATGAAGATCGCCGCTCACGAGGGCTTGTGGGCTCATCGTCGCAGCGTCGAGATTCGCATGGAAGACTATCGCGCTGCCCAGCAGTAACTAGCACAGCTTGCGTGCAGCTGAACATAATCCGCATTTATGGTGTTGTGCCGCCGGCGTTCATCGGCGGTACACATTCGTCAGGTATAAGAATCCTAGCTGCGGTATATCGGGATTCGATTAGAGGAAGTAGACGTGCAGACATACAGAAAACCCAACGGGCGCCTAGAGGGGTTGGAGCCCTACGATCCTAAGTATCTCCCCGCCGAGTGCATGATGTCGGCTAACGAGAATCCTAGCAACATCGATGAGGACATTCAGATTCAGATCCGCAAGCGCATGAAGAGCTTGCAGTTCAATCGCTACCCTGATCCTTTGGCCAACAAGCTGCGTACGGCCATCGCCAACGCCAACGGCCTCGAGAAGGAGAACATCCTCATCGGCAACGGTGGCGACGAGCTGCTGTTTAACTTCGCCTTGGCATGGGGCGGACCAGGACGCAAGTTCCTGAACGTTCCCCCTACGTTTAGCGTCTATGAGAACAATGCCCTGCTCACTGGCACTGAGGTGGTGAACATCCCCCGCAAGGAGGACTTCAGCATCGACCAGGAGGCCGTGCTCGAGCGCGTGGCTCAGGGCGACATCGACTACATCATCATCACCAGTCCCAACAACCCCACCGGTCAGCTGGCGGACGAGGGCTTCATTTCCACCTTGCTCTCCTCTACCGACGCCCTGGTCATGGTAGACGAGGCCTATGGCGAGTTCAGCCGCACCACTATGCGTCCCTACCTGGCCATGCACAAGAATCTGGTGCTCCTGCGCACCTTCTCGAAGGCCTTCGCCCTCGCTGGCGTGCGCCTGGGCTACATCCTGGCCCACGAGGACGTGATCCGCGAGTTCATCAAGGTGCGCCAGCCCTACTCGGTAGACGCCATCTCCCAGATGGTTGGCCTCACCGTCTTCGAGAACCGCGCGCGCTTCTCGAACGACATCGCCGACATCATTGACGGCCGTGACTACCTGTTCGGCCGCCTCAGCGAGATGGAGGAGCTGACGGTGTTCCCGTCCGATTCCAACTTCATCCTGGTGAGGGTCGACGACGCCCATGAGATGTGGGAGGGCCTGTATAAGCGCGGAGTCCTGGTTAGGGACTTCTCTCACAGCGCTGGCCTCGAGAACTGCCTGCGCATCTCCGTGGGAACCCCCGAGGAGAACGAAAAGCTCATTAGCGCCATTCAGGCGGTCCTAAAGGAGAGGAGGTTCGGCGATGGCTTCTGATCGTGTGGCGAGCCTGTCCCGTACCACGAAGGAGACGGACATTCAGGTGAGCCTGAACCTTGATGGCACCGGCGTCACCGACATTTGCACTGGCGTGCCCTTCTTCGACCACATGCTCGACGCCTTCGGCCGTCATGGTCTCTTCGATCTGACGGTGCACTGCAAAGGCGATGTGGAAGTTGACGCTCATCACACCGTGGAAGACTGCGGCATCGTCTTGGGCCAGGCTCTGGCTCAGGCTCTGGGCGACAAGCGGGGCATTACCCGCTATGGCTCCAGCTTCCTTCCCATGGATGAAACCCTGGTCATGGCCGCTGTCGACTTCTCCGGTCGCGGTCAATGCCATGGTGAGCTCTCCCTTCCCACCCAGCAGGTGGGAACCTTCGACACGGAGCTGGGCTGGGAGTTCTTCATCGCCCTGGCAACCAACGCCGGCATGACCCTGCACCTGCGCCAGATCGCGGGCGGCAACTCCCATCACATTCTTGAAGCGGCCTTTAAGGCGGTGGCCCGTGCCTGCAAGGAGGCGGTGGCCATCGATCCCCGCATTGCCGATACCATCCCCAGCACGAAAGGTGCCCTGTAGATGATCGCAGTCGTAGACTATTGCAAGGGAAACCTCCGCAGCGTGCAGCGCGGTCTCATCGATGCCGGCGCTGATGCCGTCATCACCGATGATCCTGCTGTCATCGCCGAGGCCGAGGCCGTGGTGCTTCCCGGCGTGGGAGCCTTCGCCGATGCCGCTGCCTCTATGGAGGAGTCCGGCCAGATGGCCGCCGTGCGCCAGGCCATCATCGAGGGCAAGCCCTTCCTGGGCATCTGCCTCGGTGAGCATCTGCTGTACGAGGGCGGTGAGGAAGGCGCCCCTGACGCCGACCATCCCATCGACGGCATCGGAGCCGTTCCCGGCGTAGCCCGCAAGCTTCCCGCCACCGATGGGGAAGGCAACCTGTACAAGATTCCCCACGTAGGCTGGAATTCCATCGAGTTCGAGCCTGGTTGCCCGCTGCTCGACGGCATTGAGCCCGGGGAGTACTTCTACTTCACCCACAGCTACGTAGGCGCAGACAGCCCCTACACCGTGGCGACTACCACCCACAGCATCACCTTCCCCTGCGTGGTGGCCCCTTCCGACCGCGTCTTCGGCGTGCAGTTCCACCCGGAGAAGAGCTCGGATGCCGGCGCGAAGCTCCTGAGGAACTTCCTGGCCATCGTAGAGCAGGTTCGCAATGAGGACGATACCGACGATGAGGAGGACATCGCAGCCCTCCTCGGAGCAGATGAGGAATAACAGACTATGCACCTTCTTCCAGCTGTAGACATTCTTGGCGGAAAGGCCGTGCGCCTGGCCAAGGGCGATTACAACGCCGTCACCGTATACAACGATGACCCCGTAGCTCAGGCTCAGATCTTCGAGGAGCAGGGCGCCGATTGGCTGCACGTGGTCGACCTTGACGGTGCCCGCAGTGGCAACCCCGACAACATCGCCGTCATCGAGGGCATCATGCGTAAGACCCTTCTGAAGGTGGAAGTTGGCGGTGGCATCCGCTCTATCGAGACCATCAAGCGTCTGGCTGATGCAGGCGTATCCCGCATCGTGCTGGGCACCGCTCTGGTGAAGGACCCCGAGTTCGCCCAGGAGGCCATCGAGACCTTCGGCGATCTTCTGAGCGCCGGCATCGATGCCCGCGACGGCGAGGTGGCCATCTCCGGATGGGAGAAGGGCAGCGGCATCTCCGCCCATGACCTGGCCCGCAAGGTCGATGCCTTGGGCTATCGCCATATGGTGTACACCGACATCAGCCGTGACGGCATGCAGACCGGCCTCGACCCTGAGGCCTATCGCATCATGGCGGAGGTCTTCGGCCATCCCGTCACCGCTTCCGGCGGCGTCGCCGGCCTGGCTGATATCGAGGCCCTGGCCCCCGTGGCTGACAGCATCGACGGCATCATCGCCGGTCGCGCAGTGTACGAGGGAGCCTTGAACGTGGCTGAGGCTTGCGCCCTGTGCAAGGAGGCAACCCGCGCCGCTCTGGCCGCCCGCATTGCCGATGCTCCCTGTGGTCCCGCTCTGAACATCACGGTGGAAGGGGAGTAGCATGCTGACCAAGCGCGTAATCCCCTGCATGGACGTGAAGGACGGCCGTGTGGTTAAGGGCGTGAACTTCGTGAACCTCAGGGATGCCGGCGACCCCATCGAGCTGGCTCAGAAGTACGACGCCCAGAAGGCCGACGAGGTGGTGTTCCTTGATATCACCGCCACCCATGAGGGCCGCGCCACCACGGTGGCCATGGCCTCCCGCGCCTCCGAGGAGCTGCATCTGCCCTACTGCGTAGGCGGCGGCTTCCGCTCCGTGGCCGACATTCGCACCATGATCGCTGCAGGCGCCGACAAGGTTTCCATCAATTCTGCCGCAGTAGCTAACCCCGCTATCATCACCGAGGCCGCTGCCGCTTTCGGCACTCAGGCCATCCTCTGCGCCATCGATGCCAAGCAGGTTCCCGGCAATCCCAACAAGTGGGAGGTCTACGTAGCCGGCGGCCGCAAGAACACCGGTCTCGACGCGGTGGAATGGGCGGCTGAGGCTGCCCGTCGTGGCGCTGGCGAGATTCTGCTGACCTCTATGGATAGGGACGGATCCTGCGATGGCTTCGACCTGGCTCTGACCCGTGCGGTATCCCGTGCGGTGAACATCCCCGTCATCGCTTCCGGTGGCGTGGGCACCCTCGAGCACTTCGCCGAGGGCATCATCGAGGGCGAGGCCGATGCGGTGCTGGCGGCCAGCGTCTTTCACTTCGGAACCTACACGGTGCGCGAGGTGAAAGAGTACCTGCGTTCCCAGGGCATTCCCGTCAGGCTGTAGGAGGACACCATGGCTGTTTCTGAAACCGCAGATCTCTCCGTAGACGAGCTGACCTATAACGACGCGGGCCTCATTTCCTGCATCGTACAGGACGTGCATACCCGCGAGGTGCTCATGCTGGCCTGGATGAACCAGGAGAGCCTGACCCTGACCCTGCAGCAGAAGACCACCTGGTTCTTCAGCAGGAGCCGCAACAAGCTCTGGCATAAGGGCGAGGAGAGCGGCAACGTGCAGAAGTTGGTAGAGCTGCGCTATGATTGCGATGCAGACTGCTTGCTGGCCCTTGTTGAGCCAGCGGGACCAGCCTGCCACACGGGGGCTACCACGTGTTTCTATAGGAGCTTTTCTCTGGAAGGGAGCGAATAGGTGAAGGTCGAGGACGTAGACAAGGGCGGTTTCTGCAAGAGCCTTGGTGTGGAATTCACGCTGGAAGGTCCTGAGAGGACCGAGGGCACTATGCCGCTTGGTCCTGAGAAATGGCAGCCCTGGGGCTTCGTGCACGGCGGGGCCACCATCAGCTTCCTTGAATCCCTGGCCTCTCGCGCCTCCGAGTTCCGTCACGACATGCAGACCGAGGCCGCGTTCGGTGTCGATGTGCATGTTCGCCATCGCAAGCCTGCCAAGAACGGCATCATGACGGGCTACGCTCAGTTCGTGAAGGAAGAGCCTTCCTCTAACGGCATCGGTCGCAAGCAGTACTGGGAGGTGGCCGCCCTCGACGAGGAGGGCGATGTGATCTCCTCGGGCACCATCATGACCAAGGTTGTCCCTAAGGAGCGTCTGGCCCAGAAGGACCAGGAGCGCGCTGCGGCTCGTTCGGCTCAGTAGAGGTGCGGCATGACGGCAATAACCTATATCGCTCATTATCAGTCCCCGGTATCGGGGGATCCTCAGTCTGGCATCTTCGAGTTCGAGTCCGAGCACAAGATGAACAGCAAGATGAACCTGCAGGATGCTCGTTTTCGCATGCTCGAGCTCTTCGGCAAGGACGCTCTGTCCTGGAACATCGTGAAGGTAGAGAAGCGCACGGCTAAGTCCCAGGTGGCGGATTGCCAGCCTGCCTTCGACTTCCGTGAGCCCACTCATTCCCGCAAGGTGCACGCGGTGAAGCGCGGCACCCTGTAAGGGTGCGCGTTGGAAGCGCAGCGAAGCTGCGCGGGCGAGAGCGATGCGCAGCGAAGCTGCGCGAACAGATGAAAAGAAACGGGGAGGGCGCTTCGGCGCCCTCCCCGTTTTGCTACGCGCTATCGCTTTCGCCGTATTGCGCCTGCCCTTACTCGCGTCCCAGGACGGTCTTCAGCGCTATCTTGCTTAAGGTCTGCAGGGCGTCGATGATGACCTCCTTGTCCTCCTCGTCGGCATTGGCCGCGGCGTTCTTCAGGTAGGACAAGGTCTTGGGGCTGCCGGAGATGAGCTCCGAGAAGCTCTCCGCCCCCGTGGCTTCCATACAATCGAAGAGGGCGTCTACCAGGGTCTTCGTCTGGCGCTCGTCGTAACGGGCCAGCCAGGACGAGATGATCTGGCTGGCGTAGGCGGCCTGGGGAGTCAGTTGGTTCAGGTACTCGAAGTTGTCTCCTTCTACCACCCAGCTGAAGGGGTCGTGCTGATCGATGCCCTTGGCCCGGGACTCTATGACATGGTAATTGTCGGAGGATTCAAGCAACATGCCGATGAGGGAGTCCTGGGGCACGGTCTTGTGCAGGGCGCCATTGAGCCATGTGCGCTCCGCAGGGGAGATGATGCCCTCTCGCAGACCTGGGCCATCGTGGCTGAAGACTCGGACAATGCGATCCTTTACCTGGTCGGAAGCCTTTGCCGCCGCATAGGCTGCCAGGTTTCCTCCCTTCGAGTGGCCGCCCACATACAGAGTGTCGGGAGTGCGATTCGCCACGCTTTCCAGATATTTCAGAGCTTGGGCCTGGGCGGGAATCTGGTGCAGGTAGGCCATGTTGAAGTCCTCACGCCAACCGGTGAAGGAGCTGTCGGTTCCCTGAAAGCCCACGTAGGCGAACTGGTCCTTATAGGTGAAGGTCAGGGCGGAGAACTGGGTCACCTGGTCCTCGTCGAAGACCGAGGCGCATTCGGAGATGGTCACTTGGCGGAAGCGTGGGCTGGCGGCGAGGGCGAAGGTGAGGTTCTTCACCTTGTCGGGCACCAGGCCCACGAACATGGTGCTGAAGTGCTCGGCGCGAAGGGCGTCGGTGAAGTGGATGCCCCTGCCTGGCGCAAGGGTTCGGCTGAGCTTGGCGGCAAGGCTTTCGAGAGTGATCTGCACCCCGCCTAAGGCGCGCTGAATCTCGTTCAGGGCGCTCTGCTCCTTGAAAGCCGGGGCGATTCCTTCCATACGGACCATGCAGAACTGGGAGAGGATCAGAGAATCGACGGGGTTGAAGGGCTTCTCCTCGAAGGTGGCGAACTCGGTCTGCAGATAGCTCATGATGTCGCCCATGGTTCCTCCTGGTTCGTGGCGGCTTGCTTCTCCTAGGATAACGGAAAGAGCCCCCGCATCTGCCTGCGGGGGCTCTCGGTGCGGCATCGCCTCGGGAAACTGTAGGGAAGGGAAGGGAAGACGATGCCCGCTAGAAGGCCAAGGTGACAGCCGAGAAAGGGAGATATCGCCTTGGCGGAGGTTGGTAGAAAAGGGATCGGAAGGAATCGGTAAAGGAGAGGGCGGGCGATTGGGAAACCGCCCGCCGGAAAGGTAGGGTGAGGGGTTAGCCCTCGATCATGATGGTGCGCTTCTCCTCGATTTCGGGCTGAGCCTCCTTCTTGGGGAGGGTGATGTTCAGAACGCCGTTCTCGAACTTAGCGGTGATCTTGTCCTCGTTGATCTCCTCGCCAACATAGAACTTGCGGCTGCAATGACCGCTGAAGCGCTCCTGGCGGAGGACCTTGCCGTCCTCGGACTTCTCGCTCTTGTCAGAAGAGGTGGAAGCGGAGATCTCGAGGTAGCCCTCGGAGAGCTCGATGGTGACGTCCTCCTTCTTGATGCCGGGGAGGTCGATGGTGAGCTCGAAGCCCTTCTGGGTTTCTACAACATCGGTCTTCATGAGGGCTGGCATGCTCTGACGAGGAGCCATGTTGTCGAATACATCGAAGGGGTCGGTCATCATAGTGCGGATGGTGCGATAGTTGCTGGAAGGTACGAGCATGATCAGTCTCCTTTGTCTCGTTGCGTATGTGCTGTTTGCGTCTCGTGTTTTCTTACAGTTGAAGGTATACCACGGCAGATTGGCACTTACAACCCGAGACTGCTAAAACCCCAGGTCACGGAAAATCCTACACAATTTCTTCATTATTGGAAATAAATAATCTAAGTGCGCCTGGTATAGATTTACACAAGGGAGATACCCGTGTCGGATTCGTGGGAAATGGGCTCTGACCTGCCTGAAGATAAAACCAATGTTATGATGGGGACACGTTTGAAGATAGGAGAGGCGCATGCCCGTTTTCATCATGTCCCTATATAGGATTCTGCCCCTGGTGGTGGCTCTGATCGCGGTTGCTATCGTGCTCTTCATCATTGTGTTCACCACCCAAGGCGCCGAGAAGGCCAAGGAGATCACCCTGAAGGTTTTCTGGTGGCTGTGCGCGGTGGGAACCATCATCTTCGGCGTCTTCACCCTGTATGCCATCGGCGATGGCCGGGAGCAGCTGGCTTGGCTGTTCGGCAGCTGCCTGGCAACCATGGCCATTCTGTGGCTGGTAGACTTCGTGGGCATGCAGCTCTTTAAGCGCAAGTATCAGCGGGAGTTCTACATCATCAAGGCTCGCAAGACCAAGGGCCACAAGAAGCCCAAGGCATAAGAAGCGAAGGGCGTAAGAAGCGAAGGGCGCAAGGGTCGAAGCCCAGGGCAACGAGAAAAACGCAGGGTGGCGGACAAGAGCTGTCCCCGCCTGAGAAACGGAGGCCTCCCAGTTGGGAGGCCTTGTTGTGTGCGGGTTGTGGGCGGCAGCTACTCGCTGAATTCGGTGACGAAGTGGGAGATGATGGCGGCGCTGGTGGGCGTGCAGAGCTCGCCTTCAAGGGTCTGCTCTTGCAGGGGAATGCCATTGTCTAGGATTGCCTTCGTGGCCGGCGCGGGAATGGGCAGGGTGCCATGAGCGCACTCGATGGTTCCACAGCCGGTCTGCACAGGGGTGCAGGTGACCTGGTGAGGGGAGAGAACCCAGAAGGCGGTGCAGATCTTGGCGGCGTTCAGGATGCCGGAGCCGTTTCCTACCTCGTGAAAGTGAATTTCTTCCACAGGGACCTCATGCACGGCGGCCTCAGCTTCGGCCAAGATGCGGTAGACCCCCTTCATATCGAGCTTAACCTGCTCATCGGCGTTCAGGGACTCGATGGCCATGAGCACATCGGAGAGATGGTGATGGTGCTCGTCGGGCACAGAGAGCTTGGCAATTGCCTCGTCGTAGCAGGCGCGCTGATCGTCGGTCATGGCACTAAGGAGCTGGGAGAGGATGGTTGCGCGGGTGGCGCTTTGGGAAAGGTCAAGATGAAGCTGCTGCATGATTCCTCCTACGACCTGGCAGTATTTCCGAATTTATGCGGTCGAACCTCCCTCAGGGTACCACGGATGCCAGGGGAGGGGACGCTTGCCTTCCATTTCTCACAAAGCGGGCTAAGAAGGCGGCATTTCGCGCCGATTGCGTTATAATGACGCAGTTAATGGCGATGACGGAGACAGCATCGCGCAATGCGGACCTCACAGAGAGTCGTCCCCTGGCTGGAAGGACGATAGGAATGCGCGCGGTGATTCCCTCTATCAGCTGCCTTGCTGAAGGTTTCGGCAGGTGCCTCTGCTTTGCGGGCTTGCTCATATGGGCGACCCTTGCCGCAGATGGCGCTTTCAGATGCTTGTAGGCGGGGCCGGGTGCTCCCGTGACAGAGCTCAAGAGTGGGTGAAACCGCTCGGAGTCGGGCATGTCCCAAACAGCTTCGGGTGGCGCAGCCAACCGAGGTGGTACCGCGAGAGTGATCCTCCCGTCCTTGGATGAAGGGCCGAACTTCCCTTCTGCAAGGCGGGAGGATTTTTTATTTCAGAAAGGAATGCCATGAGTATTCAAGACGAACTCGTCGAGCTTCGCTCTGCAACCCTGCAGGCGATCAGCCAGGCGGCCGATTCTGAGGGCCTCGAGCAGGTCCGCATCGGCGTCCTTGGCAAGAATGGCCAGCTCACCGGCTATCTGCGCTCTATGGGGTCTATCCCCAAGGAGGATCGCGCTGAGGTGGGCAAGACCCTGAACGTCATTAAGCAGGAGGTTGAATCCGCCCTCGAGAGCCGCAAGGCCACCCTGGCAGCCTCCGAGCTCGAGGCCAAGATGCAGGCTGGCGCCGTCGACATCACCCTGCCTGGCCGTGCTCAGCAGATGGGCACCCGCCATCTCATCAGCGGCATCATCGATGAGATCTCCGAGATCTTCCACGGTATTGGCTACACGGTGGAGTCCGGCACCGAGGTGGAGACCGACTACTACAACTTCGAGGCCCTGAACACCCCTGCCGACCATCCCGCCCGCGGCATGCAGGACACCTTCTACGTCATCGACCGTTCCGGCGCTGAGTCCGCTGTTCGCGGTGAGTCCGACGTGCTGCTGCGCACCCAGACCTCTGGCGTGCAGGCTCACGTCATGGAGAACCGCAAGCCTCCTATCTACATGATCGCCCCTGGTAAGGTGTACCGTCGCGACGTGGCCGACCCCAGCCACCTGCCTCAGTTCAACCAGATCGAGGGCCTGGTGGTAGACGAGGGCATCACCTTCGCCGACCTGAAGGGCACCCTCGACTACGTCTGCAAGCAGATCTTCGGTCAGGACCGCGAGACCCGCTTCCGTCCCCATTACTTCCCCTTCACCGAGCCTTCCGCTGAGGTAGACGTGTCCTGCGGCATCTGCCACGGCGAGGGCTGCCGTTTCTGCAAGGGCACCGGTTGGGTAGAGGTTCTGGGCTGCGGCATGGTCGACCCCAACGTGCTGGCCTATGCCGGCATCGATGCCGAGCGCTACTCCGGTTTCGCCTTCGGCATGGGCGTCGAGCGCATTGCCTGCCTGAAGTACAACGTTCCCGATCTGCGCATGCTCCTCTCCGGCGACATGCGCTTCCTGCGTCAGTTCTAAGAAGGAGGCTGACTGATGAAAGTATCTTTGAAGTGGCTTCGCGAGTACGTAGACTTCCCTACGGACACGCAGGCCTTCTGCGATAAGCTCGACCTTACCGGTACTGGTGTAGAAGGCGTCGATGCTGTTGGTGCAACCTACGACAACGTGGTTACCGCCCAGATCGTCGAGAAGGCTCCTCACCCCGATTCCGACCACATGTGGGTCACCAAGGTGAACGTGGGCAAGTACAACGTCGATGCTGACGGCAACCCTGAGCCTCTGCAGATTGTCTGCGGCGCTCAGAACTTCGAGGCCGGCGACCACATCGTCACCGCTCTGGTAGGCGCCGAGTTCGGTGACTTCAAGATTAAGAAGTCGAAGCTCCGCGGCGTGGTTTCCAACGGCATGAACTGCTCCGAGCGCGAGCTGGGCCTGGGCAATAACCATGACGGCATCATGATTCTGCCTCCCGATGCTCCTATCGGCATGCCCTTCGCTGAGTACGCAAAGCTCTCCGACACCGTTCTCGACCTCGAGATCACCCCTAACCGCCCTGACTGCCTGTCTATGGAAGGCATGGCTCGCGAGGTGGGCGCCATGTACCGCAACGACGTGACCTTCCCCATCCCTGAGCTCACTGAGGCTGGTGATGCGGTAGAGAACTACGTTGACGTGACCATCGCCGATGAGGAGCGCTGCCCTCGCTACACCGCGCGCGTCATTAAGGACGTGAAGGTCGGTCCTTCTCCTGACTGGCTGGTAGAGCGCATCTCCGCTGCCGGCGCCCGTTCCATCAACAACGTGGTAGACATCACCAACTACATCCTGTTCCTGCTGGGTCAGCCTCTGCACGCCTTCGACTTCGATAACCTCGATCTGGAAGACGGCAAGGCCCACATCATCGTTCGTCCTGCTGAGGACGGGGAGGAGTTCACCACCCTCGATGGTGAGGACCGCAAGCTCACTAGCGACATGACCGTTATCGCGACGCCAAAGCGCGCCGTTGCCCTGGCTGGCGTTATGGGCGGCCTCGATTCCGAAGTGACCGAGACCACCGTGAACGTGCTGCTTGAGGCCGCGACCTTCTCGAGCGCTCACACCAGCCGCACCAGCCGCAACCTGGGCCTGATTTCTGAGAGCTCCATGCGCTACGAGCGCAAGGTAGATGCCGCTACCATTCAGCGCAACACCGACTTCGCTGCGGCCCTGATTGCCGAGATCTGCGGCGGCACCGTGTGCAAGGGCACCGTCGATCAGTGGCCTGTGAAGACTGAGGTGGCTCCTCTGCAGTTCCGCTATCCTCGCTTCTGCGGCATGATGGGCGCTGTGGTTCCTCGCGAGGACGTGGTAGACATCCTGGTTCGTCTGGGCTGCCAGGTTACCGAGGCCGAGGGTGACGGCACCACCGGCTTCGTAGACCGCAACGGCGTTATGGCTCAGGCTGTGGCCGACGGTGGTGCCCAGGTATACACCGTGGTTCCCCCAACCTTCCGTCCTGATCTGGAGCGCGAGATCGATCTGTACGAGGAGGTCCTGCGCCTGTACGGCATGGAGAAGTTCGAGCCCACGCTGCCTGGCGGTCGCGGACGCATCGGTCTGCGTTCCGAGGCCGAGAAGGTTGTTTCCACCTTGCATGGAACTCTGCAGGCTTGCGGCCTGAACGAGACCATGACCTATTCCTTCGCTCACCCCGAGGACGTAGATACCCTGCGCATGAACAAGGAGGGCATTGGCGAGGCCGTTCAGCTCATCAACCCTCTGAATGCCGATCAGTCCGTCATGCGTCAGAGCATCATCCCTGGTCTGCTTCGCGGTGTGTCCTATAACCAGGCTCACGGCGTGCAGAACATTCAGCTGTACGAGATCGGCAACGTGTTCTACGGCCATGAGGGCAAGCAGCTTCCTCGTGAGCGTCAGAAGGTCGCCGGCGTTCTGTGCGGCGCTATGACCCAGAAGGGTTGGAACGTTGAGCCTGCTGGCTTCGACTTCTTCGATGGCAAGGGCGTTCTGGAAAGCATTGCTCGTGAGCTGGCCTTCGCGAAGGTGCACTTCAAGGCTACCGATCCTGAGGTCTACACCCATCTGCAGCCTGGCCGTGGCGCCGAGATGTACTCTGGCGGCACCCTGATTGGCTGGGTGGGCGAGATTCACCCTCTGGCTGTTGCCGACTACGATATCGATGGCACCGTGGTTGCCTTCGAGCTTGATGTTGAGGCTATGGTGAACAGCGCACGTCCTGCCCGCGATTACGTAGACGTTGCCACTTATCCTGCCGTGAAGATTGACGTTGCCTTCGTGGTAGATGAGAAGGTTACCCATGAGACCCTGATGCAGCGCATGAAGTCTGCTGGCGGCAAGCTCCTTGAGGGCGCCGAGCTCTTCGACGTGTATCGCGACGAGCAGCGTCTGGGTGCTGGCAAGAAGTCTATGGCCTATAACCTGACCTATCGTGCAGCCGATCGCACCCTTACCGGTGAGGAGGTAGAGAAGGCTCACGCCAAGCTGGTGAAGAAGGTCTGCGGCTCTACCGGTGCCGAGGTCCGCGGCTAAACGCAGCCGAGGTTTCAGGCCGCTGTGACCGCGAGCTGCGGCCGTGCGCAGTTGGGCGTGTTTGAGGCGCTTGGCAGCGGTTGAGACTTCAGGCTGATGAGGCTGCGAGCTGCGGTCGTGCGCAGCTGAAGGCTACATATATTAGTAAGGGAGCGTCCTGCGAGTGAAAAGTCACTTTGCGGGGCGCTTCCTTTGTGTTTTGTGGCGACATGCGGACGGCTCGCACCCGCGCTAATGGCGTGCGGATGGCTCGCACCCGCGCTAACGGCGCGCACGTGGATCGCACCCTCGTAAATGGAATGAGAGTGGCGCGGACCCGCCCTTATTGGATGGGCTCTGAGCCGAATCGGGCCCCGATTGGCAAGCAGGGCCCTTATTGGCAGAGCGAGGTCCGCGCCCGCCATCTTTTGAAGGGCTCTTAGTAGGGCTCGGCGTATCTGCTTGGGCAGATACGCCGTACTTTTGTACGAAATGGGCATTTACTCGCACCCCGTCTCGCATGGCGAGGCGGGGTGCTGCCATTCTGCCAATCCATCAAGCGGGGTGGTTGCCAGATGCCCCCGATCTCCCCCGATCGGGAATCCAATAGGCGGGGTTCGAGCCAGGGCCCTTCCATTAGGGCATGGGCGAGCCGGGGGTCCTGCCACCAAGCGGGGTTCGAACCAGGGGTCCTGCCGCCAAGCGGGGTTCGAGCCAGGGCGATCGGGCCTCGGGACCGCCCGTCCCGCCCTCGATC
>JAQXVU010000012.1 GCA_029225085.1 Eggerthellales bacterium | reverse complement strand
GATCGAGGGCGGGACGGGCGGTCCCGAGGCCCGATCGCCCTGGCTCGAACCCCGCTTGGCGGCAGGACCCCTGGTTCGAACCCCGCTTGGTGGCAGGACCCCCGGCTCGCCCATGCCCTAATGGAAGGGCCCTGGCTCGAATCCCGCCTATTGGATTCCCGATCGGGGGAGATCGGGGGCATCTGGCAACCACCCCGCCTATTGGATTGGCAGAATGGCAGCACCCCGCCTCGCCATGCGAGACGGGGTGCGAGTAAATACCCATTTCATATTAAAGTGCGGCGTATCTGCCCAATCAGATACGCCGAGCACTAATAAGAATCATTCAGAAGATGGCGGGCGCCGACCTCGCTCTGCCAATAAGGGCCCTGCGCGCCAATCGGGGCCCGATTCGGCCCGGAGCTCATCCAATAAGGGCGGTCCGCGCCATCCGTAAGCCATTAACCGCAGGTCTTTCCCGTACGAAAAAAGGGACGCAAGCTCGCGCTTGCGTCCCTCAGATCTTGCTCGGCTACGTTTGCTAGCGTGATCAACCGATTTGTTTGCGTTTGTCAGGTCGCCTCGACCAGCTTCAGGTCGCCTCGACCAGCTTCAGGTCGCCTCGACCGGCTTCAGGTCGCCTCGACCGGCTTCAAACGGCTTGTCCAACTCAGGCGGCGAGGCCGCCGTTAGCAGCTTGGCCATCTAGACCCATCAAGCCACCTTTTAGCACCAAGCCATTCCTTGACGGCTTAGTAGTTCTCGACGCGAACCTCGAAGAATGCCTTTGGATGTGCGCAGACGGGGCAGATCTCAGGAGCCTGGGTGCCAACGACGATGTGACCGCAGTTGCGGCACTCCCATACCTTAACCTCGCTCTTGGCGAAGACTTCCTGAGCCTCTACGTTGTGCAGCAGGGCGCGATAGCGCTCCTCGTGAGCCTTCTCGATGGCACCAACCATGCGGAACTTAGCTGCCAGTGCGGGGAAGCCCTCTTCCTCAGCGGTCTTGGCGAAGCCCTCGTACATGTCAGTCCACTCGTAGTTCTCGCCTTCAGCGGCAGCTGCCAGGTTGGCAGGGGTGTCGCCGATGCCCTCGAGCTCCTTGAACCACATCTTGGCGTGAGCCATCTCGTTGTCGGCGGTCTTCAGGAACAGGGAGGAAATCTGCTCATAGCCCTCCTTCTTAGCGACGGAGGCGAAGTAGGTGTACTTATTGCGTGCCTGAGACTCACCTGCGAAAGCTTCCATCAGGTTCTTCTCGGTCTGAGTTCCTGCGTACTTGTTTGCCATGGGGATCTTTCCTTTCGTTTATCGATCTACACGGTTCCTGATTTCTCACTGCTGAGAGAGGGCCTTCTGACATTCCGGACAGATGCCCTCGAACAGGGCTTGATGCTCGGTGATCTTGAACCCGCTGAGCTTGGCGACGGTCTCGTCGTAGGACTGCTGATACTCGAGGGGAGCATCAACGACCTTGCCGCACTCGGTGCAGATCAGGTGGTAGTGCCGATCGCAGCGATAGTCGAAGCGATTGGCGTCGGGCACCCGAACCTGGCGAACCAGGTTCTGACCGTCCAAAACGTTCAGATTGCGATAGACGGTCCCTCGGCCGATACGGGGGTCTATCTCCTGCACGTCCTGATAGATCTGATCCGCGGTGGGATGGCCATGATGCTGGGTCACCGTTTCAAGCACGATCTGGCGCTGCTTGGTGTTCCGCTGTGCCATGGCATCCCCTCTCTGTATTTTGCTATCAGGAATAAGTCTCGATAATTATAGCACCCCTTCGAAGGCGTCGGCCTAGGGTCATTTCCCTTTAACTTCGGTTATTCGGACAGATTCCTAGTTTTGATTGTCTATTTGTACAGGGCTTGCATTGTTTGCTGCGTATCCGCGTTGATTCGCTCGCTATGTATCCGCGTAATTTTGCTCGCTGTGTGTCCGCGTTATTGTGCTCGACATGCCTCCGCGTCCTGCGGCGTAGTTTTTCCTTTTGAGGCGCCTTTTGCTCCTGATACGCAACGAGGGTCCTTCCATAGCAATGTGGAAGGACCCTCGCTTTGCTCGGGGTTGTGCGCGGCTGATGCAGCGCTTTGCTCGGGGTTGGTTTCGGGTGAACCGGGGACGAACGCCGCACGCGCGCCAGGTGAACCGGGGGCGAACGCCGCACGCGCGCCCGTGACTGGGAGTTGATCGCGGCTGAGGAGCCGCGTCCGCCACTCCTTAGTCCCTGGTGAGCTTGCGGTGCACGCGGTGGGGCTTTGCGGCCTCGGCGCCCAGGCGGGCGACGCGGTTCTTCTGGTAGTCGTCAAAGTTGCCCTCGAACCAGTACCAGTTGCCGGGGTTCTCGTCGGTGCCCTCCCAAGCCAGGATGTGAGTGGCGATACGGTCGAGGAACCAGCGGTCGTGGCTGGTGATGAGGCTGCATCCGGGGAAGCGCAGCAGAGCCTCTTCCAGACTTTCCAGGGTCTCGGTGTCAAGGTCGTTGGTGGGCTCGTCAAGGAGCAGCAAGTTGCCGCCTTGCTTCAGGGTGAGGGCCAGGTTCAGGCGGTTGCGCTCGCCGCCGGAGAGCACGCCTGCGGGCTTCTGCTGGTCAGAGCCCTTAAAGCCGAAGCTTGCCACGTAGGCGCGAGAAGGAATCTCGGTCTCGCCGACCATCATGTAGTCAAGGCCGTCGGATACCACTTCCCACAGCTTCTTATCGGGGTCGATGCCCTCGCGGTTCTGGTCGACATAGGAGATCTTCACGGTCTCGCCAACTTCCAGAGAGCCACCGGAAAGGGGCTCAAGGCCCATGATCATCTTGAACAGGGTCGACTTGCCAACGCCGTTAGGGCCGATAACGCCCACGATGCCGTTGCGGGGCAGGTCGAAGGACAGGTCGTCGATGAGGACGCGGCCGTCGAACTCCTTGTGCAGGTGCTCAGCGGTGAGAACCTTGCTGCCCAGGCGAGGGCCAACGGGAATCTGAATCTCGGTGAAGTCGAGCTTCTTGGCGCTGCGTGCCTCGGCTTCCATCTGCTCATAGCGCTCCAGACGGGCCTTGTTCTTTGCCTGACGAGCCTTAGGGGAGCTGCGGACCCATTCAAGCTCGGAACGCATCTTCTTGGCCAGCGCCTCCTGCTGCTTGCCCTGGGATTCCAGACGGGCGGCCTTGGTCTCAAGGTAGGTAGAGTAGTTGCCTTTGTAGGGGAACAGGGAGCCGCGGTCTACCTCGCAGATCCACTCGGCTACGTTGTCGAGGAAGTAGCGGTCGTGGGTGACGGCCAGAACGGCGCCAGGATATTTGGAAAGGAACTGCTCGAGCCACAGCACGCTCTCGGCATCGAGGTGGTTGGTGGGCTCGTCAAGAAGCAGCAGGTCAGGAGCCTCAAGCAGCAGACGGCACAGAGCCACGCGCCTGCGCTCGCCGCCGGACAGCACGTTCACGGGCATGTCGGGGTCGGGACACTGCAGGGCGTCCATGGCCTGGGTCAGCTGGCTGTCCAGGTCCCAGCCGTCAGCAGCGTCGATCTCGGTCTGCAGCTTGCCCATCTCGTCCATGAGGGCATCGAAGTCGGCGTCGGGATCGGCCATCTCCTCGCCGATCTGGTTGAAGCGGTCGATCTTGGCCAGGATGTCGCCAAAGGCCTGACGGACGTTTTCGATGACGGTCTTGTCCTCATCGAGAGGTGGCTCCTGCTGCAGGATGCCCACGGTGTAGCCAGGGGTCAGACGAGCCTCGCCGTTAGAGACTTCTTCAATACCTGCCATGATCTTCAGCAGGGTCGACTTGCCCATGCCGTTAGGGCCGACGACGCCGATCTTTGCGCCTGGGTAGAAGGCCAGGGTCACGTCGTCGAGGATCACCTTGTCGCCGTGGGCCTTACGGGCCTGGTGCATGGTGTAGATGAATTCAGCCATTGTTCTCCTTAAAGGGTGAAGGGTTAAAGGGGTTCA
Source organism: Eggerthellales bacterium (assembly GCA_029225085.1). Classification (GTDB taxonomy): domain Bacteria; phylum Actinomycetota; class Coriobacteriia; order Coriobacteriales; family Eggerthellaceae; genus JAQXVU01. The sequence goes on along the minus strand of JAQXVU010000012.1, from coordinate 92,447 downwards.
GTGGTTTTCTTGGGTTGGGACATTATAAGCCAGGTGAAGGCTGCCACCATGAGGGCGAGGCCACCTCCATCGAAACAGATGAATCGCAGGATGCTGGCGGCGAGCACCTCGTGGCCAGCGGGCAGGGATAGCAGGATGGCCGTCTCGCCGATGAGTCCTATGACCTGTTGGGCGATGATGACCCATCCTAAGATTTGGAAGCGATCGGGCCGTGCGATGAAGGGGGGATAGGTGGCGTTCCACATGAGGAAGGCGACGCCCATGCCGGCCACCGCAGCCTTGCCGGCAACGCCGGAGAGCTCGTAGGCCCCGGCGAAGGACTCGGGGATGAAGACGAACTGCAGAGCGCATTGCACGTTTATGAGGAAGACCAGGGTGAAGGCGATGCGCGTTGTTGCCTTGGCGCGAGATGCGGCCCTGGTCTGGGCGGTCGACTCGCCGCAGGAGGCCGCCATGGTCTGGGCGCACGTCTCGTGGCGGGCTGCCGCCATGGTCTGAGTGCACGTTTCCTGGCGGGCTGCCGAAGCGGCCTTTTCATCAGGAGCGGTTTTATTGTGGGATATAGTCATGGGCCAAGTGTAGGCCCAGTTGCCCTTGGCGTATACTGCTTCTGTTAGCGTTTTCTAGGGAAGAGGCACCATGAGCGACTACTATTCCATTGTGTCTGAAGACGGCGTTGGCCGTATCGAAGGCGATTTGGCTTCTACTGACGGCTATTCCATTTTGCGCACTCTCATCTGGTTCCCTCCTGCTGATGCGGGAGAGATTCGCGGCGTCGTGCAGGTAGTGCACGGCATGGCCGAGCATGTAGAGCGCTACGAGAACTTCGCTATCGCCCTGGCTCGCGAGGGCTATGTGGTGGGCGGCGCCGATCACATTGGCCACGGCAAGTCCGTTTCCGACGAGAGCCAGCTGGGCCATCTTCCTCTGAAGGGCGGCGATGACATCATGGTCACCGACGCCTACAACTTCAGCCTGGTGCTGCGTGGCGCCTTCCCCGGTGTGCCCTTCTTCCTGTTCGGCCACTCTATGGGGAGCTTCATCGTGCGCCGCATGGCCGAGGAGCATTCCGCCGGCATGGCTGGCGTCATCGTCTGCGGCACGGGCAATCAGCCTGTGGGCGCATCTCTCGCCGGCAACGTGGCCAGCCGCCTTATCGCACGTCAGACCAACCCCACTTATCGTTCGAAGGCCCTCGACAACATGGTCATGGGCTCTATGAGCAAGGCTATCAAGAACGCCCGTACCGACTACGACTGGCTTTCTACCGACCCTGAGGTGGTAGATGCCTACATCGCCGACCCACTGGCAGGCCAGATGTTCTCCGTGGGCGGATACGCTTCCCTTACCAATCTGACGGCCGAGGTGTGCACCAAGTTGCACGCTCGCCACATCCCCGCTGACCTGCCCATGCTCTTCATCGCTGGCGACGCCGACCCTGTGGGCGACTGCGGCAAGGGCGTCATCGACGCCGTGAAGATGTACCGCAAGGCTGGCGTGCGGGAAGTGGGCATGATCTTGTATCCCGGCATGCGCCATGAGATTCTGAACGAGATCGGCAAGGAGAAGGTGTACGTCGACGTCCTTAATTGGATAGAGGACCATCGCTAAGGTCCGTGCTTTGCGGGCTTGGCTGCCGCTCTTCCGATGATTCCCAACTTTTCGACGATTCCCTCAGGTAACCCGTTATCCCTGATTGGTAGGCCCCTATGGAAAAGTACCTTGTAGCCCTCGACCAGGGCACCACCTCCTCCCGTGCGGTTCTGGTGAACAGAGCCGGTGAGATTGTGGGAATCTCCCAGAGCGAGTTCCCCCAGCACTTCCCTCAGCCTGGCTGGGTAGAGCATGACCCCACGGACATCCTTTCCACCCAGGTGAAGGTCTTCGCCGAACTGCTGGTATCCCATGGCCTCACCCTGGCCGATATTCAGGCAGTGGGCATCACCAACCAGCGTGAGACCGTGGTGGTGTGGGATCGCCATACGGGTAAGCCGGTGTACAACGCCATCGTGTGGCAGTGCCGTCGTACCGCTGATTTGGTGGAAGAGATCTGCGGCGACCCTGAGGTGGCGGCGAAGGTGACCCAGATGACGGGCCTCATTCCCGATGCCTACTACTCTGCCAGCAAGGTTGCCTGGATCCTCCGCAACGTTCCCGGTGCTCAGGAGAAGGCTGAGGCCGGGGACCTGATCATGGGCACGGTAGACACGTGGCTCATCTGGAACCTCACCAAGGGCGCGGTGCATGCCACCGACCCCACCAATGCCAGCCGCACCATGCTCTTCGACATACATAAGGGCCAGTGGAGCCCCTATCTGTGCGATCTCTTCGGCATTCCCATGAGCATGCTGCCCGAGGTGCGCCCTTCCTCGGGCGATTTCGGCAGCATCTCCCATTCGGTGTTCGCAGGTTCTACTCCCATCTGCGGCGTTGCCGGCGATCAGCAGAGCGCCCTTTTCGGCCAGTGCTGCTTCGAGGCAGGTCAGGCCAAGAGCACCTTCGGCACCGGCTGCTTCCTGCTTATGAACATCGGCGACAAGCCCTTCGCCTCTCGTCATGGCTTGGCCACCACCGTTGCGGCAAGCGCCCCGGGAACCAAGGGTTTGGAATACGCCCTCGAGGGTAGCGTCTTCATGGCGGGCGCCCTCATGCAGTGGCTGCGGGATGGCATGGGTCTTCTGGCAGACGTGGCCGATTCCGAGGCAATGGCCCAGAGCGTGCCCGATTCCGCCGGCGTATACGTGGTGCCTGCCTTTACGGGTCTGGGCGCACCTTATTGGGACGCTGATGCTCGCGGCGCCATCTACGGCCTCACTCGCGGCGCCACCAAGGAGCATCTGGTGCGTGCGTGCCTCGAGGCCCAGGCCTATCAGGTGAACGACGTGCTGCAGGCCATGGCGCAGGATTCTGGCATTTCCCTTGGGGAGCTGGCGGTAGATGGCGGCGCGGTGCGCAACAACTTCATGCTGCAATGGTGCGCCGACATTCTGAACACCAACATCGTGCGCCCCTCTTGTGTGGAAACCACGGCTCTCGGCGCCGCCTATCTTGCTGGCCTTGCCACTGGGTTCTGGGATGACGTGCAGGCCATTCGCGATATGCGGGGCATCGACAGGGTCTTCACGCCTACCATGAGCGTCACCGATCGTGCGGCTGCCTTAGCTGGCTGGGAGGATGCGGTTCGTCGCACCCGGAGCTAGCGGGAGAAGCCGCGGTGTGCCGCCCGAAGCTGGCGGTTGTTGAAGCTGCGGTGTGCTGCCCGAAGCTGGTGGTTGTTGAAGCTGCGGTGTGCTGCCCGAAGCTGGCGGCAACCGGAGCCGCAGTACTTTTGAGCTAGCGGCTGATGAGGTTGCGGCTCATCTTCAGAAGGATGAGGGCGATAGCGCTTCCCACCAGGGCGAATACCGTTGCCAGAGCAAAAACGTAGGTGAGGCCCCAGGCGTCTCCCACCATGCCCATGAGGGGGGAGATGACACCGCCCACGCTTACAGCGATGCCGTAGGTGAGACCCGATGCCATGCCCAGATGGTTGGGGATGAAGCCCTGGCCCAGCGCCACGGTAGAGGGGTAGGGCGCGTTCACTGCAGGAGCTGCGCAGAGCAGTAACAGCAAGGCTACGGGAAGGGCGGCCCAGCTAGGAAGCAGATGACAGAAGCTGAAGCCCACCATGATGAGGGCCAGTCCCGCCATGCCCGCTAGCAGGAGCTTCTGAGCGCCGGTCTTTGCGGAGATGCGGCCAGAAAGCAGCGTTGCAATGGCGCCTACCAGAGAATAGGCGGTAATGGCCAAGGAGCCGAAGGCCTCGCTCTGACCCAAGACGCCCACCAGGAACAGGGGGACGAAGGTCAGCAGGGTGTTGAAGAGCACGCTGCGGAAGGACAACACGCCCAAGATGAGGCTGAAAGCACCCCAATGATCCTTGCCGCCTGCAGCGTCTACGCTGGCCTGATCGCGCAGGCCGAAGGCGGCCAGCTTCTTGTTCTGAGTCAGCAGCACCAAGGCGCAGAGGGTTGAGGGGATGAGGAACACGGCGGTGCCTGCAAGGCCGAAGGCGGACAAGCTGGCAGCGGCGATGATGGGGCCGGTGGTGAAGCCTAAGTTGCCGCCGACGGAGAAGATGCTCATGCCGCCAGCCTTCTTCTTGCCGGCAACCAGATTGGCCAGACGACCTCCTTCGGGGTGGAACATGGCCACGCCAATGCCGCTGACCATAGCCGACGCCAGCACCAGATAGTAGTTGCTGAACAGGCCCACGCCTGCCATGCCGGCACCCGCCAGGAAGATGCCCAGAGCCATGAGCCAGGGGCGGGCCTTCTTGTCTCCCAGCCAGCCGAAAAGGGGCTGAATGACGGAGGAGGCCACGTTGGCAGCCAGAATCAGCAGGGACACGGCGGTGTAGGAGAATCCGCTGTACAGCACCAGAAAGGGCAAGCTTGCCAGCAGGGCACCTTGGTTCACATCGGAGCACAGGTGTCCGGCCATGAGCAGCCAACTGTAGCCCTGGTTGGGGCTTGGCTGCTGCTCGGGGCTGGTTTTCGCTTCGGAGCTGGTTGTCTGTGCCTGTTCTTCCATTGCTTCTCCTGAAATGAGGTGCGGCTGCGCTGGGATTTTGGGTGCCGTAGGCTGCGCAAGACCAAAATGTCGGTCGTGTCGAGCGAAATCGTCGATCGTGTCGAGCGAAATCGTCGATCGTGCCGGCTCATGGCGTTGGCGCAGTTTACATACGTTTTGGGCGGTGAACCCAATCGCGCGATTGAATAGTGTAGAGTATCTGATGGGGGACATGCCTACGTATAATTAATGGAACCTATGCAAATTAGGAACAGGCGTTTATCTCCCCGAGGAGGAGGGACTTATGGAAGACTACAGCTCTGAGATTCGCGTTCTGAAGGGACTGAACATCGCATCGGTGGTTATTCAGATCCTTTCCATCATCGTTCTTCTGGTGGTTCTCGTCCTTTGCGCGGTGGGTGGCGCTGGTCTGACCAGCTATCTCGCTGGTGCCATGGCGGAAACCACTACCGTGTCCGTTGCGGCGGATGCCTCGAGCGCCGGCAAGGTGATTCTGGCTGACCAGAGCAAGGATATCGAGGACATGACTGATGAAGAGCTCGATGCATTCATCGACGGCATGACCAGCGGGGAGTACGACTCCTTCATCGATAGCATGACTGACGAAGAGTTCTATCGCTTCATGGACAGGTACTATGGCGAAGGCTTTTCTGATAGCTTCGATGACTATCTCGACCACAAACTTGGTGACGGCGCCGACGTCACCGACCCTGAGGCCGAGGCCATCCTTGGCGTGACCAGCGCTCTTGTTATCGCAATCATTGTGGTTATGTGTCTGCTCGCGTTGGCTCTCTCCATTTACTGCCTGGTGGTCTCTATTCTGATTCTGCGCGCTAAGAACGATCCCACGCACTTTAAGCGTTACTTCGTCATGTCTATTGTGGCGGCGAGCCTGTGCTTGGTGACCGGAAGCATTGTTTCGACGGTGCTGTTCGTCCTTACCTCTGTCTGGATCTACAAGGTCAGGAAGAAGGCTGGTCAGATTGCCACGAAGGCCCCACAGCCAGTGAACCCCGTTCAGTAGGCTGGTGAGTTTGGTCTGACGGACCATCTGAGGCGGTTGCGTGGCGAACGCGCAAGGCGTGCTTTGCCCGACGGGCTTGCTTTGGCAAGACATGCGGGTCTGATCTGGCGGACACGGGCTTGCTTTGGCAGGACACTTTCTTAAACGATGGCGCCTCGAAGGTCGGGGCGCCTTTTGTAGGGAGATGATTTTGTGAAAAACGTTGGCTACTACAATGGCACCATGGGGCCTCTCGAGGAGATTCAGGTCCCTATGCTCGACAGGGTCTGCTTCTACGGCGATGGCGTGTATGACGCTACCATGACCCGCGACGGTGTGATTCTGTTCGCCACCGACCACATTGATCGCTTCTTCAACAGCATGCGCCTGACGGGCTTCCAGCCCAACTTCACTCCTGCAGAGCTCGAAGCCGAGCTGCAGAAGGTGGTAGACGCCGCTGAGGCCCGGGATAACTTCCTGTATTGGCAGGTCACCCGCGGCACCGGTCCCCGTCAGCACGAGTTCCTGCCTGGTGTGGCCCCCAATCTCTGGATCTACGCCGTGCCTAAGGCCTATGCCGATCTCTCTACCACGGTAGACGTCATCACGGTGGAAGACACGCGATTCTTCCACTGCAATGTGAAGACCCTGAACCTGCTGCCCAACGTTTTGGCTGCTCAGAAGGCTGCAGAGGCGGGTTGCTCCGAGGCCATCTTCATCCGTCCCGACGACTTCGTTACCGAGACCGCCCACAGCAACTGCCATATCCTGAAGGATGGCGCCCTCATCACCCATCCTGCGGACAATCTCATTTTGCCCGGCATCGCCCGCAAGCACCTCATCGGTCGCTGCAAGGCTCTGGGCATTCCCGTGTACGAGCGCCCCTTCACTCGCTCCGAGCTCATGGGAGCCGACGAGGTACTCATCAGCGCTTCGAGCGTTTTCGCCCAGCGTGTAGCTCATGTTGACGGTGTGGAAGTTGGCGGAAAGGCCACTGACCTGCACAAGCGCATCGTCGATGCCCTGAACGAGGAGTTCGACGAGTACATCAGCCTGCGCCGCGCCCGTTAGGGTGCTGGCGTCGTGGTGCTCGGTTTGCGCCGCGGTCGCCTGAGCCGTCCGTCGTATTCATCCGCGCTGACGCTTCGCCGCGGTCGTCTGAGCCGTCGTCGCATGCGGTTGCTGGGGTTTTGGACCAGCGTGACCGCCAGGTTTGCGCCGCGGCTGCGTCGCTTCGCCGTTAACAAAGGGGGAAACCCTTTAGAAATAGGGGTGCAATACCATAGCGAGCTGCATGGTTAAGGAAGGAGATCCCGTGTCCGATATCGAGAATCTCAGCGGCCACACCCATATGTGCGCCCTGATTGCCAACCCCATTCGCCATACCAAGGCGGTGGGCATGCACAACGCATCCTTTGCCCATCAGGGCATCGACTCGGTGTATCTGTGCTTCGAGGTAGAAAACGAGCAGCTCCCTGCGCTGGTGCAGACCTTCAAGACCATCGGCGGTGTCGACGGCTACAACGTGTCTATGCCCAATAAGATGGAAATCTGCCAGTACCTCGACGAGCTCACCGATGCCGCTCGTCTCATGGGCGCGGTGAACACCGTGGAACATCGGGATGGCAAGGCTATCGGCCACAACACTGATGGTGCGGGCTTCATGCGCAACATCAAGGAGCACGGCTTCGAGTGCGTGGGCAAGCGCATGGTCATGACCGGTGCCGGCGGAGCTGGTTCGGCCATCATGGTGCAGGCCGCTCTCGATGGTATGGCCGCGGTAGATGTGTTTAACATCAAGGACGATGCCTTCTACGCTGCCCAGGAGAAGGCGGCTCTGGTGTCTGAGGAGACGGGTTGCCGGGTGACCATTCATGACCTGGACGACAGGGAGACCTTTGGCGCGTGCTGTCAGCAGGCTGACATTCTGGTGAACTCTACCCGTGTGGGCATGAAGCCCCTCGATGACCAGTGCCTGTTCCCCGAGGAGTTTATTAAGCCCGGCATCTTCGTGTGCGACGTGCCCTATAACCCCATTAAGACCAAACTGCTGAAGATGGCGGAGGCCAAGGGCTGTGTGGCCATCGACGGCATTGGCATGATGCTGTGGCAGGGCGCCATCGCTGAGAAGATCTGGTACGGCTTCGATATGGACATGGACTACGTCCGCGGCCTGGTAGAGCAGCACCTCGATCTGTAGCGCTTGGCGGAATAGGCTTTAGCGGAACTGACTTACGTTAAACGAAGAGGGCCGCCGAGGAACTCGAGCATCCTTCCCAAAGCGAAGCGGGTGGGGATGCGAGAGTTTTCTCGGCGGCCCTTTAGCGTTGATCCTTTATGCCAGGCCCATGCGGCGCTTGATCTCTGCCGCCAGCTCGTAGCGCTTCACCTTGCCGGACAGGGTGTAGGGCAGAGCGTCGATCTGCTCGATGCGCTCTGGCCACAGACGCTTCTGCACGTTCTTCGAGGCCAGGTACTCCTGCACGTCCTTTACGGTTGGGAAAGGCTCTCCTTCCACAGGAACCGCGAAGGTGCAGATGCGCTCGCCCAGGCGGTCGTCGGGCATGCCGCAGGTGGCGTGGGCGCCCATGCCGGGGCAGCCCTCCAGGTTGGCGTCGATCTCGTTGACGGAGATGTTCTCGCCGCCGCGGATGATGATCTCCTTAATGCGGCCGCAGATCTTGATGCGGCCCTCTTCGTCCATGAAGGACAGGTCGCCGGAATAGAACCAGCCCTCGTCGTCCAGGCACTCGGCGTTGGCCTTCTCGTTCTTGTAGTAGCCCACGAAGACGTTGGGGCCGCGGGATGCCTCCTCGCCCTTCACGCCGCGGGGCACCTCGTTGTGGTCGGCGTCGACGATGCGCACTTCCACACCGTCACAGGGGATGCCGGCACGTTCGCCGTCCCATTCCAGAGCCTTTGCGGGGGGAACGTACACATGGGGGCAGCTCTCGGTAGAGCCGTAGGACTCGCAGAGCTTGAAGCCGTGGCGGGCGCAGCGCTCGACCATAGATCCGGGCAGGGGAGCGCCGCCGGAGATGAAGATATCCATGCTGGGGATGCTCTTGCCGGTCTCTTCCAGATAGTTCAGGGTGTCGTACACGAAGGGAGTGGCGCCGTGGGACCAGGTTGCGCCCTCGTCGTTGATGAGCTGAACGGCCTGCTCGGGGCTGAAACGCTCCTGCAGCACCACGCGGGCACCCATGATCATGTTGGAGATAAGGCCGTGGTAGAAGCCGGTGGCGTGATTCAGGGGGGACATCATGATCATGACGTCCTTGTCCGTGCGCTCGGCGCCGTCGATGTAGGTGCGCTCAGAGGCCAGGATGTTGTTGTGGGTGAACAGCACGGCCTTGGGGAAGCCCGTGGTGCCCGAGGTAGAGAGGATGTTGGCCACGTCGTCGGACTTGGACTCGGGGGCCTCGGTGAGGGGCTCGTAGTCGGCGAAGATCTGGGCGATGGTGGGCCAGTCGCAGGTGGCGGGGCGCACCTTGTCGATCAGGGCGATGCTCTGCATGGTGGGAACGCGCTTCATGACGGCCAGGGCCTGGGCCTCGTAGTCGGTCTTGTGGTAGAAGGTGGGGCAGATCAGGGCCTTCGATTCCACCAGGTTCATGGAGTACACCAGGTCCTCTTCATTGAAGTTCACCGGCAGGGGGTGCATGACGGCGCCCACCTTCAGCACGGCCACGTACACGTAGGCGAACTCGGACCAGATGGGGATCTGGAAGGAGACGACGTCTCCGTTCTTAATGCCCCGTTCCTTCAGCCAGGCGGCCAGGCGGGAGGACTTCTCGTCGATCTCGCCGTAGGTCAGGCGGGTGCCGGTTGAATCGCAGACGTACTCGCGGTCCGGATAGGTGGTTGCGGTGCGGTGCCAGACGTCGTAGAGGGTGTCCTCTGTCCACCAGCCCTCTTCGTACCAACGCCGCTTGTTCTCCGGGTTGATTTTCAGATCGGTAATCATGGCTCTCCTTACTGCACATTGTTAAGCCACTTTCATTTTAGCTGAAGGGAATAAGCCGATGGACAGGTGCGGCGAGTTTGACCCGTATAAGACCAGCGTAAATAGGACAGGCAGGCGGTTGTGTCGCAAGATGACGATGGTCAATTTCGGGATTTGTGGGGCGAGGTGGAAAGAGGGGCCCACAGGCCCCTCTGAAATCGTGCGGTTGTGGTGAGCGAAGGACCTACCAGAGGCCCAGAGCTGCCTGAACGCTGAGGCTTACGACAGCGATGCTCACCCAGCAGCAGGCGCCCAGCAGGATGGGCTTACCGCCAGTTTTCACCAGTTTCACCAGGTCAGTGCCAAGGCCAATGGCGAACATGGCCATGATGATGAAGAACTTAGACAGGTCCTTCAGCGGTGCGAAGACGCTGGTGTCCTGACCGGCTGCTGCCCACAGGGTGGTGATGAGGGCGGCTACCAGGAACCAGAGGATGAACATGGGGAAGGCGCGCTTCAGGCTGAAGTCGCCCAGAGGACCCTGAGAAGTCTTGTGGGTTGCTTCGCCGGCGGCTGCTGCCTCGGCGGCCTTGCGCTTGGCTTTGCGAATGCCCCAGAGTGCCAGCACCAAGGTGATGGGGATGATGGCCAGGGTCCTGGTGAGCTTTACGATGACAGCCTGGTCGAGGGCGGCGGCGCCAGGGTGCATGCCGTCCCAAGCGGCTGCAGCAGCGGTTACCGAGGAGGTGTCGTTAATGGCGGTGCCAGCGAAGAGGGCGAAGCCCTCGTTCGACATGCCCAGCAGGCCTCCCAAGGAAGGGAACACCAGGGCGGCGATGACGTTGAAGAGGAACACGACGGCGATGGCCTGAGCGATTTCCTCGTCCTTCGCCTTGATGACCGGGGCGGTGGCGGCGATGGCCGATCCGCCGCAGATAGAGGAGCCCACGCCGATGAGGGTAGAGGTGTTGGCGGGAGCCTTTGCAATCTTATAGAAGAGGAAGGCCACGATGAGGGACGTGGCGATGGTGGAGCAGATGACCGGCAAGCTCATGGCGCCTACCTGGGCAATCTGGAAGAGGTTCAGGCCGAAGCCCAGAAGGATGACGGCGTACTGTAGAATCTTCTTCGAGGTGAAGGCGATGCCGTCGTTCAGGGACTTCTTGTCCTTCCAGAAAAGCGCGATGGCCATGCCCAGCAAGATGCCGAATACGGGACCGCCCACGATGGGGAACATAGTTCCCAGATACCAGCAGGGAATGGCGGCGAGGGCGCACAGGGCGATGCCAGGCGCGAGGGTCTTTGCTTTTGCCAAGGTCATGATGTTCCTAACGTGTGTGAGGCGCGTTGTTACACGATATGTAGTGCTGCATAAAGCATAGCGTGCATGAGATGCGGCGCGCAGCCATGTTGCATGGGGTGCGATGCGCAGTCATGTTTCATGAGGTGCGGTGCGCAGTCATGTTGCATGAGATGCGGTGTGCAGTCATGTTTCATGAGGCACGATGCAACCCGTAATTATATGCGCATAATGGAGATTGTTGTGTGAGGGCGGCTAACTTGCGGTGGTTTACCAAAGGCGCATCGGGTAAGGTGTTTCCATAAACTGAAACTACGGAGATAGGAGTCCCCTATGACTACGGACAACCTGCCTGAGAATTTTGGCCAGGACGAGGACCTCGAGAACGAAATCGGCAACTTTATCGTGCTCACCGACGAGGATGACAACGACACCACCTTCGAGCTCCTTGCCATCATGGAGTACGAGGAGAAGAACTACGTGGTCCTGTATCCCGTCGACGATGAGGAAGAGGACAGCGCTCTGGTAATTCTTGAGGCTGTGGGCGAGTGCTCCGATGAGGATGCTTTCGAGGCCTATCTGCCTGTAGAGGATGACGATCTGCTGCAGGATATCTTCTCGAGCTTCTGCGCTGAGTTCCCCGAGTACTTCGAGGACGAGGAGTAGGGACCAGAGTTCCTGAGTGGTTCGAGGACGTGGGTAGGAGCTGAACCCTCCGAACGCTTTGAGGTGAGGGCAGGGGCCGAGAGTTCCTGAATGCTTTGAAGGTGAGACTGGAAGCTGAGAGCCCTTGGGTGGTTCGAAGTCGCCTTATTGGAATGTGGGTGGCGCGGACCCGCACTAATGGTAAAGTCCTGGCGCGGACTGCCCTTATTGGATGAGTTCTGAGCCAGATCGGGCTCTGATTGGCAAGTAAGGCTCTTATTGGCAGAGCGAAGTCCGCGCCTGTCATCTTTTGAAGAATCGTAATAGGTCTGGGGGCGTATCTGCGAAGGCAGATACGCCCCACTTTTATACGAAATGGGCATTAGTGAGCGCCCGTCTCGCATTGCGAGGCGGGGCGCCGCTCTTTTCCTAATCCATTAAGCGGGGTAGTTGCCAGATGCCCCCGATTTCCCCCGATCGGCAATCCATTAAGTGAGGTTCGAGCCAAGGCTCTGCCACTAAGCGGGGGTGCGAGCCAGGACTCGGTTTCCCGATTTACGCGATCCCTGTCAGCTCGCAGATGAGGCGCAGGGCGAAGAGGGCGAGCCGCGGCCCGTGGAACTCCAAACAGCCCTTCTCCATTGGTGATGCTTCAAGCCCCTCGGTCGGGCCTTTGCCCGCCGCTCCTGAGGTGCCATCGGGGCGGGCTGGCGACTTTCCCCGCATATGACCCCTGAGATCCTGATCTCCCGATGATTTGGGCGGATTCCCCGGTAAATGACCTCGGGCGAGGTACCCCTTCCGACGCCAAGTGAGGAAGGGCGCTCGAGTTGATGCCCATTCCGGGCAGAAATGCGGCGCAATCCCGAGGAGGGCGCGCTGCCGATGGCGCTTCCCGCCTCTCGGACGAGGTCGCTCGAGGCGGACATGGGTCATTTACCGGGGAATCTGGCAGGGAAGCCCGATTTTGCGCGATCTAGAGGTCATTTACCTGGAAAGTCGCCCCGAGCGGGCGCAGAGGGGCGCCTCGGTACTGACCTGAGCATCGGCTCGCAGTGGGTTGCGGGCTTGGACCTATTGGTTTGTAGCAGATTGCGGGTCCGAGCAATGGCAGAACGGTTAGGCCGTCGGGAGGACCGATCCTGGCCTTCGCAGAGCGAAGCGGGTGCGGCCAGGACTTGGTTCCCTCGACGGCCCCCGAAGCTGATGGAGATACGGGGTTTCGCAGGCGCCTTCCTCAAAGCCGGTCAGGGCTTGGTTTTCCCGACGGCCCCTGAAACGGGTGCGAGCCATCGCCCTGCCACTAAGAGGGGTGCGAGCCATCGCCCTGCCAATAAGCGGGGTGCGACCAGGATTCGGTCTCCTGACTTACGCGATCCCTGCCAGCTCGCAGATGAGGCGCAGGGCGAAGAGGGCGAGCACCACCAGAATTAGGGGGCGCACCACGGCGATGCCTTTCTCTGCGAAGAGGTTGGCACCCAGGTAGCTTCCTATCAGGTTGAAGCACCCCGCGAGGATTCCCAGAGGGATGAACACCGTGCCGTTTGCCAGGAACACCACCAGGGCCGTCAGATTGGTGGTGAGGTTCACGGCCTTTGTGACGCCGGCGGCGCGGTTTACGTGCAGGCGTGCCAAGCCAGTGAGCAATAGCATGAGGAAGGTGCCGGTTCCCGGTCCGTAGAAGCCGTCGTAGAAGCCTACGGTCACCGCCACGAAGCAGCAAAGGAGGATGGTCCTCTTCTGGGACCAGTGGGGTTTTCCCGCTCCCAGATCCTTGCTGCGGAAGGTGTAGAAGGCGGCTAGGGGAATGATGGCCAGCATCACCAGACGCAGGATGGTCTCATCGGTGAGCACTGACAGGGAGGATCCTGCAAAGGACCCTATCAGGGCCAGTACCACGCTAGGTATCACCAGTTCCCATTTCATGAAGCCCTGCTTGGCGAACTTGTAGGTCACCAGGGCGGTGCCCATGCTGTTTGCCAGCTTGTTGGTGCCAATGACAGCGTGCAGGGGCAACCCGGCAAAAAGGAAGGCTGGGGTCGAGATGAGGCCACCGCCGCCTGCTACGGCGTCGACGAAGCCAGCGATGAATAGCATGAAGCAAGCCAGGGCGACACCCCAGAGCTCGATACTTCCGTTGTTTGTTATGAGAGCGATGATATCCATAGTGAGTGCATAGAAATGCGGCCACCGTGGGGCGGCCGCATGTTCTTAAGAACCGTGTGTTTCGCGCTTTGCTTAACGAAGATCAGGTGGTTGCCTGGTGCTTGCCGAGCGCCGTGCGCGAGCTCGTGCTAGGTGCGTTTCGAAGGTCCTTAGACGAACATCTTCTTGTTCAGCTCGTCGGTGGTCTCCTCAGCGGTCTCGTCCTTATGGAAGGTGGTTACCTCCTCGGTCTTAGGCAGAGGGAGCTTGGTGGAAAGACCGGCCTTCCTGCGCTCGATGAGCTCGGCGGTAGCGGTGAACACTACGTCGGAGCTGGAGTTCAGAGCGGTCTCGCAGGAGTCCTGAATGACGCCGATGATGAAGCCGACGCCGATTACCTGAGCGGAGATGTCGGCGGGGATGCCGAACAGGGAGCAGGCCAGGGGGATCAGCAGCAGGGAGCCGCCGGCAACACCGGAAGCGCCGCAAGCGGATACAGCGGCCAGAACGCACAGAATGACAGCGGACAGGAAGTCTACCTGAATGCCCAGGGTGTTGGCAGCTGCCATGGTCATGATGGAGATGGTGATGCAGGCGCCAGCCATGTTAATGGTTGCACCCAAGGGGATAGACACAGAGTAGGTGTCGCGGTTCAGACCCAGATCCTCGCAGAGCTTCATGTTCACGGGGATGTTTGCGGCGGAGCTGCGGGTGAAGAATGCGGTGAGAGCGGAATCCTTCAGGGTGCGCAGCACCAGAGGGAAGGGGTTGGTGCGGGTGGTGATGGCAACCAGCAGGGGGTTGGTGACCAGAGCGGCAACCAGGATGACGGCAACCAGTACCAGGACAAGGTGGCCGTAGACAGTGAAGATCTCGGCGCCAGAAGTGATGAGAGCGCTGTAGATGAGACCCATGATGCCGAAAGGTGCGAAGGCGATGATCCAGCGGACAACGGTGGAAACGGCATCAGCTGCGTCCTGGAACATGTCCTTGGTAGACTGGCGAGCGTGACGCATGGCGATGCCCAGCAGGCAGCCCCATACCAGAATGCCCAGATAGTTTGCGTTGGCCAGAGCGCCCACAGGGTTGGTGACGGCGTTCACCAGCAGGTTGGTGAGAACCTCGCCGATGCCCTGAGGAGCATTGGAAACATCCTCAGCACCCTGGAAGATTAGGGTAGAGGGGAAGGCGAAGCTGGCGATGACGGCCAACAGGCCGGCGATGACGGTGCTGGCAATGTACAGCAGCACGATGTTCTTCATACCCTTTACGCCTTGTGCATTAGCAAGAGCACCGATAACCAGGAAGAATACCAGGATGGGTGCGATGGCCTTCAGAGCGGAGACGAACAGGGTTCCGAAGATGGTGATGAACTCGTCAACTCCCTGCAGGATGTCGGCGGACAGGGGGATGAGAGCGGTGCCTCCGAAGAGAACCTGTGTATGGAAGAGCAGAGCAAGAATGATGCCCACGGCCATGCCGCCGAGGATACGCAGGATCAGGTTCCAGCTGTTCCACATTTCCCAAAGTTTTTTCATGTGATTCCTATCAATATGAATGCCGAAGTTCGCAAGCAGTCGGCAAACGTGCAATTCCTGCAAATTATAGGTGTTGTTCCCACAACGTAAAAGACCGCCCTGAAGGCGGTCTTTCTGAAATCTTATGTTATCTGGGCGAACGGCGGCTCTCGGAGCTCTTGATGGGGTGCGTTGTCGGCACCTTGCGAGTTCGTGACGGGGCACTGTCGGTGCATCGCTGTCGCGCAGCGCAATCGGAGCTTCATCGTCGCAGCGCGGGCTTTGCTACTCAGCGGGCTGCTCTCCCTCGGAGAGAATCTCGTCGAGGGTGCGCCAAGCAAGCTGAGCGCACTTTACGCGAGCGGGCATGCGGGAGATGCTTTCCAGCTCGGTGGCATCGCCAAGGGCTTCCATCTGCTCGTCGGTAAGCTTCTCGCCGCGAATCATGGCCAGGAAGTTAGCGGAGAGGTCCCGGGCTTCTTCCACCGTTTTGTCGGTGATGAGCTCGGCCATGATGTCGGCAGAGGCCTGGCTGATAGCGCAACCGTGGCCATCGAAGGCTGCCTCCTGAATGACGCCGTCCTCGATGATCATGGAAACGGTGATGTCGTCGCCGCAGCTCGGGTTCACGCCCTCATGGGAGTGGGTTGCCTCTTCGAGCGGGTACTTGCAGGTAGGGTAGGCGTTGTGCTCCATCAGAGCGCCTTGGTAAATGCTCTCAAGCCCCATGGAAGATCCTCCAAACCAGTTCTACAGCTTCAATGAGTCGGTCGATGTCCTTGCGGTCATTATAGAACGCCAGCGACGCTCTGCAGCAACTTTCCACACCCAACCAGGCCAGCAGAGGCTGGGCGCAATGGTGGCCGGCGCGGATGGCGACATTGGCGGAATCCATGATAGATGCCACGTCGTGAGGGTGAATGCCCTCGATGTTGAAGCTGATGACGCCGTGGTGGGCGGCGGGGTCATCAGGGCCGATAATCTGAATGTAGGGCAGCTGGGTCAGGCGGGTGAAGGCCTCCTGCACCAGTGCGGCCTCGCGAGCGGCCAGAGCATCCATGCCCTTGTCGTTCACGTAGGCGATGGCGGCGGCAAGGCCAGCGATGCCGGCAGCGTCCTGGGTGCCTGCCTCAAACTTGGTGGGGATGGGGGCCCAGGTTGCCTCGGTCTCGGAGACGTACTCGATCATCTCGCCGCCGGTGTACAGGGGAGGCATGGCCTCGAGGAGCTGGCGGGTGCCCCACAGCACGCCGATGCCCATAGGTCCGAAGACCTTGTGGCCGCTGAAGGCGAAGGCGTCGCAGCCCAGGTCGGCCACGTTCACGGTCATGTGGGGGACGCTCTGGGCGCCGTCTACGAAGACCACGGCGCCGAAGCTGTGAGCCACGTCGCAGATCTTCTTCACGGGGTTCTCGACACCCAGGACGTTAGAGACCTGGGCGATAGAGACGATCTTGGTCTTGGGGCCGATCTTGGCCTGAATCTCCTCATCGGTGATGACGCCCTGGTCATCGGGGCGCAGGTACACCAGAGTGGCGCCGGCGTTGCGGCAAGCCTGCTGCCAGGGGATGAGGTTGGAATGGTGCTCCATGATAGAGATGACCACCTCGTCGCCGGGCTGCAGTACCGTGGGCGCATAGGACAGGGCCAGCAGGTTCAGCGACTCGCTGGTGTTGCGGGTGAAGGCGATCTGGTCGGGGTCGGTGGCGCCGATGAAGGCGGCGATAGAGGCCCTGGCGTCTTCGATGGCCTTGGTTGCCTGAATGGAAAGGCTGTAGAGGCCACGCAGGGGGTTGGAGTTCATGGTCTCGTAGAACTCCTTCTGAGCGTCGAGCACGCAGGCAGGGCGCTGAGCGGTGGCTGCGCTGTCGAGGAAGGCCAGGTCAGGGTTGTTGGCCAAAAGGGGGAAGTCCGCCTTGTAGGGGTTGGCGGTGATATCTACAGTCATTGGTCTCCCTTACTCCTGATGGTCTGCCAGGGGCTCGCCGAGGACCTGGGTGGCCAGGCGGTTAATGGCGGTGCGGCTGGCATCGTCATGGGCATGAACAAGGGCCCGCTCGAAGGTTGAGCGGAGGAACAAGGCGTCGATCTGGGCATCGGACAGGCCGCGAGAGCCCAGGTAGTAGCGCTGCTCGGCGGGAACATGGCCGATGGAAGCGCCGTGGTCGCCCTGCACGTCGTCCTCGTCGCAGAGGATGATGGGCAGGGAGCGGTTGTGCACGCCCTGGTTGGTCAGCAGTACGTTCTCGAGCTCATGGCCGTGAGCGCCCTTGGCCCCGTGAATGAGGTCGATGGTGCCGCGCAGGTTCTTGGTGGCGGTACCGGCCAGAACGCCATTGGCGATGAGCTTGGAATTGGTCTGCTTGCCGAATTGGCGGATGAGGTAGTTGAAGTCGAGGGTGGAAGCGCCAGTAGCCAAGTAGGAGGTGTCGATGTCCACGTCGGAGCGGAAGCCCATGAGGGCGTGGCCGTTGCCGATGTAGCTCTCCTTGCCGCCCAGGTAGGTCTGGTCGACGATGATCTTGGCGTTATCGGCTACCTTAGACTCGAAGGATTCCAAATACACCCAGGAATCTCCCAGGGTCTGCAGTTGCTTCACCTGCACGCGGGCGTTGTCTTCGGCGATGATGCGCAGGTTGATGCCCACGGTGCCTTCGCCGGCAACGGGGGAGTCCGCTTCGAGCACGATGCAGGCCTCGGCGCCCTCGCAGGCCACGATATCTAGGCTGGCCAGGGCCACAGCGCCGGGCTGTGCCTTCGCGCGCACCACCACGGGCTCGGTCTCAGCTTTGAAGGGGGGCAGGGCCACGTAGGCGGCGGCCAGGTTGGCGTCCCACATCCATTCCACCGCTTCATCGCCAAGGGCGTAGTCTGCGGCGCCACGGGGAATGGCGTTGCGGGCGGGCACGTCGAGGTGCTCCTTGTCCTGGGCGAAGGTGTGGAAGGGCTCCTCGCTGACATCGGGGGTGCTCTTCACGGTGACGCGGTTGGCAGTTGCGGTGCGCTGCGCTTCCTCGAAGGAGGCCCAGCGGGTGTCGAAGTCCTGAGGCTCGAGGGCCACGTAGGTTTCAGGAACGGTGATGCTCACGGCATCGGCATAGGCCATGACGGGGCCGTCGGTGCAGCCCATATCGGGCAGGGTCACGTCGGTGCCGTTCAGGTGATGGCGATTCCAGGTTGGGGTGAGCAGAGGATTCGTTGCAGTCATTATCCGATCGCCCCTTCCATCTCGAGCTTAATGAGGTTGTTCATTTCTACCGCGTATTCCAAGGGCAGTTCCTTGGAAACGGGGTTGGCGAAGCCGTTTACTACCATGGTGGAAGCTTCGTCCTCGGGGATGCCGCGGCTCATGAGGTAGAACATGAGGTCGTTGCCGATGCGGCCAATGGAGGCCTCGTGGCCTACGGACACGTTGTCGCAGCGGATGTCCATGGTGGGGATGGTGTCGGAGCGGCTCTTGTCGTCGAGCATGAGGCTGGCGCAGGAGACGGACACGCTGGCGTTCTCGGCAGCGGGGGTGGCAACCACGGAGCTACGGAAGGTGGAAACGCCGCCGCCCTTCGAGATGGACTTGGTGTTCACCACGGCCTTGGTGTTGGGAGCTGCGCAGACAACCTTGCAGCCGGTATCAAGGTCCTGGCCGGTGCCGGCGAAGGTGATGCCGGTGAACTCGCTGGTAGAGCCCTCGCCCTGCAGGATGCTCATGGGGTACAGGCAGCCTACGTGGCTGCCGAAGGAGCCGGACACCCATTCGATGGTGCCGTTCTTGCCCACGATAGAACGCTTGGTGTTCAGGTTGTACATGTTCTTCGACCAGTTTTCGATGGTGGAGTAACGCAGCTTGGCGTTGTCCTTCACGAAGAGCTCTACGCAGCCAGCATGCAGGTTGGCCACGTTGTACTTGGGGGCGGAGCAGCCCTCGATGAAGTGCAGTTCAGCGCCTTCTTCCACAATGATGAGGGTGTGCTCGAACTGGCCTGCGCCCTTGGCGTTCAGACGGAAGTAGCTCTGCAAGGGGAAGTCGAGCTTCACACCTGCGGGAACGTACACGAAGGAGCCGCCGCTCCAGACGGCGCCGTGCAGGGCCGCGAACTTGTGGTCCGTGGGAGGCACCAGCTTCATGAAGTGCTGGCGGATGACGTCCTCCCAGCCATCCTTCATGGCCTCTTCGATGCCGGAGTACACGATGCCCTTGTCGGCCACGGACTCCTGGATGTTGTGATACACCAGCTCAGAGTCGTACTGGGCGCCCACGCCTGCCAGGTAGGCACGCTCGGCCTGGGGGATGCCCAGACGGTCGAAGGTGTCCTTGATGTCCTCGGGGACGCTCTCCCAGTCGCTCTTCTGCTCGCCCTTGGGCTTCACGTAGGTGACGATGTTGGCCATGTCCAGGCCGTCAAGGGAGGGGCCCCAGTTGGGGATAGGGGTCTTGTTGTAGATCTCGAGGCACTTCAGGCGATGCTCGAGCATCCACTCGGGCTCGTCCTTGCGCGCGGAGATCTCGCGAATGATGTCGGGGGTCAGGCCGGCGTGAACACGCTCGGTGCCCTCCTCGCTCTTAATGAAGTCGTAGCGCTCGCGATCGACGTCTGCGACTTCAGTCCTCTGTCCTGCCATGGTTACTCGCCTGCTTGGTCGTGCTCTTCAAGGGCGGCTTCCATATTGGCCAGGGCATCTTCTACGTTGAACTCAGAGAAGGCCTTCGACTGGTTTTCCTGGGCAGCGGCAACGCTAGCGGAACCAGAGCCCTCTGCCACGTAGCGCTCGAAGCCCTTGTTGTCGATTTCGAGGATGAGGTCGGAGCAGCCGGCGTCGACGATCTGGCCGCGAACCAGCACCTGCACCTTGTCGACCTTTACGTGCTCGAGGATGCGGGTGTTGTGGGTGATCATGAGCAGGGTGCCGCCCATCTCCTGGTACAGGTTGATGGCGCGGGACACGGTGTCGAGGGCGTCGACATCGAGGCCGGAGTCGGTCTCGTCGAGGATGGCCAGCTTAGGCTGCAGAAGCAGCAGCTGCAGCATCTCGAGCTTCTTCTTCTCGCCACCGGAGAATCCCACGTTCAGCTCGCGGTCGAGGTAGCTGGGATCCATGTTCAGCTGGTCCATGATCTCTGCCACGCGCTTCTTGAACTTGGCGCCGCGAAGCTTCAGCTCGGGGCGGGTTGCCACGATGGCGCGCAGGAAGGTGGCCAGGGGAACGCCGGGGACTTCGACAGGAGCCTGGAAGCTCATGAACATGCCGGCGACGGCGCGCTTGTCGGGGGAGTAATCGGTGATGTCCTCACCGTTGAAGGTAATGGTTCCGGACGCGACCTGGTACTCGGGATTGCCCATGAGGGCGTGGCCGAGAGTGGTCTTGCCAGCACCGTTAGGTCCCATGAGGACGGTGGTGGTACCAGCTTCGATAGAGAAGTTTACGTCACGGAGAATGGGGGTTTCGTCTGCAGCGATATTAAGGTCACGAGTGACCAGGAGTTTCTCTGCCATTGAAATCACGCTTCTTCCTAGGGTGCTCCTTTTCAGCGAAAGGGGGCTGAATACTGTTATCTTTCACCCATCTTTTTACACTATATGGGCGTGAATAATCTAGGTTTGCTAGGAACGTCCCAAGAAAATGGACGAATAACCTCCCGTTGTGCCGCTGAACGGGCGTTGTCCGATGGCTTCTTAGCTTTGGAAGAAGGGTGAGCGCGCTGTTTGGCAGGTCACAGCGATCCTGTCGGTGATTACCGCAGCTCGATCTCCGTGCCGGGGGTCAGCACCAGCTTGCCGGGGCCGGTGAAGGCCTCTGCTCGCTCAGGGCTGAAGAGGTTGGTCTCGCCGGTGGTGTCGGCGGGCAGCAGGTGCATGGGGATGGTGTGGCGAGCCCCGATCATCTCTGCGCAGCGAGAGGCTTCGGGGATATCCATGTTGAAGATGCCGTCTCCGCAGATGAGGGCATAGTCTAGTTCCATAGCTGCCAAACGGCCGGAGCGCATGTCATCGGTGGTGCTGGTGTCGCCCGTGTCATAGAGGCGCACGCCATCAACGTCTATCACCAAGCCCACGCAGGAGGTGATGGGGTGGTTCTCGTTGCAGGCATCGACAGCGGTGATGGTGAGGCCCTTGGTGTTGATGGTTTTGTGGGCGCCGTTCTCATCGAAGAAGTCCTTAGCCACGATGAGCTGGCACCCCTCGGCATGGGGCATCTTGTCGTAGCGCACGTGGTCGGGGTGGTCGTGAGTGTTCAGAATCAGGTCGGCGGGGAGGTCGTAGCCGTTGCCTCCGAAGGGGTCGATGTACACGATGGTGCCGTCGTTGCAGGTCAGGCGAAAGCTTCCGTGTCCTTGGTATAGCAGGGTGGCCATGGTGGTCCTCTCTTTCAGCGGGCTGATGGCGGCAGGCATACTGCTATGATAGCCTCTCTGCGGCGATACAGGACGAAAGCGAGGTGCCCATGAGGGCTTTAGTGCAGTGCGTTTCAGAGGCGAGCATCGATATCGAGGGCCAGGCATCGGGCACGATTGGCCGTGGCTACGTTATCTTGTTGGGCGTGGGCGCCGAGGATGCCCCTGCTCAGGCTGAGCGTCTTTGGCAGAAGATCAGCAAGATGCGCGTCTTCGAAGACGAGGCGGGCAAGACCAACCTGTCCTTAGGCGATGTGGAAGGGGACGTCATGATCGTGTCCCAGTTCACGCTGTACGCAAACTGCAAGAAGGGCAATCGGCCTTCCTTTACGGAGGCGGCTCGTCCTGAAACCGCCATTCCCCTGTACGAGCATTTCGTGAGCTTGGCTCAGGCCGATGTGGCTCATGTGGTTACCGGACAGTTCGGCGCCATGATGGACGTTCACCTGAGCAATCATGGACCCTTCACCATCTGGCTCGATACCGACAACCTGTAGTCTCCGCTTAGCTCGGCGCTGACAACCTGTAGCTGCCGAGTAGTTTTGTGTCGGAAGCCTGCAGCTTCTGTTTAACAGCGCTTGTTTCCAATGGGTAAACGGGCTCTGCTGCCGAGCGAGTATCCTTCCATCAAATTTTTGGTAATGACCGATTTTCTGGACAAAATGTCCAGATAGACGGATTGGAAGAAAAGTTCCTCCTCAAATGTCCTGCCACAAAATTGCGGCTTGGTTATTATTTGTATAGTTCGTCCGATATGTAGGTGAATTCGTACATACGGACGTCTTTGATGTCGATACTATATATAGTTTGCAAGTTTGCCGTCCGTAGAGCGAGGTTGAGGCAGTCACCCTATGGTTCAGCCAATCACATCTCTTTCTGATCCGCGCCTCGACGCGTATGTTCGGCTGACCGACTTGCAGCTGCGCAATAGGCTCGAGCCCGAAAAGGGCATCTTCATTGCCGAGTCTGAGAAGGTTATCACCCGCGCGCTCGATGGCGGGTACGAACCCCTGTCCCTCCTGATTCCCGATCATCGTCTTTCGGTGGAAGCCGATCTGATTGCTCGCATGCCCGAGGATGTCCCTGTGTTCACGGCTCCTGCTCAGGAGCTTGAATCGCTGGTGGGCTTCGAGCTTACCCGGGGCATTCTGTGCGCTATGCGGCGTCCGGTGCTTCCTTCCGTCGAGGCGCTGCTGAAAGACGCGCATCGCGTTGCCATTTTGGAAGGAATCACCAACCACACCAACGTGGGTGCCATCTTCCGCAGTGCCGCCGCTTTGAATGTTGATGCGGTGCTGGTGACTCCCGATTGCTATGACCCTTTGTATCGTCGTGCCATTCGTGTGTCTATGGGCACGGTGTTTCAGGTTCCTTGGACGCGCATCGGATCAGAGGATGAGCCCTGGCCCGATGCCGGCGTTGCCGAGCTGCATCGCCTTGGCTTCAAGACTGCGGCCCTGGCCCTCAGCGACGATTCTATCTCTCTCGATGACCCTGTTCTCGCCTCGTGCGACAAGCTTGCGCTGGTTCTGGGCACCGAGGGCGACGGCCTGAAGAAGACTACCATCGCTGACTGCGATTTCGTGGTGCGCATCCCCATGGCCCACGGGGTCGATTCCCTGAACGTGGCGGCTGCTTCCGCGGTGGCGTTCTGGCAGCTCTGCCCTCATGAGGAGGGTGCGTGATGGACGATCGTCTCGAGAACACGTCTCCCAACGCACGGTTCGCCAACTCAACCAGGCAGCCTGTTTCCGCGCGTCCCGTGGTGCCTCCGGTTCGCCATTCCGACACGTCAGGACGTTATGCCAACCGTTATGACGAGGCGCGCGATGTCCGTCGCGCAGGGTCTTCCGATGCCAACAGGGTGCGTTATGGCTCTGAGCGCACCTCTGCGGATACTCGGCCTTCTCAGTACGCTCGCACCTCTCGCCAGGATTTTGGCGATGACTACTTTGGTCGCGACGGCATGAATCGTCAACGTTCTCAGCGTTCCGGCCGCATTCTCATCGATGACGATAGCCTGCGTATGGACAAGGTTACCGGCGTTCGCGAGCGGGGTAGCGAAGAGAGCGATCAGCGTCTTCGCCAGATGCGCGATGAGCGAGCTGTCACTGGCGGGCGTGCGGGTGGTGCAACCTTCGCTACTGGCGCACGTCAGGTTGGCGGAAGGCCTTCAGGCGCGGGATCTGCCAGAGGTGGCTCGGCAGGCGGTAGGCCTGTTGGTAGCGGGCCTGTTACAGGTAGGCCTGCAGGTCGACCTCTTACTATGGAAGAAGCCCAGCGTGCTTCCAACAGGGCCTATAAGGCCCAGCAAAGCGCCAGGCAGCGTCAGGTGTACGCAAAGCGAAATGGCAACGCGTGGCACTCCCGTCGCAAGGAAGCCCAGAAGCGCAGCCTCATCTTCATCGGCATCATTGTCGTTGCCGTCATCGCCGTGGTTTTCGGCGTGGCGAGCTGCGTCATGAACTAAGCGCCGTTCGCAGCGTAAACGAATGAACGAGGGGCTGTGCCCTTCTAAGGCGCTGGCGTCGGCCTAAGCCTAGTGATTCTCCGAAGCGTCGACGCTTGTCTGTACTTCCACCACATGAAGATCGTCGCCTTTCACCGTGAAGTGAACGTCGAGGTCTGCGAAGGCCATGGAGAAGACCTTGTCGGGGTCTTGCTGCAGGGGCGGACGTGGATCTTCCTGCAAGACGCCAATGAGGGCTTCACGTTTCTCGGCAGGAACCTTGCTCAGCAGTTCATCGGGGATGACTACTTGCAGATGGCGGTAGTGCACGTTGTCGGTGAAGCCGCCGGTGGCATCAGGGTGACAGTCCGCGTAAGGCAGATAGGGCTTTATGTCGAAGATGGGGGTGCCGTCGCGCAGATCTGCTCCCAACACGTGAATGACGGGCCCCTCGTCGGTGTACTCGATGCTCTTCAAGCGCACGCAGGACAGGCCCAGGGAGTTAGGGCGGAAGGGGGAGCGGGTGGCGAAGACGCCCATGCGCTCGCGACCTCCCAGACGAGGGGGGCGTACGGTGGGGGACCAGCCGCTTCGTTTGGCACCGTCGAATTCCCAGATGAGCCAGAGGTGACTGAATCCGTCCAGGCCCTTCAGAGCTGCCGGGTTGGCGTATTCCGGGCAGAAGACGATGGTCGCTTCAAGGCTGTCTACCAGGCCGCTTTGGCGGGGGATTCCGAACTTCTGAGAGAAATCAGAGTGTATGTAGGCTATGGGTTTCACAGGCGAAACTATAGCACGGACCCTGCATTTGCTAGGGGAGGGCATTTGGAATGGGCCTGATGCGCCATGCGGCGACTCGGCAGGTTGCATGGCAACCTGCGAGCCGCAACGTCCCCACTTGCCAGAGGAAGCGTGGCAGCTGAAGGTTATCGCATTTCATCGATGGCGCGTGTCCACTGAGATGGACATACGGGAAATAAAGGCGTTTTAAGCATAACTAACCTGCGGATTTTTGGTTTTCAGGCGCTGGAGACGGGGCTCGTTTGCCATGCGTGTCCATCGTAATGGACAGTCGAGGAATAATAGCTGGCAGCTAATGAATCCGACCCTCGCTTTTCTTAAGGTCTTCTTATTGCAACTGTTCACCTGCCCTTTTGCGGGCGGGATTTTGGCTTAGGAAGGGGATTCTTATGAAGAACATGTTTCGCATCATTCCGGTAGTTGCCCTCATCGGCTGCCTTGGCCTTGTTGGCTGCGGCTCCTCCGATAGCGGCTCCTCTGACGAGAGCTCTAGCTCAGGCGCAACGGAGCAGGCACAGCAGGAGCAAGCTCAGGAGGCAACCAGCGATTACGAAGTGAAGATCGGTAAGACCAAGCTGGGCAAGGACTACGAAGGCGATCCCTGCCTGATTGTTACCTACACCTTTACCAACAACAGTGATGAAAAGATGAGCGCTGCAAGCGCCTGCAACTTCGAGGCCTATCAGGATGGCTCTGAGCTCGAGATGACCTTCGACTCCGACTGGGATTCTGACGACTATTACGCCAACTGCAAGAAGGGCGGCAGCCAGAAGTTCCAGCTGGCTTTCGAACTCGACAACAAGAAGAGCGATGTAGAGCTCGAGGTCTCTGACTTCATCAGCTTCGATGACACCGTGATTGCAAGCAAGACCGTGTCCATTAAGTAAAGGAGGGGCATATGGCAGACGAGGTAAGCAAGGAGCAGGAAAGCTCCGTCATGAGTGCGAGTGGGACGGAGGCGTCTCAGGATTCTAAGGTGCCCAGCAAGGCAACCACTACCAATATGAAGGTGTGGAAGATGGTCTCGGGCATTCTTTCCATCGTGTTCAGCTGTTTTATTCTCTTTCAGTCCTGCGCGGCAGGGCTTGGCGAGAGCCTGAGCGATGCTGACACATCCGATGGCAGCTTGGGATTGTTGGTTGCTCTTATGGTCATGGCGGGTGGTATTGTCTCCATCGTTACCAAGAAGTCTCTGAAAGGTGGCAACATCGCCCTGATCATTTTGTTTGGTCTCGGCGCTTTGGCCGGCTACTCTGGTAGCGGTTACTATGGTGACCTGGTGATTTGGGCAACCTGGTCGCTGGTTTGTGCGGTTCTCGCCGTTGTTGCTCTGGTGAGGGGGCGCGGCAAGCAGCTTGCCGAATAGCCCATATTCGCCTTTGGGCCGTTGCTCGCAAACGGGCTTTAGGGCTGTGGCAGAATGAGGGATAAGAGAAAGGAGGCGCGGTGTGGGTGATGCATATGGTCAGGAGCCCGGCACGGAGGAGCTCATCAGTCGCATGCAAGATGCGCAGACTCCTGGGCAGTTCATCGATTCCTGCAAGGTCGATCTTCCGACCTTAAGCGATTACCTGCACGACCTCCTTGATGAAAAAGGACTGAAGCGGGCCGATGTGGTACGAGATGCGGGGCTGAACCCCACTTTCGGCTATCAGATCTTCATGGGAACTCGTCATGGCTCTCGCAATAAGTTGCTGCAGATCGCCTTCGCTATGGGGCTCACCCCAAAGGAGACGGAGCGCGTGCTGCGATTAGGAGGCCATGCTCCTCTGTACGTGAAGGATCGACGAGATGCCATTATTCTGTTTTGCCTGAACAAAGGTATGAATTTGGCCCAGGCAGAGAAGAACCTCTATGAATTGGGCGAGGAGACCATCTGCAAGTAATAAGATGGTCGTATGCCTACTGATGATCTGAGAGAGTATCTAGATGCCCTGAAACGCGAGGATAGCTATCGCGTTTCTCAGCTGCTGAAGCAATCTCCGGTAGAGACGACGCAACTGGTGTACTTTCACCCGGAGAGCGGACCCAAAGAGGGTCCTTTCGTGCGAAAGTTCATCAGCCTAGAAGGGGATGCCCCCACTGCCTATGAAGCTTTGTTCCAGGCTCAGCGCCAGGGCGTAACGTTCCCTCACATTCCCTTTGTTCGGGAGTGCTATCGCAAAGAGTCCCAGCTGGTGGTGGTGAGTCAGTTTGTAGCGGGTCTTACCCTTTCGGACTACGTGAACCAGTGGGGTCCTTCTGAAGATTTGGCTCGGGCTTTCTTTTCCGACGTTTGCGATGCGGTAATGGAATTGCACGAGTCGCTACCTTCTCCGATCATCCATCGCGACCTGAAGCCGTCTAATATCATTTTGGCCGAAGAGGGCGTGTTCCTTATCGATCTGGGCATTTCTCGAGTCTACAAGGATGGTGCTGGCGCTGATACCGTGCAATTGGGCACGCGTGCTTATGCGCCGCCGGAACAGTTCGGCTTCGGGCAAACCGATGTGCGCACCGATGTATATGCTCTGGGTATGTTGCTGAACTATATGGTGACGGGTCGGGAGATGAAAACGTGGGAGCGGAAGGGACCGTGCCCGCAAGATGTTTCTTCCTACATTTGGCGCGTTGTCTGCAAGGCAACCAGCTTCGATCCCGATAATCGCTATGAATCCGTTGCTCGACTGAAGCGTGAGGCGTTGCAGGCCCTTCGATGGACAAAGCCGGTCACGCCTTCTCATCCTCAGGGACAAGCTGTTGCGACGCAGGGTGACCTGTCATCTTCTCAGGGGCAGGACGTCGCAGCGCGGGATAGTCTGCTTTCTTCGTCTTGCCCTCGGCCCAAAGAGCCGATTAAGCTCACACCTTCTCTGGTAGTGGGACTGATATGGGACGGCCTTTTGCTCATTACCGGCTTTTTAGCGCTGCTCCTGTGCGGCATGGCCACTGTCGATACCGTGGGCGTAAATGCCGATAAGCCCCTGTTTGTAAGATTTGTCATGTTCTATGGCTTTATTGGCATACCGTGCCTGTTCGCTCTGTTTGCCATGGCGGATAGAAGGCTGTTGCGGATGTGCTCCGACTTCTTCGCTCGCTCTAACTGGAAGAAGGAGCTGGTGGTGTGCATTGTTGCCATGGCTGTGATCATAGCGGTGACCGCCGTCGTGGTCCTCGTCTCCTTCTACCTGCTGGGAATATAGGAGCTTCGGCAGCTAAGGCTCTCGAGTAAAGCGGACCTCCGAGGAGTTCGAGCATCCTTCGCAGAGCGAAGCGGGTGCGGATGCGAGAGCTCTTCGGAGGTCCGTGTCGTTTCGAGAGGCTTGCTACAGTCCTTCTACTTCGAAGCGCTTTTCGAGGGCTTCCTGGTGAATGCTGTACTGCAGGGCGACTTGCTTGTCGACGATGCCCTTGGCCACCAGGTCGAAGAGGCTTTGGTCCATGGTGCGCATGCCCTGTGCGGAGCCTGCGGCGATGGCGGAGTCAATCTGATGGGTCTTCTCTTCGCGGATCAGGTTGCGGATGGCGGTGTTCATGAACATGATCTCGAAGGCAGGAACCACGGTGCCGTTCTTGGTGGGAACCAGCTGCTGGCTGACGATGGCCTGCAGCACCATAGAGAGCTGCAGACGGATCTGGCGCTGCTGAGAGGCAGGGAAGGCGTCGATGATGCGGTCGACCGTGCCGGCGGCGCCGGTGGTGTGCAGGGTCGAGAACAGGAGCTGAGCCATCTCTGCGGCGGTGACTGCGGTGCCGATGGTCTCGTAATCGCGCATCTCGCCCAGGAGGATCACATCGGGAGCTTCGCGCATGGCGGAGCGCAGAGCCTCGCCGTAGGTGGCGATGTCGGTGGGAACCTCACGCTGAGTGACAATGCAGGATTGGTGACGATGGATGTACTCGATGGGGTCTTCCATGGTGATGATATGACCCGTGCGGCTGTGGTTCAGCTTGTCGATGATGCAGGCCAACGTGGTGCTCTTGCCCGAACCTGCGGGGCCTGTGACCAGCACCAAGCCCTTCTGGAAGTTGGCGCAGCTCAAGACCTCATCGGGGATGTGCATCTCGCGAGGGTTGGGCAGGCCGAAGGGAATAACGCGAATGACCAGACCCAAAGAGCCGCGCTGGCGGAAGACGTTGGCACGGAAGCGGCCGATGCCGGGCAGTGCGAAGGAGAAGTCCTCGTCGTGGTTAGCCAGGGAGAGGAAATGATCGAAGCTCCTGTTGGCGATGCGGAACACCGAGCGCACGAAGTTCTCGGTGTCGGCAGGGGTGAGGGGCCTATCGTTCAGGCGGATCTGTCGTCCGTTGGCTTGATAGCTGAGGGGGAGGCCCGCTACGACAAAGATGTCGGATGCCTTTACATCCACCATCTGCTTCAAGAGGTTTTCCAGTTCCATGCTGCGCTCCTTATTCGTTCTGCTCGGGGTCCCAAAGGGCGTTGTTTTCTGCGTCTTCATCCCAGAGGGTGGTGGCTTTCCACTTCGTCAGGGTGTAGGTTGCGTCGTCGTTGATTCTCAGGGTGATGGTAAGACACCTTCCGCTGGTCTGCACGAAGGTCGCCTCTACCGCATCGTCGGTGATGCTGATAGAGGTGCTCTTGTGGTCGACAGAGCTGATGTCGCCAGTCTCATCGTCGATGATGATGTTCAGTCCCTCACGGGTATCGGGAGTGAAGGCGATGTTGGCGTCGCGAAGGGCTGCAAGAGCGTCTTCTTTGCCGCCGTCGTAGGTTCGCACGGTGGCGAGGATCCCGTCTACGTCCGCCATGAGGTTCTGGGCTTCGATCTCGTTGGTGTAGGTGTCGGTGGTGAAGTCGGCCTGCTTGTGGGCCACGTTCGATCCTGCATGGGCGGTGGCTACGGTAAGAACCGTAAGCACCGCAAGGCACATGACGATGACAAGGGTGATAAGGCTGATGGGTCCCATGCGGACCGATCCGGTGTTGCGAGACATTTAGCTCACCTCGCTAACATAGCGAGCGGTGTCTAGCTCGTAGATGATGTCGTCACCGTCGTAGACCGTGATGTGAGCGTCATAGAGGGTTCCGCCTTCAGTTTTGGAAGGGGTGGCAGTGCAGGTGATCTGATAGCCTTCCAGCTCCTGGGACTGACGCACGGAGGTGGGATCTGCGGCGAACTCCTCCGCCACGTTAGATGCCAGGGCAACCGCTTCGGTGAGCTGGGTCGATTCTTTTCCCATTACGCCTGCCGACGCCAAAAGGTTGAAGAACACCGCAAGGCATCCCACCAGGAAGGCGAGGAGAATCAGGGCTTCGGTTAGCAGGGCGGCGCCATGCCAGGAGGTTTTCTCGTTGGTGCGCTGGCGATACATCAGGGACATGCTAGGCCGCTCCTTCCATGCAACGCACGGCTACCTCGGCGGTGCCATGATTGGTGGTGATGCGGAGCAGGTTGTTCGACAGGGTGAAGGAGAACACCTTCGATGTGGCCAGAGGTGTTGCGGTCTCGGGGCTGTAGGGAGCGCCGAGGACTGCGTACTCTTCCATAATGATTCCCTGATACAGATAGATGCGGGTTTCGTAGGTGCCGTCATCGTTAGACTCAACCATGACCAGGGACTTTCCCTCGGGGCCCTTGCCTTGGCGCAGGGTTTCGTAGGAGTCGTTGGCCAGCACGTTGTTCACGATGAGGCTCTCGGAGGAGCGGTAGTTGTTCAGGGTGCTCTGGGCGGTGCTCAGGTTCTTGTACACCGTGACGCCCGCCAAAAATGCCAGCAGGAGCATGAGCACGAAGATACCGAACAAGGTGGCGGTGAAGATACGGGTGGCCTTGCCCTGAGAGCTGTCTCTCTTCGCGTGGGAGAGGGCCAAGATCAGGGAGGTGTAGTCGGACTTGCGCTGGGAATCGGCGGTGCCAAAGGCGCCGCGCGAAGATGCGCTGCCAGGGGCTGAGGAGCCGAAGGCGGTGCTGCGGGAGGTCTCATCGTGGTGGGAGAGGAACTGACTCATCGGGGCACCACCACCACAGAGGGCATGACGTTAGCGGCGAAGACCTCGTAGGTCACCTGGTAATCCTCGGTGTTTATGGAAAGGCCGTACTCCTCCTCGAGATGACGCAGGGAGGAGGGATAGGCGCCTTCCACCGCACAGCATTGCGTAGCGGTAGAGAGGATCGATTGCCGTAGGGCTTCGGCGCCCTGCTCCTTCAGATTCTGCTGCAGGATAGGCAGGGCTGCGCACACCAAGATGGCCACCACGACAAGGGCAGCCAGAATGCCCGTGAACCTGCGGTGGTCGCGCTGAGCCTTTTTTCCTGTCCTGGGGTGATACATGGGGTGCCTATCCGATAGAACCCATGATGCCGATGAGGGGCAGCATCACCGAGATCAGGGTTGCGCCCACGGCGATGGTCATGAAGGCGGCCAGCAGAGGCTCGATGGCGTCGACCAGGCGATCGATCTGATCGATGGCGTCGTCGAAGTAGGTTGCGGAGATGTCGCGAAGGGTTCCGTCGAGGCTGCCGGTGCGGCTGCCGATAAGCAGCAGGCGCGCATAGATGGGCTCGAGGATCTCAGTGTCGTAGAAGGCCTGGGCCAGGCTTTTGGGCTTTTCTAAATCGATCATCTGGCGATAGGCATCGTCGAGCTCCTCGCGAAGCTCGGGGTTGGTGACGGTTTCCATCGCTGCCTTCATGGCGTCCTCATCATGCACGCCGGAGGCCACGTAGGTGGAAAGCGCCGCCATGAAGCGGCTGAGGGCCATCTGGTACAGGGCATCGCGGCTGACGCTGAAATGCTCCAGATTCTTCAGCAGGCGATTGCGGCCGTGGGAGGTACGGCAGGAGCGAAGGGCGATCAGGGCTCCTGCGGTGGCGAACAGGGTGATGATGAGGGCCAGCACGCCGATGGCGATGGAGGCATCCATGGCGCCGGAGGAGGCGGCGGTAAGAGATCCTGCCAGATTGGTGTAGACGTCGTTGAAGACGGGGAGGATGACGATGACGGAGAAGGCCAGGATGACGCTCATGACGCACAGCAGAGCGGCGGGGTAGCCCACCGAGGTGCGAATCTTATTGAAGAGGCGATCCTCCTCGTCGTAGTAGGAGGCCAGATTCCGCAGGACGTTTTCGAGGCGGCCGGTTTCCTCGCCGGTGCGCACCATGTCGACGGCGTGGTGGGGGAAGGCCTCGGAGGACTTCATGGCATCAGCAAGGGTACAGCCCGCGATGAGCTGTCGGTACACCTTGTCGTAGGCGGTGCGAAGGGTGTCGTCTTGCATGTTCTCCGCCAGCAGGTAGACCGCCTCATCGGTCTGAATGCCTGCGGAGAGCATGACGGCAACGCTATCGAAAAACGCGCTCAGGGCGCCGCTTTCAAGCGTGTTGTGGGCCATGGTATCTCCTCGTCTTACGCGCAATTGCACGGTTTATTCATAGTACCAATATGTCGGGGCCGAAATGCGGGGATTGCCCTGCATTTCGTCATTCGTCCCAGGCGGGATGGGGTGGCGGGTTTCGCGGTGGAAGGGCAAGCGGTAGGCGCAGGGGCGGTGGAAGGCCGTCCGTCCTGCGGGTATCGCCCTCTAGTAGGTGTAGCGATCTTCATAGGTGAGATCCTTGTCCTTCGAGGTGTAGTCTCCCGCCGCATCGAGGGTCGTGTCGATGCGTGCCCAGGTGCCGGACTCTACGGTGAAGGCGGCAGCGTGCCAGGTGCCGTCTATGTAGACCAGGTTCCAGGCGTGATAGATGCCGTCGGGCTGCAGGTTGCCGGTGACGATCTTGCAGGGGATGCCTTGGCTTCGGAGCATGCTGGCGGCTAGCACCGCGTAGTCGATGCAGATGCCCTTTCCGTCGTTGAGAGTTTCATCGGGGTCGGACAGGTAGCCGGTGACCGAGGAGAGCTCGGTGGCCTTGGCCTTGTCGTAGGAGATGGAGCTGGTGATGTACTCGTAGATGGCGGCCACGGCATCGCCCTGGTTCTCGGCGTTGGCCACCAGTTCTGATGCCTTCTTCACGCAGTCGCTGTCTTGGCGGTAGTTGCAGATCTGGCTGGGCCGGATGAAGGGCTGAAACTGATCGTTCAGGGTTACGGAGATGGTGGTAGAAGCCAGAGCTACGTAGTTCGATCCCGAGGTGTTTCGCATGACCGAGACGGTGTAGGTGCCGTCCCCCATGTTCAGTGGTGCGATGGTTGGGTCGCCATCGGTCTTCATGTCGTAGTTGTAGCTCATGTTTCCGCAGGTCACCAGGAGCTTCAGTCGCGATGATCCGCTGCCGGTTGCGCTGACGTAGCCCTTTTGGGCGTCGGAGGTGTCTATGGTGCAGCCGTTTTGCGCGAGGGCCTTGTCGGCGTGATAGGCCGACGTGGCGAAGCTGGGAGTGAAGGAGGGCCCCGAAGTCTCGCCCACGTTGCCGCCTGATCCGCAGCCTGTGAGGGAAATCGTTAGGAACGCGGCGCACAGCAGCGTCACCGCAAGGCGCGGGATGCTTCGGCATGTGGCGAAGACGTTCATGAGGTGGGAAAACTCCGTTCAACGACGACGCTCCCATTATAGGGGAGCGAACGCGGCTTACAGGTGGAATGGCGGAGGGGTGCATGCCTTATGTTGCGGATATCGTGCAGACGGCTTGCTGCCGAAGAGCCGGGACGTTGCGCGGAACCGCTTTACGATGGAATGGCGGGTGAAGGGGCAAGCATGCGGAGGAGCCCGGAGTTCTTCTCTCCCTGCCGGTGTAAAGACTTTTTGAAGACGACCAGCAGATTCTTCACAGGGGAGGAAGTTAGGTGTTGAATAGTGCTCCGAATTATTTGACTGACCAGTCGGTCAGTTTTGCAAGGAGCATATATGTTTGGAATGAAGAGAAAAGAGCCGGCCTATGACCCCAAGCGGTTCATCGAGGCCAATCGCCTTTCCATGAAGAACCCTCTCGGCCAGGCCTTCAGCGACGTGAGCTGCGTGATTCCCCAGGGGTCTTTGGTGGCGGTGCGATCCGACCATGGCCATGGCAAGACCCCTTTCCTGCTGACCTTGGCCGGGCGCATGATTCCCACCTCCGGAACTCTGAGCGTTGCAGGGTATGAGATTCCCGCTCAGCGCAACAAGGTGGCCCGCATTGCGGGATTGGGCCTGTTCGAGGGTCTGAACGACCTGGAGGAAAATCTGACGGCCGCCTCGTTCCTGAAGGCGGAGATGGATGTGTACGACAAGCCGGTGCGACGGGACTACATTCGCTCCTATATGGATGAGTACGGCCTCTCCCACCTGGGAAAGGAGCGGGTTCGGGACTACGAGCGCATCGATTTGGTGCGCTTGGGCATTGCCCTGGGCATGGCGGGGGACCCCAAGCTTCTTCTGGTAGACGATGTAGAAGACCAGCTCACCAGTTCCCAGACCGCTCAGATCCTTGTGGAGCTTCGAGACATCGCCCATGGCCGCAACGTGGCGGTTGTCTTCGCCTGCACCGATGAGGACGTGGCGCGGGAGGCGGATCTGGTGGTCGACCTTCAGAAGGGAGGCAACTAATGGCCTTCAAGGGAGCGCGAGCTGCATTCTTGGGCGTGCGAAATGCCCTGCATTCCACCCCTGCTATGAAAATCGCCCTGTTCGGCGTGCTGTTCATTCCGGTGATCTTCTCTGGGTTCTATCTGTCCGCCTTCTTCGACCCCTATGCCAATCTGCAGAACGTGGCGGTGGCGGTGGTGAACGACGACCAGGGCGCCACCATCTCTGGCGAGAAGCGCAACATCGGCGACGAGGTGTGCCAGGAGCTGGACAAGGCTGATCAGAAGTTCGGCTGGGACTACGTCAGCGCCCGTGAGGCCCAGACGGGTCTCGAGGACGGCACCTATTACATGGTGTGCACGGTGCCCGAGGACTTCAGCGCCCAGATCGCCTCGGCTGATGGCGACAACCCCGGTGAGGCGCAGCTGCAGATTCAGTACAACAAGGGCAAGAACATGCTGGCCAGTCAGATTGGCGGCACGGCTTGGGCCAAAGTAGAGGCCACCCTGAACAGGAACGTCATTCAGGAGTACTGGTCGACGGTCTTTGACAAGCTGAAGGATTCCGGCTATGAGCTGCAGACGGCTGCCGATGGTGCCGGTGAGCTGTCCTCGGGTCTGTCTGATGCGGTGGAAGGAGCCGGTCAGATTGCCCAGGGTGCCACCGATGCCCAGGCGGGATCGGCTCAGGTGACTGATGGCTTGGTGGAGGCACAGACGGGTTCCGCGGCCCTTGATTCCGGCTTGGCCGATGCGCTGCAGGGCTCTCAGGATGTGGAAGCTGGCGCAGGCTCTGTGTCCCAGGGAGCTGCCAGCCTGAATGCGGGAGTGGAGGAACTGTCTGACGGTGCCTCTGCCTTGTCCCAGGGTGCAACCAGCTTGGCTGCGGGATTGAAAGATGCTGCCAGTGGCTCTGACCAGGTGGCGCAGGGAGCCGCATCCTTGCAGGAGGGCATCAGCCAGTACGTGACCTTGGTGACCCAGGCCGTTTCCCAGGCGGCCCAGAGCACCCAGCAGCTGTCTGCGGCTGCCTCCGGGGCCAATACCGCCGCTGTTGCGGTGTCGGACGGCATTGCCGCCATGCAGCCTATGACTCTCGGGGACGGAACCACGGTGTACGTGATCAGCGAGGAGGGCTATCAGGCTCTTAGCCAGGCTGCTCAGCAGGCCTCGTCACTGACGGGTGCGACGGCTCAGGGAGTGTCCTCTCTGTCTGACACGCTGTCCGCCTACGCTGCCGACGATTCCCAGTTGAGCGCCGGATCCCAGCAGCTGGTTGCAGGCGCGGATTCGCTGGTTGCGGGGGCCAATGCCCTGCAGCAGGGCGTTGCCGCGGCCAGCGCGGGAGCAACGGAGCTTTCCTCTGGCGCTGCAGATCTGAACGACGGCGCCGACTCGGCTAAGGAGGGGTCTGCCGCCTTGGCTTCTGGTGCCAATGCGCTGTATGCGGGCACGTCTTCGCTGACCGTGGGCCTCGCCAGCGCTAAAGAGGGCTCGGCTGCTCTTGCTGCGGGAGCCGATGCCCTGCATGAGGGATCTTCTACCCTGACGGCGGGATTGCAGACGCTCAGCGAGGGGTCTGCTTCGTTGGCAACGGGACTGGTGAGCGCTAAGAGCGGCTCTGACGAGCTGCAATCCGGGCTCACCGATGGTGCCGCCGAGCTCATTGCCAACGGCGACAATGCCCAGGTGAAGTCCCAGGTCATGAGCGCTCCGGTGACTCTGCAGGAGAGCGACTACACCTCGGTAGAGAACTACGGCTCCGGTTTCGCCCCCTTCTTTATCGGCCTTGGCATCTGGGTGGGCTGCATCTTCGCGGGCTTCCTCTTTAAGCCCCTGAACCGCCGTCTCATGGTCAGCGGCGCAAGCTCTGTGAAGGTGGCCTTCTCCGGCTTCATGCCCCTGGCCCTGTATGCCATCGCCCAGGGCATCATCTCCGTGGCCTTCGTGCAGTTCGGCCTGCAGGTGTCCATCGCCAACGTACCTGCTTATTACGGCATGGCTATCCTCTGCTCGTTGTGCTTTATGGCCATCATGCAGTTCCTGGTGGCGGCCTTCGGTTTCCCCGGTCGCTTCCTTTCGGTGGTGCTGCTGACCTTGCAGCTTACCAGTGCGGCAGGCACCTTCCCGGTAGAGACGGCCCCTGCGTTCTTCCAGATCATCAGCCCCTGGATGCCTATGACCTACTTCGTTGATGGCATGCGGCAGATCATGGCCGGCGGTGATATGCTTCTTGCGGCGGCCGATGCGGGAATGCTCGTGGTGTTCCTGGTGGTGTTCTTCGCTCTGACCTGCCTGTATGCCCATAGCAAGCGGACGGTGCTCATGACCGACTTGCATCCGTTGCTGCAGCTGTAGTTTCCGGGAAAGGTGTTGGAATGAAGCGCTCTGATATGCCCGATGGCCTGAGGCCTGTGGAAGAGACTGCGTCTGCAGAGATTGTGTCAGGAGCCAGCGAATCGGCTGAGGTTGTGGCGGATGGTGCCGCGCCTGCGGAGGCCGAGCAGTTGCCCAAGAAGGCCGACCGCACCAAGGCTCTCATTCTGGATGCGGCCAAGATCTGCTTCGGTATCTATGGCTTCTCCGGTGCCAACGTGGGGGATATTGCCAAGCGAGCCGGGGTCTCGAAGGGCGTTCTGTACTACCACTTCCGCAGCAAGGAAGAAATGGCCGCTGCGGTGCTGAAACAGACCTTCGATGAGCTGCTCGACTCCTTCTTGAAGGCGGCGGCGGAGGCCTCGGACGCCGGTATGGCGCTGCGGGGTATGCTGAATGCCTTCGCGGGGTATCTCTTCGACAACAAGGAGATTGCCCGGTTCATTCTCGCGGAGATCTGGCGGGATAAGCGGGCTTGGAGCGATGACCTGACCGCTATGGTCGATCAGCTTGCTGGCCTCATTCAGGAGCAGCTGACCCGTGGCGTGCAGGAGGGAATCTTTCGCCCGGAGATGGATGTGCGTTTCACGGCCGTTGCCACCATCGGCACCGTTCTCACCATGTCCCAGTATTGCCTGAGCCTTGCGGGGGAGCAGACCGGGGAGGGCGGCAAGCCTGAGGACGGCGGCTCGCTTGTGGAGGGCGGCCAGCCCGAGGACGGCGGTCAGCCCGAGGATGGCGGCCGGTCTGGGCATGATGGCCAGATCGCGGGAGGCGACCGCTCCGGCAAAGGTAGCCTCTTTGGCAAAAAGAGCCTGGTAGACAGGGAACTTTTTGTTGGTCAAATTGTGGAATACGTTGCTCCCGCTCTGGATAGATAAGGCGATAAAAGCTCCTTGGCCTACAATTGAGCAAAGGAAATCCCTCAAGGTAAGGAGGCCTTTATGGCAGGCTTCGACGTATTCAAGGACATCTTCCTGGCAGGCGTAGGCGCTGCCGCCGTCACCGGTGAGAAGGCCAAGGAAGTGGTAGACACCCTTATCGAGAAGGGCGGCATCACCATCGAGCAGGGCAAGGAGATTAACTCCGAGCTGAAGCATAAGGGCGAGGAGGCCATGGGCCGCGTTCGCGATGAGGCCATTGCCGCACAGGTCAGGGCCATGTCCCCTGAGGACCGAGACGCTTTCGCAGCTTCCGTATCCCGCATCGTAGCTGAGGCCAATGCCGGCTGCGTTACGGTAGATGCCGAAGTGGTAGATGCTGAGGCTGAGCCAGCAGAGGAGGCTCCCGAGGCAGAGGCACCTGAGGCAGAGGCCCCTAAGCCTGAGGCGTCTGAAAACTAGTAGCGACCTAAGGGGCGCCCCTGGTGGGGCGCCCTCGTTTTTCCTATGGCTTCCAAATCCGACAACACCTTGCTGACCAGGCTCTTCCCTGACGATTCAGGCGAGAACATACGGGAGAAGTATGGCTTCACCCGTAAGACTCGCTATAAGCGCCTGCATGAAATCATCTCCTTGCTGCGCAAGCACGAGGTGACCAAGGGCCTTTCCCCCGATCAGTTCTGTGACCTGCTGGTAGATCTGGGCCCCAGCTTCATCAAACTCGGCCAGATGCTGTCCCTGCGTTCCGAGATTCTTCCCCAGTCCTACTGCGAGGCCCTGGCTCGCTTGCAGGCTCAGTGCGACCCCATGCCCTTCAACCAGGTGCAAGAGGTGCTGCAGGACATCTACGGCGAACGTTTCAGCCAGATTTTCAAGGAGATAGACCCCGTCCCCTTGGGCTCCGCGTCCCTTGCCCAGGTGCACAAGGCGGTTCTCGTTACCGGCGAGACCGTGGCGGTGAAGGTGCGCCGCCCCGATGTGCGCGTCACCATGGCCCAGGACATCGACGTGTTGCGCTCTATCGCCAAGCGCCTCGATCGCTTCATGGCCGAGGGCCAGATGGTCGATTTGCGCCAGGTGGTCGAAGAGCTCAGCGATACGGTAGAGGAAGAGACCGACTTCCTGAAGGAGGCGGCCAACCTCTTCGAGTTCGCCCAGCTGAACGCGGACGTGAAGTTCATCGATTGCCCCAAGCCCTTCATGGAGTACTGCACCGATTCGGTTCTGGTGATGGAGTACGTGCAGGGCATCCCCATCGACGATTCTCGGGCCCTGAAGGCTGCCGGCTATGATCTGGAAGAGATCGGGCAGAAGGCCCTCGACAACTACGCAGCTCAGATCCTCGATCACGGCTTCTTCCACGCCGACCCCCATCCTGGCAACATCATCATCAGGGAGGGGAAGATCGTCTACCTCGATCTGGGCATGATGGGCAGGCTGTCGGCGCGCGATCGCCAGTGCTTCCAGAAGATCATCGAAGCGGTGGGCCAGAAGAACGGCTCGAAGTTGAAGGACGCTCTCATCAGCTATTCCGTCGACGCGGACTTGCGGCGCATCGACCATACCCGGTTGGTGGCGGAGCTCGATGCGGTGCTTGATAGGTACGGCACCGTCGACGTGGCGGACATAGACGTAGGCTCCTTGCTCATGGATATCGTGGCTCTGACCAGGCAGTGCAAGGTGACCTTGCCCTCTTCGGTGACCCAGGTTGCCCGTGGCATCGTCACGATGGAAGGAACGCTGGCTGAGTACATCGCCAACTGCAACATCATCACCATCATCAACGATCACATCATGCGGGATCGGGACGTGGCCAAGGATGCTGAGCATCTTGCCAAGGAGCTCATGGTGTCTCTGTATGCGGCGACCAAGGGCCTCTCTAACGCAGCGGAGTACTCTGGCGAGGTGCTGCGCATGATGAGCCGTGGCCAGATGAAGATGAACATGGAGCTCATGGGCTCGGTGGAGCCCCTGAAGCGTTTGTCTCGCATCATCAATCGCTTCACCATGAGCTTGGTGGTGGCGGGCCTGCTGGTAGGTGCGAGCCTCATCTTCTCGGTGCAGGGTCTCCCTCAGTTCATGGGCATGCCGGTACTTTCCTTCATCATGTATCTGTGTGCTTTGGTAATATTCATTGTCATATTGGTGGACATTTACCGAAAATCGTAAAGAAAGTCGAACTACATGGCCCATGCATCCGTGGCTCGCGGCCTTTTCTTCGCGGGTTTGGGGGGCGTGTGCTGGGGCTTTTCCGGCGCATGCGCTCAGCTTCTCACAGATACCTATGACATCAGCATTCCCTGGCTTATCTGCGTGCGCCTATTGTTCGGCTCTGTCTTCTTTCTGACGCTGGCTGCCCTGAAGTCACCGGGCAGGTTGCGGAAAGTGCCTAAGGAGCCGAAGCTGCTGGGCATCTTGGTGCTGTATGCCGTGCTAGGCGTCCTCGGTCCCCAGGTTTTCTATCTAACTACTATCTCCTTCACCAATGCGGGCATCGCTACGGTTATGGAACGCATGGGCCTCATCCTCATCCTGGCCATAACCTGCTTCAAGTTCCGCAGGGTCCCCAAGGTCCGTGAGGTCCTGGGCGTCATCCTGGCGTTGGTGGGCGTGTTCCTCATCGCTACGGAAGGCAACGTGGGTCATCTGGCCATTTCCCCTGAGGGTCTGATCTGCGGCTGCATCTTGGCAGTGACCATGGTGTTCTACACGGTGCTGCCCGTGCACTTGCTGGCTGAGTGGGGCAACTTTGTCACCACGGGTCTGGGCATGCTTATTGCCGGCATCCTGGCCTGGGTGGTGGTGCAACCCTGGACTATCGCGGTCGATCTGACTCCTGAAGTGATCTTCTACGTTGCCCTTATGGTCATTGCGGGAACCTTCTGCAGCTATGGCTTCTTCATGCAGGGCGTGAAGGAAGCGGGCTCTATGAAGGCTGGCCTCATGGGATGCACCGAGCCGGTTGCCGCAACGGCCTTTGCCGCCATTTGGCTGGGAACCACCTTCGCGCCTCCGGTGCTGGTGGGCATCGTGCTCATCATCGTCATGATCTTCTTGGTGCAGGGCTCCGAGGAGTAGGGTACATTCGTCGTTCTTCGCGGGCGCCTTCGTTTTGCTTTGCCCGAGCTGCGCCTGCTGGTTTTACGAGCTACTGTCGGTGTTGCCGCTCACCGATTTCGACGTTTTACTCAATTTGTC
Source organism: Eggerthellales bacterium (assembly GCA_029225085.1). Lineage (GTDB taxonomy): Bacteria > Actinomycetota > Coriobacteriia > Coriobacteriales > Eggerthellaceae > JAQXVU01. Next base: position 51,785 of record JAQXVU010000012.1, on the reverse strand, counting down.
GGAATTAGCCATAAATGCCCATATCACGGGGTTTTCTTCCACGAAATGCGAAATATAGCCGTTGTTTATGGAATCCCTAACTTTCAATTATTCCCACAAATACGGCGTGGGTGAGTGTACAATGAATCGCAATGTCACGAAATGCTGAAAGGGGTTTTATCGTGGGACAGTACGATAAGCTTTTGGAGCCGTTTAAGATCGGCAACGTGGAAATCCCTAATCGCGTAGTCATGCTTCCTATGACCACCGAGATGGTTGACCACGAGAACTACATCACCGATGAGATCATCGACTTCTACGAGGCTCGCGCAAAGGGCGGCGTTGGTCTGATCACCGTTGGTTCTGCAGGCGTTTGCAACCTGTGGAACGTCACTCCTAAGTACTACAACGCTACTGGTGCTGTAGGCGCTTGGGACGACTGCTTCATCCCTGGTTGGAAGAAGCTCATCGACGCTTGCCACAAGTATGGTTCTAAGGTTGCTGCTCAGCTGCAGCTGAACTATGAGTGGCGTCCAGACGGCGAGTCCGAGCTGCACGCATATGCTCCTTCCCTGCGTGACTCCAACGGCAAGAAGATTCCTTCCGGTCCTTTCGTAGGCATGCCTGAGAAGGAGTTCACCGTCGAGGAGATCCAGATCATGGTTAAGCAGTATGTTGATGCTGCTGAGCGTCTGGTAAAGGCTGGCCTCGACATCATCGAGATCCACGCTGGCATCGGCTACATGGTCATGCGCTTCTGCTCCAAGTACTCCAACCATCGTACTGACGCATACGGCGGCTCTCCTGAGAATCGCGCTCGTCTGCTCACCGACATCATCGATGGCATTCACGAGCGTTGCCCTGGTGTGCCCATCGCTGTTCGTTACTCCATCGACGACCTCATGCCTGGCGGAAACCGCGTTCCTGACGCAATCGAGCAGGCTAAGTTCATCGAGGCTCACGGCATCGACGCTTGGAACATCCAGGTTGGCTTCCATGAGGCTCCTCGTCCTGTTGCTAACTCCCTGGTTCCTGAGGGTGAGTTCAACGGCCGCTTCAAGCAGTTCTATCAGCACACCGAGCTGCCTACCTACTGCGGTACCCGTATCACCAACCTCGATATGTGCATGAAGATCCTCGACGAGGGCGTTTCCGACGCTGTTGGTCTGGGCCGTACCCTCATCGCAGATCCTGACTTCGTGAACAAGGTGAAGGAGGGTCACCCCGAGCGCATCCGTTCCTGCATCGTCTGCTCTCGCTGCCTGGACAAGACCTTCCTCGGTCAGCCAATTCACTGCTCCGTAAACGCAAACATCAAGAACATTTCCATGGGTCACCCCGAGGACAAGCCTGCTGATAAGCAGAAGCACATCGTTGTTGTTGGTGCTGGTCCTGGTGGTATGGAGACCGCTCGCGTTGCTGAGGTTCGTGGCCACAAGGTTACCCTCATCGACAAGGCCAACAAGGTTACCGGCCTCATGAACATGGCTCAGGTTCTGAACCCCAACATGGAGGGTGTATGCCGCTTCTGGAAGGAAGAGATGAAGCTGCATCCTGGCATCGATCTGAAGCTGAAGACCGTTGCTACCCCAGAGCTCATCAAGTCTCTGAACCCTGACGAGGTTGTTCTCGCTCCTGGCGGAAACGTCATCAACAAGGACTTCGAGGGCCGCAACCATCGCAAGGTTATGTCCTCTCAGGACGTTAAGGACCTGGTTGCTGGTCACAAGCCAGCTGGCAAGGGCTTCATTTGGTGGGGCGCCTGCCAGGCAATCAAGGTTCAGGGTGGCACCCCTGGCTTCATGCGCTTCGGCATGGGCATGCACGTTATGGTTGGTAAGCGTCTCGTCGTTGGTGGCGGCGGATTCGCTGGCCTGGAGTGCGCTTCCTCCATGTCCGAGGGCCGCGAGGTGACCGTGATCGAGGAGTCCGGCAAGTTCGGCAACGGCATCGGCATCATCGACCGTAAGCCTGAGATCAACCACCTGAAGCAGCTGGGCGTTAAGATGATGGCCAACACCAAGATCGTTAAGGTCGACGATTACGGCGCAACCGTAGAGACTCTGAACGAGGATGGCACCACCACCCAGACCCTGCTTCCTTGCGACACCTTCCTGATGTCCTACGGCGTCGAGGAGAACATGGACCTGTACAACGAGGTCATCAAGGACTTCCCCAACGCTCACATCATCGGCGACGCAACCACCCCTGCTGGCAAGGTATTCCGTTCCCTGGAGGCAACCAACGCTGGTTACGCTCTGGCAATGACCCTGTAAGCCTTACCGCATAGCATAGCTTTCAGCATGTGAGGGGCCTGCTTATGCAGGCCCCTCATTTCGTATTCACGTCTATCGTGAGATACTGGGTTCTTGCGACAGGGACGCATGAATCCAGAGACTCAGCGAGAGGAAGAGGGGAGAACCCGTGGCAAAGATCAAGGCAGTGCTCTTCGACAATGACGGCACGCTGTCGGATACCTTCGACGCTATTCGCGTGAGCATGCACTACGCCATGAACCAGGTCCTTGGTCACGACATCCCTGATGAAGAGCTGCTGCATATGGTGGGAAAGCCCCTGCTCGATCAGATGCAGCACTTCGCAGAGATCCCTGAGCAGGTAGATCAGCTGGTGCAGGTGTACCGCACCCATAACGAGCGGGACCTTTTAGAGAAGTCCCCCGCGTTCCCTGGCATTCCCGAGGCTCTGCAGGAGCTGCAGGCCATGGGCTATCGCTTGGGCGTGGTCTCTTCCAAGCGCCAGGCCCTGGTGGCAGGCGGTCTGCGCTATGCCGGCATCGACTCCTACTTCGAAATCATCTATGGCCTCGAGCAGTCCTCTGGCCACAAGCCCCTGCCTGATCCCCTCATTCGCGCTGCTGAGGACATGGGTCTGTACCCCTATGAGTGCATCTACGTGGGCGACAGCCCCTATGACGTTCAGGCTTCCCAAGCCGCCGGCATGGATGCCATCGCCGTTGCGTGGGGCAAGTTCTTCTCTGGCTCCGAGCTGCTGCGCTATGAGCCGAACGTGCTGGTGAAGGAGCCCGCCCAGCTGGTGAGCGCCGTACGCCTCCTCGATTAATCGTCTTCCGCTGGGGGAGGGCCTGCTGCTTCGGCGTGAGAGGGGGTGCCTCCTTCGAGCCGTCGCCTCAGTCGCTTATCTTCCACAGCTTCTTTTGTTTGCCCCTTGGCCATTGTTGACACGGGCTGTTCCTATGTTCTAACATATGAGCAGTTGCTCATATGTGGAAGGGAGAACCCTATGGCAACCGATGAACTTCGCACGACCGATGCTTCTGGCGCCCAAGATGCCGGTGCGGAAGCTTCCGCTTTCCGAATGGCTGGTGCTGAGGCTGACGGCCGTCAGACGGCTAGCGCTCAGGACGATACCTGCGTTGGCGCCGCTGTAACCGAGGACATGCCCGACGAGGAGCTCCTCTACGATCTGGCCGATCTTTTCCGCGTGTTCGGCGATACCACCCGCATCAAGATTCTCTACGCCCTCATGGATGGCGACCTGTGCGTCGCCCATCTGGCTGAAAGCGTGGGCATGAGCCAGAGCGCCGTATCTCACCAGCTCAGGGCTTTGAAGAGTGCTCGTCTGGTGCGCTTTCGCCGCGACGGCAAGAACGTGATCTACTCACTGTCCGACGACCACGTGCATTCCATCTTGGCTCAGGGCATGAGCCATATCTGCGAATAGGGAAGGGCGGGCGAGAAGCGCCTTGTGAAGCAAGGATGCTCGCTGGCTGCTAACTGCTGGCTGCGTGGCTGGCAAACGAAACGAGAAGGAACCATCATGCGTAAGACCTACAAGCTCGAAGACCTGTGCTGCGCGAACTGCGCCGCGAAGATTCAGGACGGCATTGCGAAGATCGACGGAGTGCAGAAGGCTTCCGTGAACTTCCTCACCCAGAAGTTTACCCTGGTGGCAGAGGACGACAAGTTCGAGGCTGCTCTGCAGGAGAGCCTACGCATCTTCAAGAAGATCGAGCCTGACTGCACGGTCATTTTGTAGGAGAGTTTGCCGGTGGTCGCTCTCACGAAAAAGCAGAAGAAGCACCTGAAGCGCATCTTGGTGGCACTGGGATTGTTCCTGGTGGTTTTCGCCCTGCCCTTCGAGGCGTGGTTGCCGGAGCCCTATGCGCTCTACGCGGAGTTCGCGGCGTTTCTGGTGCCCTATCTCATCGCTGGCCATGACGTGCTGCGCAAGGCTGGCCATGGCGTGGTGAACGGTCAGGTCTTCGACGAGAACTTCCTCATGTCGGTGGCCACCATCGGCGCCTTCGCCCTGGTGTTCTTCCCCGAGTCCGACCCTCATATGGCCGAGGGCGCTGCGGTGATGATCTTCTACCAGGTGGGCGAGTGGTTTCAAGGCTATGCCGTGGGCAAGAGCCGCCAGTCTATCGCCGATATGATGGACATCGCCCCCGAGTACGCCAATCTTCTGGTGGAGGGCGAGCTTGAGGAGGTAGACCCCGACGAGGTTGCCGTGGGTGACACCATTGTGGTGAAGCCCGGAGAGCGCATCCCCCTCGATGGCATCATCGTGGCTGGAAGCTCCCAGTTAGATACCGCGGCCCTTACCGGTGAGTCGGCTCCTCGCGCCGCCGAGGTGGGCGATCAGGTCATCAGCGGCTGCGTGAACCTGTCTGGCGCGTTGACGGTGCAGGTCACCAAGGCCTACGAGGACTCCACGGTGGCGCGCATTCTGGAACTGGTAGAGAACGCCAGCGAACGCAAGGCCCGTACGGAGAGCTTCATCACCCGTTTCGCCCGGTACTACACTCCCATCGTCACTGGCTGCGCACTTGCCCTGGCGGTGCTTCCTCCTTTGGCGGCGGGCTTGCCCTGGTCCGATTGGGTGCAGCGTGGTCTCATCTTCCTGGTGGTGTCCTGCCCCTGCGCTTTGGTTATCAGCGTGCCCCTGTCCTTCTTCGGCGGCATTGGCGGCGCCTCTCGAAAGGGCATCTTGGTGAAGGGCGGCAATTATCTAGAGGCCCTGGCCAAGGCTGACACGGTGGTCTTCGATAAGACCGGTACCCTGACCACGGGTTCCTTCGCGGTTACTGCGGTGCTGCCCCAGTCAGGCGTAAACCCTGCGGAAATCCTGGCCTGGGCTGCCCATGCCGAGAGCCTCAGCACCCATCCCGTGGCGCAATCAGTGGTGCGCGCTTTCACGGATGGTGTGGAAGAAGCCGCATCTGCTGTTGCGGCTGGCCCCGCAGAGCGTACGTTTGCTGTTGGCAAGAGGATTCGTTCGGAGCTGGTGGGCGATGTGCAGGAGATTAGCGGCCAGGGCGTCATCGCCCAGGTGAGCGACGTTTTCGGTATTCAGCCAGCCGACGCTGGCGCCGATGTCCTCGATGGCATGCAGACATCGGAGGCTTGCGGCGACACTTTCCACGAAATCATGGTGGGCAACGGCAAGCTGTTGGCAGCCCATAACGTGGTCTATGACGAGGTGGAAAGCACCGGCACGGTGCTGTATGCGGCCAAGGACGGGGTTTACCTGGGTGCCGTGGTCATCTCCGATGCGGTGAAGCCCGATGCTCAGGCTGCCATCGCTGCTTTGCATGAGGTGGGCGTGAGACGCACGGTCATGCTTTCCGGCGATAGGCCCCAGGTGGCTGAAGCCGTTGCTGCCGAGCTGGGAGTCGATGAGTGCCAGGGCGGCCTGCTGCCCCAGGACAAGGTGCAGCGGGTCGAGGACCTCCTCGGCGAGCTGCAGGGTACCAAGGGCACCCTGTGCTTCGTGGGCGACGGCATTAACGATGCGCCGGTGCTTACCCGTGCGGACGTGGGCATTGCCATGGGCGCACTGGGATCCGATGCTGCTATTGAAGCGGCGGACGTGGTGCTCATGGACGACAAGCCTTCGAGCATTGCTCTGGCGGTGCGCATCGCTCGCAGGACCATGGCCATCGTCTGGCAGAACATCGTCATCGCCTTGGGCGTGAAGCTGGCTATTCTGGCTTTGGCCGCGGTGGGCTTTGCCACCATGTGGCTGGCGGTCTTTGGCGATGTGGGCGTCTGCGTCATCGCCGTGCTGAATGCCATGCGGGCCATGCGGATACGTTCGTAGGCTGTCGCGAAGACGCGCGGGTGCATGCGCCCGCAGGCAACGGGCGCTCGTGCTCCGCGAGGGCTAGGCGGATACGTTCGTGAGGAAGCTGATGATGGTGTTCACAGCCTGTTGCTGCTGGTCATCGGCGGTGATGGATGCATCGTTGTCGTGGTCCTGCTTACCGTAATTGCCGAACTGGGCATGGTTGCCGCCCTGGATGACCATCTCTTGGCTGTCTGCGGGGAGCAGCGTCTTGGCCGATTCGTAGTTGTCGCGGTTCATGACGCCGTCTTCAGTGCCGTAGATGCTCAGGGTGCGAAGGCCGGAGCCGGACAGATCGTCGGAAGGATAGGATGCCAGGAAGATGCAGCCAGTTACGGAGTCGGTGTGGGCCGCTGCATAGGAAGATGCGGATACGCCGCCTAAGGAGTGGCCCATGACGTACCAGGTGCTGACCTGGGGAACCTGCTGGGCTACGCCATCAGCAGCGTTGGTGTTCAGCATAGAGAGGTTGAAGGGCACGGTGACTGCAACGCAGGTAACGCCCTGGGCTGCCAGCTTCTGCAGCAAGGGAGCATAGGCATCGGATTCCACCTTGCCACCAGGGTAGAAGATGACGCCGGTGTCCTGGGTTTGGCTGTGGGTGCTGCTAACCGGCTCGTACAGCAGGTAGCCGTCCTGCAGCTTGCTGACCTTCACGCCGTTGGCAACGCCTTCGGAGTCGGCCAGCGCGGTGATGGCTTTGGCCTCGTCAGTGGCGTGGGACTGGTTGAACAGGTAGATGCCACCGCCAAGGGCGATGAGCAGCAGGGCAGCGATGAGGAACACGCCCAGATCGCGCAGAGGGCGCTTCTTGCGGGACTGGATCTTCTTCAGCTCCTCCTCGTAGCGCTCCTGGTAGCGGGCGTCCTCTTTGCGCCTGTCCTCCTCGGCCTTTTTGCGGGCCTTGCTGTTCCAACCCATAGCGGGGCTCCTTATCTGCGCTGAGGTTCCGTCGGGTTCGGCCTGGCCGCCAGCGACGAGGCTGGTGACCATGCTGGCGATGGGGCTGGTGACCGCGCCAGCGACGAGGCTGTCGGCGGCAGCCCTGGGCGCCGGTGTCGCGCGGCCGGGCAGCCGTGGCCGCCAGCGACGCGCGGCCGGGCAACCGCTTGCTGCATCGTGCTTTTCGCGGCAACTGCGGCCAAAGGCGGCGACGGAACATGGTAGGTTCATTGGTGAATCATTGTAGCGAATGAGAAACGAACACCTGAGAAGGAGGCGGCATGAACGCAGAGCTTTCAAATGAGTTGAAGGACTACATGAACAAGAAGGGCTACCACCATATCGAAGTGGAGCTGGTAGATTCGGGGACCTCCACCTGTGGCTTCGCGGAGGTGTCGGCTAAGTTCCTTACGGACAAGCAGGCTGAGGGGATGGAGAAGAAGTCCCGTCACGTGCTGGATACAGAGCTGGGCAAGGTATATTGCACCGCGGTCTTCGAGTTCGACGACAAGGTGACGCTGGGTCTGCGCAGCTTCTTCGGGTTGAAGGACATCACCTTCACGGGCATTCACGGTTGGAGATGGTAGCGTCCCCGTGGCGCATTCCAAATAATAGGATGGGCCTGCAACGTCGCGGGCTTGGATGGAGATGGTAAGGTTGCGGCAACGCTTCGATGTGCTTGGCATGCACTGCGCGTCCTGCGCCTCTCGCGTAGAGCGCAGGGTGAGTGAGGTTCCCGGCGTGCAGATTGTGGCGGTGAATCTGCTGAAGAACTCTATGGATGTAGAGTTTGAAGGCGGACAGAAGACCGCTGAGGATATTCGTGCGGCGGTGCGCGAAATTGGCTTTTCCACCGAAAAGGTGGGGGAGGACGGTGACCAGCCCAAGACCGTGAAGCGGCGTCTGGTCATCTCGGCCATCTTCTGCGTGCCTCTGTTCTATCTGGGTATGGCCCATATGCTGGGATGGCCCCTGCCGGCTTTCCTCTCCGGCCACGAGAACCTGCTATGGGTGGCCCTTATCGAGCTGGTGCTGCTGGCTCCTATCGTTGTGGTGAACTTCGTCCTCTTCCAACGTGGCTTCAAATCCCTGTTCCAGGGTGCGCCGAGCATGGACACTCTGGTGGCTTTGGGCGCCACTGCTTCCACCTTATATGGCTGCTACGGCTTGGTGCGCATTGTGTTGGCTACAGCTGCCGCTGATATGGCGGGGGTGCAGGAAGCCGCGATGAGCCTGTACTTTGAGAGCGCCGGCGTGATTCTGACCCTCATTACCCTCGGTAAGTATCTGGAAGCTCGCGCTAAGGAACGCACCACGGACTCCCTCGACAGTCTGCTTAACCTGGTGCCCGCGCAGGCAACCATGCTGGTAGAGGGCCAGGAGCAGGTGGTGAGCCTGAATCAGGTGAAGAAGGACAATCTGGTGGTAGTGCGCACTGGCGAGACCGTGCCCGTTGACGGTGTCATTGTGGAAGGCACCTGCACGGTAGACGAGAGTGCCCTTACCGGCGAGAGCGACCCTGTTGATAAGGCGGCAGGTGATGAGGTAGTGGGCGCCACTTTGTGTACCGGCGGCTGGGTGGTGGTGAAGGCCACTCATGTGGGCAGGGATACGGTGCTCTCTCAGATCATCGAGCTGGTAGATGATGCCACCAGCTCGAAGGCTCCGGTGCAACGCGTTGCCGACAAGGTCAGCGGCATCTTCGTGCCTGCGGTCATTGGCATTGCCTGCGTAACCTTTGCAGCCTGGATGCTTCTGGGTGCCGATGTGGGAACCGCTTTGAACTACGCCGTGACGGTGCTGGTGATCTCCTGCCCCTGTGCTTTGGGTCTGGCAACGCCTACGGCCCTTATGGTGGGTATGGGCCGTGGTGCGTCGGCGGGCATTCTGGTGAAGAGCGCTGAGGCCCTGGAGTCCTGCTGCAAGGTGAAGACGGTGGCTTTCGACAAGACGGGTACGCTGACCTGGGGACATCCTGCTGTGGTGAGCGTGCGTGCTCTGGATGACGCTGGCGCGATGGCTGCTGGCACCGATGCGTCTGTTGCTGCTGACGTGATTGCTGCTGGCAGCGATGCGCCCGCAGACGCCGTGAGCCCCGACGCTGGCGGCAATGCGGCTGTTGCTGATGGCGCAATCGCCAGCGCCAGCGCTGGAGCTAAGAAAAATGTCAGCGAGCTTTTTTCCGTGGCCTACGCTCTGGAGGTTCGCTCCGAGCATCCTCTGGGTAAGGCCCTGGTTGCTTATGTGAGGAAGCAAGCTGCGCTTGGTGCGCTTGATGATTCCGACGTGCAGGCCGATGCTGTTGCTGAGGGTTTCCCTCGAGGCGGGCAAGCTGAGCTCGGAGACCAGGCCTCGGGCGAGCAGACGGAGCATGGCGAGCAGGCCGCCCATGCGGAGCTGGGCGAGCAAGTCCCGGGCGAGCAGGCCTCGGGCGAGCAGGTTCCCCTTGTTTCCCTCGACGAGTTCACCCAGATTCCCGGCGGCGGCGTACGCTGCCGCATAGATGGGGTGGAGTGCTTGGGCGGCAACGCCGAGCTGATGGCATCGGTCGGCGTTAGCGTACAACCTCTTTCCACCTGGGCTCAGGAGTTGGCGGAGCAAGGAGCCACGGTGCTGTACTTTGCCTGTGACGGTAAGCTTCTTGGCGGCGTGGCTTTGGCGGACACCCTTCGTCCTCAGGCGGCGGCAACGGTGGCATGGCTGCGAGGTCAGGGCTACCGAACCGTTATGGTCACCGGTGACGATGAGCGCACGGCGGCTGCGGTGGCAGCTCGGGTGGGCATCGACGAGGTCATTGCCCAGGTGAAGCCCGAGGGCAAGGAGCAGGTGGTCCGGGATCTGCGGGAGGCGGGTACCGTGGCCATGGTGGGCGACGGCATTAACGATGCCCCAGCTCTGGCCCGTGCCGATGTGGGCATTGCCATGGGAGCGGGTACCGATGTGGCCATAGACTGTGCCGATGTGGTGGTCATGGGCAATAGCGCCGAAGAGGTTGCCGCAGCCTTCGACATAAGCCGTGCCACTATGCGCAACGTGAAGCAGAACTTGTTCTGGGCTCTTATCTACAACGCTCTGTGTATTCCGGTGGCGGCTGGCCTCTTCGTATGGGCGGGCATCACCCTGAACCCCATGTTGGCGGCGGCTGCCATGAGCTGCTCGAGTCTTTGCGTAGTGGGAAACGCTCTGCGTTTGCGTAATTGGACAAAGCCTGCACTTTTGGAAAGATAATGACACCAACAATTGCGGAATTTGTCGAATAGCCAAAGGACATGCCTACGAGTAGGCTTGATTGTTGAGGGACAGATTGTGCAGAGTCGTTCCCTGGTTTCGGGTTGTGCAGAACCCTGCCTACGTTGTCGGTGAGATGGCGTACCGCTACATACTCAGAGAGGGTGATTTCTATGCAGAAGCTTCTGATGGTCGATGGCATGCGTACGAAGGAGGCTGCCAACGCAGTGGTAGCGGCCCTTAAAACGGTGGAAGGCGTGACGAAGATCACTCCAAGCATCAAGGACAGCGCCCTGCTGGTTGAGTGTGCACCCTACGTTACCGACAGCGATCTGTTTGCAACGGCAGTGGCTGCCGGCTTCAATGCTGAGGTAAAGGTCGATTACTCTCTGCAGACTGCTATTGCTGAGGCAGAGAAGAGGATCGAGGGCTATACCCCTAAGTTTTAGGCCGAGCGCGAGCGATGTTCCGCAGGCCAGGTGCGAGATCCTTTTATAAATATCCTCCAAAATGAACCCTCCGTAAGGAGGGTTCATTTTTTTAGTTTTGAATGATGGATTGCGAGAGTCTTGGTCAGCGGATGGCTGGAAAGTCACTAAATGGCACGGGGATGGCTGGAAAGTCACTAAATGGCACGCAAATCGAGGAAAATCGACCCAAATTGGCTAGAAAGTCACTAAATGACCCACCGACCAGTTCGATGGAAGGCGTGCCATTCCATTTAATACCCAGTTTCTTTAAAAATGTGGATTATCTAATTAAAATGAGATACACATATCTGACGATATGTGTAAAAACATTGGTTCGAGCTAAATTCCGATTGCCATTTAGAAGGAAACTCGCCACGCGACCTTGTTCGAGGGCAATCGATTGTACATTTAGTGGGTTTCTAGCCAGCCAGGGGCTTCCAGCTACCTTCGGAGTGACGAGTTCGGCGCAAATCGTGCGTCGGACTTGGTGACGGACCGGGCAAATCGTGCGTCGGACTTGGCAACAGACCGGCGCAGATCGGGCATCGGACTTGGCAACAGACCGGCGCAAATCGGGCATCGGACTTGGCGACGGGTCTGCTTCCAGCTCTGATGCTTTGCGCGCTCCTAGGCCTTTGCCTGGTTCTTGACGTGGTTCTTGATGGCGTTGAAGGTGGTGTCCGAGAGGCTGTGCTCTATCTTGCAGGCATCCTGAGCTGCGGTTTCCTCATCAACGCCGAGAGCCACGAACATCTTGGTGAGCACGTTGTGACGCTCGTAGATGCGCTGGGCAATCTCCATACCCTTGTCCTTCAGCGTGATGGAGCCATCGGAGGCCATAGAGATGTAGTCGTTTTCCCGCAGCTGCTTCATGGCGATGCTTACCGATGCTTTGGTGACCTGGCGTTGGGCGGCGATATCAACGGAACGGGCATAGCCGTTCTTCATCTGAAGCATGTAGATGCTCTCCAGATAGTCTTCAGCTGATTCGCGGATCTTCATGACGGGCCTTTCTGTGAGATGCGCCTCTTAGTGCGGACGGCGTTTTGCTCGCGGGTGACGCCTCTCGCTGCTCGATCGCTTGCTGTCTGCAGCGGGCGCCTCTCATGGTAGCACGAGGCTAGTCCTTCAGGATGCACACCTGTCGCGCATTGGAAAGGACGCCGGCTTCCACTTCGTCCATGGCGTGATTGGCCAGGAAGTCCGCCATGTTGTTGCCCTCGTTGGTGCTGTGGCCCTTCACCTTGGTGAAGGTGATATCGGCGAACTTCTGCTTCTCGGCGTAGAGCTCCTGCCACAGCTCCTTGTTGGCTACAGGCTCCTTCTTGGAGTTCACCCAGCCCTTTTTCATCCAGCCGTGAATCCAGCTGGTGATGCCGTTCAGTACATAGGCGCTGTCTACCAGGACCTCAGTGGGGACGTTCTTGTTCTTGATGGCCCGCAGGCCCTCGATGGCGCCGGTGAGCTCCATCTTGTTGTTGGTGGTGTTGGCCTCGCCGCCGTAGAGCTTCTTGGTGACGGAGCCGAAGACCAGGTAGGCGCCCCATCCGCCGATGTTGGTATCTGCCTGGTTGCCGCGGCAGCCGCCGTCGCAGTAGATCTGAAGCTGGGCCATGACCATCCTTTCATAGAAGAACGCCGGCACCTGAAGGGCACCGGCGCTTAAGGTTTGCGGGAGCTATTCTACCGTGTGGAAGGAGCTTAGCGGCCTGGGGAGCGGGAATCCTTTGAATCCCCGTGAGCTACCGAGGCATCAATGGCGCTTACGACATCAGGAGATGTGGAAGAACTGGAAGTGCCCGAAGATGTGGAAGAATCGGAAGTGCCCGAAGATGTGGAATCGCTGCAAGATTCAACAGGCTTCGCAGCGTTGGAAGCGCTGGCGGAGTTGGCGGAGCTGGAAGCGTTGGAAGTGTTGGAAGCGCTGGAAGTACCGCAAGCGTTGACGCTTTCCTGCATGCTCTTGGCTAGGTCTACTGCTAGCTTTGCGCTGGGGCAGGAGCTTCCATCGCAGGAGCCGCTGCAGCTGCAGTCGCCGCAGCTGATGCTCTTGCCTGCGCGCTTGGTCTTCACCATGCTATAGATGGCCAGTCCCACGATGACCAGCAGAATTGCCAGGACTATGTAGGATCCCAGATTCATAGAAGCTCCTTCCGTATCTGAGTATAGAACGGTTTGCTTGCTTGCGGCTTGTTCGGGCTCGCCGAGGCGCGCCAACGTTTGCTTGTTTGCGGTTTGGTTGCGCCCGCTTGGGACGCAACCAGCATGTATCCGCTTGTGGCTCGCCGAGGCGTGCCAACGTCTACCTGCTTGCAGCTTGTTTGTGCTTGTTGGGGCGCACCAGCAGATAGATGACGGCGCCCAGGGAGGCGATGGCCACGATTGTCCAGAGGCCGAAGACGCATTCGCCAAGAGCCAAGCCCACCAGCTGGTAGACCCACAGGGCAACCATCCAAGCGGTCAGGCACTCGTAGCCCCAGGCTGCAGCGGCCCATTTCACAGAGCCCATCTCGCGCCAGATGGCGGACATGGCGGCGAAGCAGGGGACGCACAGCAGGTTAAAGGCCAGGAAGGAATAGCCGGCTGCCAGGCCGAAGGCGCCCTGAACAGCTGAGAACCAGCCGTCGGGGGAGTCGTACAGAATGGCCATAGTAGAGACGATCTGCTCCTTGGCCATGAGGCCGGAGATAGAAGCTGCCGTTGCCTCCCAGGTTCCCCAACCCAGCGGGGCGAAGAGCCAGGCGATGGCGCCACCGAGGGCGGCCAGCAGGGACTCATCGGAATTCTCTACGGCTACCAGGCCAGATGCGCCAATGCCATAGGTAGAGAGGAACCAGATGAGGATGGCGGCCAGTAGCAGGACGGTGACGGCTTTCTTGGCGAAGGCCAAGCAGCGTTCACCGGCAGAACGTAGGATGCTTCCGACGCTGGGCAGATGGTAGGCGGGGAGTTCCATGACGAAGGGGGTGGTATCGCCAGCGAAGAAGCGGGTCTTCTTTAGGATGATGCCGCTGATGAGCACGGCGGCGATGCCCAGGAAGTAGGCGGAGGGAGCCACCCACCAGACGCCGCCGAAGATGGCGGAGGCGATCAGGGCGATGAAGGGGAGCTTTGCGCCGCAGGGGATGAAGGTGGTGGTCATGACGGTCATGCGGCGATCGTGCTCGTTATCGATGGTGCGGGATGCCATGACGCCGGGAACGCCGCAACCGGAGCTGATGAGCATGGGGATGAAGGACTTACCGGACAGGCCGAAGCGGCGGAAGATGCGGTCGAGGATGAAGGCCACGCGAGAGGTGTAGCCGCAGAGCTCCAGGAAGGCCAGCATGAGGAAGAGGATGAACATCTGGGGAAGGAAGCCCAGCATTGCGCCGACGCCGGCAACGATGCCGTCCATGATCAGGCCATAGAGCCAGCCATCAGGGTCAAGGTTGGCGCCGTCTTCCAGCAGTAGAGCATCTAGCAGAGGAGGAATGCCGGGAACCCAGATGCCGAAGTCGGCGGGATCGGGACCTGCCTCGCCATAGGAGTCAGAAGTCTCACCATAGGCTGCCACGACGGCTACTGATTCGTCGTAGAGGGCTTGGTCTACTTCCACCACTGAATTCTCGCCGGTCTCATCGTCGTAGGCTTCATAGGAACCGCCGATGCCTGCGCCGAGAGCCGCAACGGCGTCATCGTAGGCACCCTGGGCCTCGTCGAAGTCTGCCTGGGCACCGTCAAGACCCACGATGGGGGAGGCGTCGAGGTACCAGCCATCGCCGAAGACGCCGTCGTTCGCCCAGTCTGTGGCCACGGCACCCACCGAGGACACGGAGACGAAGTACACCAACATCATGGTGACGATAAAGATGGGCAGGGCCAGGATGCGGTTGGTGACGATGCGGTCGATTCTGTCGGAGATGCTCTCCTTCACCTTGGTGCTGTCCTTGCTGGTGATGGAGGGCATGATGCGGGTGAGGTAGTTGTAGCGCTCGTTGATGATGGCGGACTCGGAGGTGTCGTCGCAGGCTGCCTCGATGGCCTCCTTGTTGGCGGTGACATCGGGAAGGCCCTCGACGTCCTCGCCGATGCGCTGGTCGCCTTCGAGAAGCTTCACCGCGTAGAAGCGACGGAGGTGCTCATCTACGGAGGCGGGGAGCTTGGCGGTTACCTCGGCAACTTGGGGCTCGATGTCGGGGGTGAAGCACAGGGGCCTGGGGCTGGCGCCTGCTGCAACCTGGGGCAGAGCGGCGATGAGGTCAGTGAGGCCCTCGCCCTTCAGCGCGGAGATCTGCACCACGGTGACGCCGAGGGCCGATTCGAGGGCTGCGGCGTTGATGGTCTCGCCCTGCTTTGTCAGGATGTCGGCCATGTTCACGGCCACCAGCATAGGAATGCCCAGCTCAGCGAGTTGCGTGGTCAGGTACAGGTTGCGCTCGAGGTTGGTGCCGTCGACGATGTTCAGGATCACGTTGGGGTGCTCCTGGGCCAGGTAGTTTCGGGCCACCACTTCCTCGAGGCTGTAGGGGGACAGGGAATAGATGCCGGGCAGGTCGACGACCTCGACGGACTTGTCGCTTTTCAGGGTGCCGACCTTCTTCTCGACGGTCACACCGGGGAAGTTGCCAACGTGTTGGTTTGATCCGGTGAGCTGGTTGAAGAGGGTGGTCTTCCCGCTGTTGGGGTTTCCAGCCAGCGCAACTCTCATGAGCTTTCCTTTCCGTGTTTTCGTGTGGAAGCCCGCTGTCGGGACTTCTGCGAGGGGTTTGTGCGTGGGGCTTCGGCTGAGGCCTTGCAGGTTCGTGCGTGGGGCTTCGGTTGAATCCTTGCGGGTTCATTTGGAAGTTAGTTAAGACTAACCGCTAGGGGTAAAAAATCCCGTCCTGGGACGGGTGCTCCTACTGAACTTCGATCATCTGGGCATCCTCTTTGCGCAGAGTGAGTTCGTAGCCTCGCAGGGTTACTTCCACCGGATCGCCAAAGGGTGCCACCTTGCGCACGAACACGGTGCATCCCTTGGTGATGCCCATGTCCATGATGCGGCGCTTGATGCCGCCTTCGCCGTGCAGCTTCACCACGGTAACGGTTTCGCCGCTCTTTACGTCGCGCAGGGTCTTCACGTGCGCCTCCTTTCCTTGTTGTTGCATGCGGACACGAGGAGAGAGCCGGCAGATGCCGGCAGGGTTCATAGGGTGGGGCGCCCGGCCACTACAAGGAGGAGATAACAGAGAGGGAGCAGTGGCCGAGCGCAGGGGTTGGCTATGTTCAGACGATGATGTCGCGGGCCAGCTCATCGGAGAGGGCAACACGGGAGCCCTTTACGCTGACCACCACGTTCCCGTCGAAATGGGCGACGACCTGAATGGGCTCGCCGGGGAGGAAGCCCATGTCCTGCAGGTGGCGACCCATCTCGCCACCGGCTTTCACCAGGTGCACGTGGTAGGTGCCGTTCTTCGTGATGTCGGCTAGGACCATGAGCTTTCCCTTCGTTTTCGGGCGTCGTCCCATAGGGGACGCCCTTTCGTCGATTTCGGTAAGTTAAACTAAACTAACTCACGAAGAAGCGCAAGGGATTTCAGGGTTTTTCGGGCTAATTCTTCCACAGATTCTTAAGATGCAGGTACGTGGTGAGGGGAAACCTCGGTATCATGAATACACGTATGTAAAGACCACCAAGGGGGACCCACATGGAACAGTACAAGCAGGAATTCATCGAGTTCATGGTTGAGAGCAACGTCTTGAAATTTGGTGAGTTCACCCTGAAGTCCGGACGCAAGTCCCCCTTCTTCATGAACGCTGGCGCCTATGTCACTGGTGACCAGCTGCATCGCCTGGGACTGTACTACGCTCAGGCCATCCACGACAACTTCGGCCTCGACTTCGACGTGGTCTTCGGCCCTGCCTACAAGGGCATCCCCCTGTCCGTTATCACCGCCATGGCCTTCCAGGAGCTGTACGGCAAGGAAGTGAAGTACTGCTCTAACCGCAAAGAGGTGAAGGATCACGGCGAGGGCGGCAACCTGCTGGGCTACAACCTGCAGGATGGCGACCGCGTGATCATGGTCGAGGACGTAACCACCTCCGGCAAGTCTATCGAGGAGACCCACCCCATCATCACCGCCGCTGCCGACATCGAGATCAAGGGCCTTATGGTTTCGCTTAATCGTATGGAAGTGGGCAAGGGCGGCAAGAAGTGCGCTCTCGACGAGGTTTCCGAGCGCTACGGTTTCCCCACCGCTGCCATCGTGAACATGGCTGAGGTCACCGAGTACCTGCACAATCGTCCCTGTCAGGGCAAGGTAGTCATCGACGACGACATCAAGGCCGCCATCGATGAGTACTACAAGCTCTACGGCGCAACCGAGTAGGGCTGTTTTCGCAGCTTCTTGCAGGTAACTATGGGCCGTCATTCCGTTAACAACCAACAGCGTCGCTTGCCCGTCGGCTCTCAGCAGTCGGGGCAGCGTCGTCTGTCTGCCGGCTCCCAACCGCAGCGCTTGCCCGGTGGCTCCCAGGGACTGGGACAGGATCGCCTGCCCGTCGGTTCCCAAGAGTCGGCCCCTCGCCCTATGGTCGGGGAAGCTCAGCGTATGTCCGAGCGGGTTGCCGGGGCTTCCGGTTCCTCGGGACGGGGTAGGCACAGCGCGAGCGCCTCGAGTTCGCGTGGGCGCCACGGGAAGGCACGGAAGCGTAACTTTGCCTCGATTCTGACGGCTTGCTGTCTGGTCCTTGCAATAGGCGTGGTGGGCTTTCTGGCGATGTCCGAGCCGGTGGGCATGCTGCAGACCGAGGGCGGGACCCAGAACGTCGTGATGACCCCGGCGAGCCAGGAAGTGACCATTAATGACGACGCGACGCCTATGGCTGGTCCTGAGGCTCGCGAGCTTTCCGACGATGAGTTGCAACAGGTGGCCGATGAGCTTTTGGCTTTGGTGAACGAGAAGCGCAACGACTCTGGCCGCAACGATCTGAGCGATTCTGGCGCTCTGCAGGCAACTGCTTCGGTGCGTGCCTCCGAGCTTCCTGATGCCTGGTCTCACACCAGGCCCAACGGGGACGATTGGTCTGAGTCCCTGCAGGAGGAGGGCTTTGCCGTTGGCGATATCTATGCGGCAGAGAATGTGGCCATGGCCAGCATCGACTCTTCCTTCGGCTATCAGGATCAGGACTTTGCCCAGCTTGCTGCAACGCTGTACGAGACTATGGCCAGCCACAGCGATCAGCAGAAGAACCTGCTGAGCCGCTACTATCGGTATGTGGGTATGGGCTTCTCGCAGGTTGAGTCCGATGATCGGATTACCGTATACCTGTGCTTGCATTGCTGCAGCGAGCGTGAGTAGTGAGCTTGCATTGCTGCGGCAGGATTAAGTAGTGAACTTGCATTACTGCAGCGAGCGTGAGTAGTTAAAGGCTAACCTGCTTGTCCCTGGCGTTTTAGCGGTGTAATGCTAAAATACCTTCACATGCCTCAGTAGCTCAGGGGATAGAGCACCGCTCTCCTAAAGCGGGTGTCGTACGTTCGAATCGTATCTGGGGCACCATTGAATTCTGAAGCCGAGCGCGCATCTGTGCTCGGCTTTTTATTTGCGAGCGTGCGGTGGTGTTCGAGGCTACGAGCCCGCTGGGGTCTCGTCAGGGAGCTCTCTGGTGGTGACGTTCAGCATGTGCACGAACTGCTCAATCTCCTCGGGGCTGAAGCGCTCTTCCATCTGGCCAGCCACATCGTAGATGTAGCGGTTGCCCATGTTGTAGTAGTTCATGAAGCGCTCAGTGACCTTCAGGCGGGTCTCCCGCTTGTCGTTGGGACCCTTCTCCTTGGTGATATACCCCTTCTCTACCAGGCGATTCACCTTGTAGGCGGCATTCTGGGGCGAGATCTGCACAAAAGAAGCTACCTCGCCGATAGTTGGCATACCCAGGGAGTACACCACCTCAGCGAAGTAGCTTTCATCGGTAGAGAGAGTTGTGCTGCGGTTCTCGACGTTCCTCAGGATCTGGCAGTAGTAATGCAGCTTGAACCTCATGAAGAGGTCGCTCATTGCCTTTCCCAGGGCTGCCTCGTCAGAACCGGTCATGGTCTCTCCGTATCTATGCGTTGGTGAACTAGCACGGCATTGCACTTTCGCAGGTGCTGCGCTGTGGTGTTGCGCACGGTGCGGAGGGCTAGGTGGAAGCCGAAGCTGTCGCTTTGCGGTCAGCTTCGGCGCTAACAGCTTCTTATCCTACGGCGAAGGTGAGCTCAGCCTGGCAGGCGACCTTGCCGTCTACCTTGGCTACAGCCTTTCCAATGCCCACAGAACCGCGCATCTCGATGATATCGCACTGCATGCTCAGAACGTCGCCAGGAACGACCTTCTTGCGGAAGCGGCACTTGCGAATGCCGCCGAAGAAGGCCAGCTTCCCCTGGTTCTCGGGCAGGGAGAGCAGGGCGATGGCACCCACCTGTGCCAGGGCTTCCACAATGAGAACGCCGGGCATGACGTGCTCTTCGGGGAAATGGCCGGCGAAGAAGGGCTCGTTCACCGTGACGCACTTGGTGCCCGTGGCGCTGATGCCGGGCTCGTAGTCGTCGATGCGGTCTACCAGCAGGAAGGGGTGGCGGTGGGGGAGGATCTTCTGAATTTCGTTGGAGTTCAGGGTGCGTGCCATGGCTTACCTTTCGTAACGGGTCAGCAGGACGGAGGCGTTGTGGCCGCCGAATCCCAGGGAATCGCAGAGAGCGTAGTTCACCTGCGTGCTGAGACCCTCGTTGGCCACCAGGTTGATGTCGCACTCAGGGTCGGCCACCTGGTGATGGATGGTGGGAGGAATGAAGTTGTCGGCGATGGCGTAGGCCGAGAAGATGGTCTCGACAGCGCCGGCAGCGCCCAGTAGATGGCCCGTCATAGACTTGGTGCTGCTGACGTAGGGGGCCGTCTCGCCAAAGACAGTGTGGAAGGCGGTAGACTCGATGCGGTCGTTCATAGGGGTGGACGTGCCGTGAGCGTTGATGTAGTCGACCTGACCAGGCTCGATGCCAGCCTCGGCGATGGCGCGACGCATAGATTCGGCAGCGGCCTCGCCGGTGGGGTCGGGGGAGGTCACGTGGTAGGCGTCGCAGGTGTAGCCGTAGCCTACGACCTCGGCGATGATATCGGCGCCGCGGTTCAGGGCGTGCTCGAGCTCCTCGAGGACCAGGATGCCGGCACCCTCGGCGATGACGAAGCCAGAGCGCTCCGCATCGAAGGGGATGGAAGCGCGATTCACGTCGCCGCAGGTGGTGAGGGCCTTCATAACGGTGAAGCCGCCAACGCCCAGAGGCGTGATGCTTGCCTCGGTGCCGCCTGCCAGCACGACGTCGGCGTAACCGTGGCGGATGGCACGATAGGCGCTGCCCACTGCGTTGGTGCCGCCTGCGCAAGCGGAGACGACGCAGCTGCACTCGCCCTTCAGGCCGTGATCGATGGCGATTTCGCCGGCAGCGCTGTTAGAGATGCTGGAAGGCACGTACAGAGGGGACACGCGATCGAAGCCGATGCGATGGCCGCGGTCATGGTTCTCCTCGGTGCCGGACAGGCCGCCGATGCCGGAGGACACGGTGACGCCGCAGCGATAGGGGTCCTCCTGGGACATGTCGATGCCGCTGTTTTCCATAGCTTCGCGGGCGGCGATGAGGGCAAGATGCACGAAGCGCTGCTTGCGCTTGGCCTCGCGCTTGCCGATGAGGGCGTTCACGTCGAGGTCCTTAACCTCGCCGGCGATGTGCACGGCCTGGTTTTCGGAATCGTACTGGGTGATGGGGCCGATGCCGCAGGCGCCTGCCTTGGCGGCCTGCCAGGTCTCGGCGGCGGTGTTGCCCAGGGGCGTTACAGCGCCCATGCCGGTGATGACTACGCGTCGTTCCATAGGGATGAGCCTTTCTTAAGAGGGGTAAAGTGGGTTGCAAGTTGGGCTATGTGGAAGGGGGACGAGGTTGGCTCGAGTGCTGTCGAGCTGGCCTCGTTCTCGATGAATCCGTTAAATGATCAGGCCGCCGTCTACGCGCAGCACCTGACCGGTGATGTAGCTGGCCTTGTCGCTGGCCAGGAAGGCTACGGCGTGGGCGATGTCCTGGGCCTGGCCGATAGCGCCCAGCCCGATGTTGGCGACGGTGCGCTCCTTGGCCTGGTCAGTCATGGCGTTGGTCATGTCGGTGGCAATGAAGCCAGGGGCCACGGCGTTCACGCGAACCTTCTTGCGGGCCAGCTCCTTAGCGGCAGACTTGGTGAGGCCGATGATGCCTGCCTTGCTGGCGGCGTAGTTGGCCTGACCAGCGTTGCCGGCGACACCCACCACGCTCGAGATGTTCACGATGGCTCCGTGCTTGGCGCGCATCATGGGACGGGTCGCTGCCTTCATGCAGTTGAAGGTGCCGCCCAGGTTCACCTGCAGTACGCGGTTGAAGTCCTCGGGGGTCATGGTGGCCAGGAGGCCGTCGGCGGTGATGCCGGCGTTGTTCACCAGCACATCTACGTGGCCGAACTCGGCGATTGCGGCGTCTACCAGAGCCTTTGCCTCGTCAGCGGCAGATACGTCCGCTTCGACGATGAGGCCGCGGACTCCCTGGGCCTCGACCTGGCGCAGGGTTTCGGCTGCTGCTTCGTTGCTGGTTCGGCAGTTCACCACCACGTTGCAACCCTCGCAGGCCAGCTCGACGGCGATGGCGCGACCGATGCCGCGGGCAGCGCCGGTGACGATGGCGACGGTGCCAGGTTCAAACAGCTTAGACATGGCTCTCTTCTCCTTCCAGGGAGCGCAGCTGCTCCCGTACCTTCATGAAGCTCTCAGCGTCGTACACGGCCAGGCGCTTTACTGCAGGGTCAATGCGCTTCACCAGCTTGGTCAGGGAGTTTCCCGCTCCCAGCTCTACGGCAACGGTGATGCCGTCGGCTGCCATGCGCTGTACGCAGCCCTGGAAGCTGATGGAGCTCTGCACCTGCTGCTGCAGCATCTCGGCCACGGTTTCGCCCTCTGCCAGAGGGGCGGCGGTGGTGTCGAAGAGGAAGGGGCGCTGAGGCTGGCGTGGGGGATTGGCGGCGAAGTAGCCTTCCAGAGCCTTGCTGGCGGGCTCCATAAACTTGGTGTGGAAGGGGCCGCTGACTGCCAGGGGCATGCAGCGCTTCGCGCCAAGGTCGTCCGCGGCGGCAACGGCGGCTTCCACCGCTGCCTTCTCACCGGAGATTACGATCTGGCCAGGACAGTTGAAGTTGGTGGGGGTTACGTAGCCTGCTGGTGCCGCCACAGCGCAGGCCTCGCGCACCTGCTCTTCGGTAAGGCCCAGAATGGCCATCATGGCAAAGGGCTGGTTGCAGGCCTCGGTGGCGTCGGCCATGGCCTGGGCGCGGAAGGCCACGGCACGCACAGCCTCTTCGGGGGTGAAGGCCCCGGCGCTGGCCAGGGCCGCGTAGGCTCCCAGGGACAGGCCGAAGGAGAGGGAGGGGGTAAGGCCCTCGGATTCCATCAGGGCGGCAAGGGAGACTTCCAACGCTACCAGGCAGGGCTGGGTGTTGCGGGTATCGGCCAGGTCCTCGGCAGTGCCGTTGAAGCAGAGCTCGCGGTAGCGACCAGTGGGGTCTACCTGGTCAAAGGTCTCGCGGAACACGGGGAAGGCCTCGTACAGGTCCTTGCCCATGCCAGGTGTCTGAGCGCCCTGACCGTCGAACATGAAGGCGAATCGCACTTACAGCTCCCTTCCGTACAGGGCGGCCATCTTCTCGTTCAGCTCGGCTAGGGAAGCCTGAGCGTCGTTGTAGATCTCGTCGAGGATGTCGGCCATGGGGCGAATCTCGTGCAGCATGCCTGCTACCTGGCCAGCCATGAGGGAGCCCAGCTTGGTGTCGCCGTCGTATACGGCCTTGCGATGGCTGCCCAGCACCCAGGTCTCAAGCTCCTCGGGGGTGGCACCGCGCTTCTCGTCCTTGTTGTACTGGCGGGTCATGTAGTTCTTCAGCTGGCGCACGGGGGAGCCGGTGGAACGACCGGTGACCACGGTGTCGGAATCGCTGGCCTTCAGCAGGGCCTGCTTGTAGTTGTCGTGGATGGGGCACTCCTCGCTGACCAGCAGGGCCGTGCCCATCTGCACGCCGCAGGCGCCCAGGGCCATGGCGGCCAGGAACTGATCGCCGGAAGCGATGCCGCCAGCAGCGACAACGGGGACATCGACCATGTCGGCGATCTGCTTCACCAGGGACATAGTGGCCATGTCGCCTACGTGACCGCCGGACTCGGTGCCCTCAGCGATGACGCCGTCAGCGCCGGACTCGATGACGCGCTTGGCCAGAACGCCTGCTGCTACCACGGGAAAGACCGTGCAGCCAGCTTCCTTCCACATGGGCAGGTAGTTGCTGGGGTTGCCTGCGCCGGTGGTGATGAAGGGAACCTTCAGCTCGGCGACGATCTGGGCGAACTCGTCAGCCTGGGGGTGCTTCAGCATGATGTTCACGCCTAAGGGCTTGTCCGTGAGTTGACGTGCGGTGAGGATGTTCTCCCGCAGGGTCTCGGGGTTCATGCCGCCGGAGGCGATGACGCCCATGGCGCCGGCGTTAGAGGCAGCTGCGGCGAAGGCGTCGGTAGACACGTTGGCCATGCCGCCTACGATGAAGGGGTACTTGGTTCCCAGAATCTGGGACAGATCGGTGAACTTCTTAGTCATTTCCTCTCTCTTTCTACCAGCGGAGCAGGGCGGCCCTCCAGGCCAGTCCCGCGCCGTAACTTGCTAACAGCACCGTTTCGCCTCGGTGCAGAAGGCCCTGCTCCCCCATGTCGGCCAGGGTAATGGGGATGCTTGCAGCGGCTGTATTGCCGTATTTCTGCAGGTCAGAGAAGACTTTCTCCTCGGGGACGCCCTGCTTCTCGCAGACGTAGCGCAGGATACGCCCGTTGGCCTGATGGAAGACGAAGTGATCGACGCCCTGAGCGGTCAGGTTCGCCTTGCGCAGCAGCTCGTCGATCATCTGGGGGATTTTGGTGACGGCGAACTTGAACACTTCGGCACCGTTCATGGTGATGACGGGAAAGCCTTCCTTCGCGCCGGCGAGGGCGGCTGGGGGCTCGCACCCGTATACCTCGTTGGTGACAGAGGAAGTGTCGTTGCCGCTGTCGGCGCTGCTGCCATCGGCGGTGATGCCCAGCATCTCGGCGTTGCCGCAGGTTCCTCCTACCAGGTGGAAGAGGGGCTCGCTTCCCGGGTCAGGTTGCCCAGCTGTGGCTGAAGCGGTCTCAGTCGGCGAGATGCCTGCGGCGGGTTGCCTGTCTGCGTCGAGCTGATCGGCTGCGGTGGCCTCTTCCAACTCGACCACTGCCGCACCGGCGCCATCTCCGAAGAGAATGCAGGTGCTGCGATCGGACCAGTTCAGATACGTAGAGCAGCGCTCGCTGGCGATGACCAGGGCCTTCTTGCGGGGCATCGCGGTAAAACCATGTGCGGTGGCGGGGTCGCACGTTGCGGAAATTGCTGCGTCGGTCGCCACTGCCTCAGGCATCGTCGTCAGGAGTCCCTGAGCCGTCTGCAGTGCCGTCAGGAATCCGGCGCAGCCGCAGGACAGATCGAAGGCGATCACGTCCTCGGGAAGCCCCAGCTCTCGCTGCACCAAGCAGGCGGCGGCAGGGGAGAGACTGTCGGGGGTAGAGGTCGCCACGATGACGACGCCTATCTCCTCAGGGGAGATGCCCCCGACGACCAGTGCCTCCCTGCCCGCTTTTGCCGCCATAGACACCACGGTGTCATCGGTGGCGAGGTGACGGCTGATGATGCCGGTGCGGGAGAGAATCCACTCTTCGCTGACCTGCAGCTTTGCCGCCAGCTCATGGTTCCCCAGAACGGTAGGGGGCAGGTACTTGCCGACGCTTGCTATGCGCAGGCCGCTCACTTGCGCTTTCCTTGCTTGGAAGCGGCGCCCGTTGCGTGGGTGCCCGTGGCGGCAGCGCCTGCGCCCGCTGCGCTGGCATTTGTGCCCTCGGCGAAGGTACCCATATGGCGGAACTTCTCGTAGCGAGCGTTTACCAGCTCCTCGGAGCTCAGGGTGCCAAGGCGCTTCAGCTCGCCAGAGATGGCCTGGTCGATGAGGCTCACGGTCTCGGGGCAAGGTGCCTGCAGAGGCTGGCTGCCCTCGGGGATGACCTGGTCGGCCACGCCGTATTCCAGAAGCTCAGGGGCGGTGAGACCCATGTGCTCCGCGGCTTCGGCCGCACGGGAGGCATCGCGCCAAAGGATGGAGGCGAAGCCCTCGGGGGACAGGATCGAGAACACGGCGTTCTCGAGCATGATCAGGGAGTCCGCCACGCTGAGAGCCAGAGCGCCACCGGAACCGCCTTCGCCGATGAACAGGGCGACGACGGGGACCTTCAGGCCGCTGAACAGGGCTATGGACTGAGCGATAGCCTCGCCCTGGCCCTTCTCCTCAGCCTCGATGCCGGGGTAGGCACCGGGGGTGTCGATGATGGTGACGATGGGGCGTCCGAACTTCTCGGCTTGCTCTGCCAAGCGCATGGCCTTGCGGTAGCCCTGGGGGTTGGGCATGCCGAAGTTATAGGTCAGGTTCTCCTGCAGGTTCGTGCCCTTGCACTGGGCGATGACCGTGACGGGCTGTCCGTGGAACCAGGCGATGCCGCCCTTAATGCAGGGGTCGTCCTTGTCGTGGCGGTCTCCGTGCAGCTCCATGAAGTTGTCGAAGAGCTGGGAGATGTAGAAGTCCGCCTTGGGGCGATCCTTGTCGCGGGCCAGGGCCACGCGAGCGGAGGCGCTGATGGGAGCCTGGGGGACAGGGCATAGGGCCTGGGCAGGAACAGTGTCAGCGCTGGCTGCGGCGTTGTTGCCGTTAGCTGCCGTGGTGTAGCCCTTACGGCCAGTGTCGCCACTGTGAGAGGAGTCGTTTCCGCGAGTGCCAGCGGCACCTTCTGCCTTATCCTTCTTAGGAGCCTTGCCCGCATGTAGGGCAAGGATGTCCCGCAGCTCCTTATTCAGGTCCTGGCGTGGGACGATGCGATCGATGAAGCCGCGCTCGAACAGGTACTCGGAGCGCTGGAAGCCCTCGGGGAGCTTCTGGCGGATGGTCTGCTCGATGACGCGGGGGCCAGCGAAGCCGATGAGGGCCTCGGGCTCGGCGATGATGATGTCGCCGAGGCTGGCGAAGCTTGCCAGCACACCGCCGGTGGTGGGGTTGGTGAGGACGGAGACGTACAGCAGGCCTGCGTCGGCATGACGACGGACGGCGGCAGCGGTCTTGGCCATCTGCATGAGGGAGAAGATGCCCTCCTGCATGCGGGCACCGCCGCTGAGGCTGAAGATCACCAGGGGCAGACCTTCGGCGGTGGCGGTTTCCACGGCGCGGGTCACGCGCTCGCCCACCGCTTCGCCCATGCTACCCATGAAGAAGCTGGCGTCGAAGGCACAGGCGACGCATTCCACATTGCCCACCAGGCCCCTACCGCAGACCACGGCCTCCGTCAGGCCGGACTTCTCGCGGGTGGCATCTACCTTGTCGGCATAGCCAGGGAAGTTGATGGGGTCAGCGCCCACTAGCGTGTCGAAGAGGGGGTCGTAGGCGCCGTTGTCGAAGAGGCTCTGCAGACGTGCGGTGGCGGGCATCTTCAGATGACATCCGCAGGCGGGGCATACGTACTGGTCGCGCACCAGATGCTTGCGCTTATGGGTGGCCTTGCAGGAAGGGCAGGTCATGGTCATGTTCTTCTGGCGCTTGGCCTCTTCCTGGGCTTTGGGCTTCAGAAGAGCCACGGCCTGCAGGAACAGGTGGCGGCTGGTAAAGGGGTTGCTTGGCATAGGTTAGCTCCTGGCGCTTTCCTTCTTGATCTTGTTTGCCTGGGCGGCGAGGCCCAGAATCTCCTGGTCGTTCTTGGCGATGAATCCGGTGTCGTAGTTTCCCGTCAGGTATTCCCCGTGGAAGAGGATGAACAGGTTGAAGTCGAGGTTGGTTTTCACGCCCTCGATGACGGTCTCGGCCAGACAGCGGCGCATGCGTCGGATGGCCTCGAGACGGGTGGGTGCCCATACGACGATCTTGGCGATCATAGAGTCGTAGTAGGGGGTCAGGGTGCTACCGGAGTACAGGGCGGAGTCGACGCGGGTTCCGCAGCCAGCGGGGAAGTGCACGAAGTTCACGGTGCCGGGGCAGGGCATGAAGTTGTTCTGGGGATCCTCGGCAGTGATGCGGCACTCGATGGCGTGGCCGTTCATGTGCAGGTCCTGCTGGCCGAAGCGCAGGGGCAGGCCGAAGGCGATGCGGATCTGCTCATGTACCAGGTCGACGCCGTACACCATCTCGGTGACGGGGTGCTCGACCTGAATGCGGGTGTTCATCTCGATGAAGTAGAAGTTGTTGTCCTGGTCGAGGAGGAATTCCACGGTGCCGGCGTTCACGTAGCCTACCGCCTTGGCGGCTTCCACCGCGATGGAGCCCATCTTCTCGCGGAGCTCGTCGGACAGACGGCTGCAGGGGGACTCTTCCATGATCTTCTGGTTGCGGCGCTGCACGGAGCAGTCGCGCTCGCCGAGGTGCACCACGTTGCCCTGGGTGTCGGCGAGAACCTGCACTTCCACATGCTTGGGGTTCAGCACCAGCTTCTCGACGTACATGCTGTCGTCGCCGAAGCAGGCCTTGGCCTCGGCCTGGGCGGCAGGGAAGAGGCGGGTCACGTCCTCAGGGGAGTCGGCACGGCGCATGCCGCGACCGCCACCGCCAGCGGATGCCTTCATGAGGATGGGGTAGCCGATGGCCTCGGCAATGGAAAGCACCTCGTCTACGGAGGTGACGATGCCGTCAGAGCCAGGGACGGTGGGTACGCCCTGGGCCGCCATGAAGTCGCGGGCAGCGGATTTCTCGCCCAGCTTCTCGATGACCTCAGGGGAGGGGCCGATGAAGGTGATGCCGGAATCCTGACACATGCGGGCGAAAGCGGCGTTCTCGGAGAGGAAGCCGTAACCAGGGTGAATGGCGTCGCAGCCCTTCAGCTGAGCCACCATGATGATGCGCTGGGCGTTCAGGTAGCTCTCGGCGGCAGGAGCGTCGCCGATGCACACGGATTCCGTGGCCAGACCCAGATAGCTTTCGTTGGCGTCGGCCTTGGAATATACCGCGACGGACTCGATGCCCATCTCGGTGCAGCTGCGGATGATGCGCTGGGCGATCTCGCCTCGGTTGGCCACAAGAATTCGCTTGAACATTTAGGCATCGACCTCGATTTCCATGATGAGCTCGTCGAAGCCCACGACCTCGGCGTTCTTGGCGTGAATAGCCGCGATGGTGCCGGAGCAGGGAGCGGGAATCTCGTTGAAGAGCTTCATTGCCTCGACGAGGCAGAGGGTTGCGCCTTCCTCGACGTGGTCGCCAACGGAAACGTAAGGCGGCTGGTCAGGGGAGGGGGCAGCGTAGAAGACGCCCACCAGGGGAGCCTTCACGGCTACCAGGTTCTTGGCGGGAGCGGCCTCAGTTGCTGCATCGGCTGCAGGTGCGGTGGCTTCGGCTGCGGCAGGAGCGACGGGAGCGGCAGCTGCGGGGACAGCCGGAGCTGTAACGGGAACGCCCGCGCCAGCCAGAGCAGCGGGAACCATGCCGGCACCAGCCAAAGCAGCGGGAACCATGCCGGCACCAGCCAAAGTGCCTGCGCCAGCTTCCACAACAACTTGTTGAGCAACAGCCGAGGGCTTCTTCATCTTCAGGCGCAGATCCTCGTGCTCGACTTCCATAGAAGCCAGAGACGAGGCATCGAAGGCCTGCATGAGGGAGATGATGTTCTCGGTGTTCATGCTTATGCCTGCTGAGCGTCGAGGAAAGCGACGATCTCGCCTACGGTCTTCATGTTGCCCATCTCGTCAGCGGGGATGGATACGCCGAATGCCTCCTCGAGGGCGATGTTCAGCTCGACAGCGTCCAGGGAGTCGAGTCCGATGTCGTCGACCAGGGAAGCCTCCATGGTGACTTCGCTCTCCTCGCAGCTGATGGTCTCTACAATTGCGTCGCGTACCTTCTCGAACGTCATGAGTTTCTCCTTTTCGGTTCCTTGCATTGCTTGTGTCGCATTTATTTAAAAGTTTTTTACTAAATGCGATTTAGTACAATAAGTGAACCTTTTTTAGGATGCAATAGCCCTTTTTCGAAACCGCAGGGCCTTCACATGTGCTCCACGAAATAGCGAAAAGTTATGAAGAGGTGGAAGAGGGGGCACCCGTGATGGGAGCGTGGTCCGAAACGCGATTTGTGATGGCTTATTTGGTCCCGTTTTCGATTTCTGCTGTTGCGCGCGGGGATTAATTGGCGTTTGTGGTCCGAAATGCGATTTGTGCTGTTTTGCCTGGTCCCGTTTGCGATTTGTGATGGGATTATGGTCCCAAACGTGATTTGTGCTTGCTTTTTGGGTTGTGCAAATCAGACGAAATGCCCATTGGGACCATAAACTCCTGAAAATCCTTGCAGTGCGGGGCGTGGGCCATGGGCGCTCGGAGATCTGCGTTTCGTGGGAGCCTATTACGCAAGTAACAAAGAAGTCCCCGTCCATTTGGGCGGGGACTTCTGTCTGGATTGACAGCGAAATGGGGGTTGGCGGACAAAACGTGTGCTTGAATCTTCTATGGCGGAAGACGTGCTGGGGTGAGGCTATCTTGTACCCGTTTGTGACCGGTCGTGCTCGTTTGCGTGGCGCTAACTGCCGATGGGCGCCGGGATGCTCGTTTGCGTGGCGCTAACTGCCGATGGGCGCCGGGATGCAGAATCGGGGCCTCAGTGCAGAACTTATTCCAAAAAAATCTGGTCATTTTGCAGAATGGGCCGCTCAGTGCAGAAGATCGGATCTCTCCTGAGGGCGTGGTGAGGTCTGCATTGTGAAATTGACTGGTCGGTGAATCAGGTTGTCGGGATAGAGTCCTGATTTAGACCCACATTGAGTATGCGGTGACCATCCTCATGCGCGACAGGACTCTGGGTATAGTCCACTTTGGGGTTCTGCCCCATTACCAACTCCTGCACTGAGAGGCCGTTTCTGTTTTTTGAGGCCAAAAAAGCTGCACGGGCGCTGCACGGGCGTTTATCCGTTCGGACGTTTATCCGCCCTCATCGCCGCCGTCTTTTCGGGGCGGAGTGCCTGCCGTGGGATCCGACGGGCTTGGTCTCCCGGTTTCCGGAGCGCATCCCAGTTTCCCACTTCCCGGAGCGCATCCCAGCATCTCGCTTCCCAGAGCGAACTTCGGCCTTCTGGCTCCCGTACCTAACTTCAGCATCTCGCTTCCTAGAGCAAGCGAGGGCGATGACGAAGATGAGGGCCATGAGAGCCACAATGCCCGGGGCGATGTCGCCCACCAGGTAGGAGGCCCTGTATCCGAGGTCGCTGCAGTCCCGCTTTCACTGGGTTTCTCCGATCGAAGATTCGTTGTTTTGTCTGACTCGTCGAGGTGAAGGCGCAGGTGATTCGCGGCCACTTTGAGAACCAATCTGGGCTTAGCCCACCTAGTTCAGCCCGCGGTCCCTTGGTGTTCTAGGGGACGTTATCTATATGCGTCCATTTTGGCGCGATTATGCCAAAAACCTTGCCTTATTTACTCCTGCTTCAGGCAAAACAAAACCTCCCATTCCCCTGTTCGGGAAATGGGAGGTGGTTTGCATGCTGCGTGGGTTTTTGCGCTGGCGCTTGCCGGCTTGGTGCTGGCCTTGCCAGCCTTGCCGGCTTGGCCGCGCTTGGTCGGTCTGCGCCGATATCGCAGCGCTTGGTCAGCTGGCGCTGGCCTGGCTGAATCCCCAGCTTATTTCATGAGCTTGGCGATGGCCTCGCTGAAGGCTACGGGGTCGTCGATAGGCATGCCTTCCATAAGAAGAGCCTGGTTGTACAGCAGGGAAGTGTACAGGGATACCTTCTCGGTGTCGCCAACTTCCTGTGCTACCTGCAGGGTTGCGAAGACGGGGTGCTTGGCGTTGATCTCGAGTACGCGGGATGCCTTCACGGAGCCATCGGCGTCAGGCATCATGGCCATCATCTTCTCCATCTCGAGGGAGACGGGGCCCTCAGCGGAGAGAGCGGCGGGCACGTCTACCAGGCGGGGGCTCACGGCAACCTTGGTCACCTTGTCACCCAGGGCCTCCTGCATGGCGGCGAACAGAGCCTCGTTGCTCTTGGTTGCCTCCTCGGCCTCCTGTTTCTCCTCCTCGGTCTCAAGACCCAGATCGGCGTCGGCCACGTTGCGCAGCTGTTTCTCGTTGTAGATGTCGATAGAGATCATGCAGAACTCATCAACGTCCTCGCAGCACAGGAGCACATCATAGCCCCTGTTCAGAACGCTCTTTACCATAGGCAGGGTGCTCAGGCGCTCGATGCTCTCGCCGGTGGCGTAGTAGATGTTCTCCTGATCCTCGGGACAGTTGGCCAAGTACTCGTCGAGGGTCACCAGCTTGCCCTCCTTAGCGGAGTGGAAGAGCATCAGACCGCCGAGCTGGTCCTTCTTCATGCCGTAGCTGCTGTAGATGCCGTACTTCAGGGTGCGGCCGAATGCGGCGAAGAACTCCTCGTACTTGTCGCGCTCGTTATCGCGCATAGACTCCAGAGCCTGGGTGATCTTCTTGTCGATGCGCTTGGCGATGGCGCGCAGCTGGTTGTTCTGCTGCAGGGTCTCGCGGGAGATGTTCAGGGTCAGGTCCTGAGAATCGACGACGCCCTTTACGAAGTTGAAGTGATCGAACAGCAGATCCTCGCACTTGTCCATGATCAGCACGTTCGAGCTGTACAGCTGCAGGCCCTTCTTGTACTCCTTCGAGTACAGGTCGAAGGGTGCGCGGCTGGGGATGAACAGCAGCACGTCGTAGCTGATGGCGCCCTCAGCGTGGAAGCTGATGGTCTTCAGAGGGTCGGCGTAATCGTGGAAGGTGGTCTTGTAGAACTCGTTGTACTCCTCGTCGGTGACCTCGGACTTCTTGCGCTTCCAGATGGGGATGCGGGAGTTTACGGTCTCGAGCTCGGTGTACTGCTCGTATTCGGGCTTGTAGTCGTCGCCGGCGTCCTCGGGCTTAGGCAGCTCGCGGCTGTGCTCGCATTCCATCATGATGGGGTAGCGAACGTAGTTGCTGTAGCGGCGGATGAGGCTCTTCAGGGAGTGCTCGTTCAGGAACTCGCCGTACTTCTCCTCATCGGTGTCGGGGCGCAGGTGCACGATGACGTCGGTGCCCCAGCCCTCCTTCTCCGTAGGCTCGACGGTGTAGCCGTCAACGCCGGTAGAGGTCCACTTCCAGGCCTGGTCGGAGCCGTAGGGCTTGGTGATAACGGTAACCAGGTCGCCTACCATGAAGGCGGAGTAGAAGCCAACGCCGAACTGGCCGATGATGTCGATGTCCTCGGACTGCTTCTCCTCGTCGTTCTTGAACTCCATAGAATCGGAGTGGGCGATGGTGCCCAGGTTGTTGTCGAGGCCCTCTTCGTCCATGCCGATGCCGTTGTCGGAGACGGTGACGGTGCGTGCCTCCTCGTCCCAGGAGACCTGAATGTGCAGCTCATCGGGGGCGAAGTTCATGTCGGGGTTGGTGAGGCTCTGGAAGTACAGCTTGTCTACCGCGTCAGATGCGTTAGAGATCAGCTCGCGCAGGAAGATCTCCCTGTTGGTGTAGATGCTGTTGATCATGAGATCGAGCAGCTTCTTGCTCTCTGTCTTGAATTCCTTCATATGTCATCTCCTTGTATAGAAGTTAGTACCGAGGTACGGGGTGGCGCTCGAGGCTCGTGTCTCACGGAAGCCCGTGTCGCACGGAAACCCGTGTCGCACGGAAGCCCGTGTCGCACGGAAGCCCGCATTGCGTAGCGGCCTGCGTTGCGCTGGGGCTCGATCACTCGACGCACGGGGTGCCGTTGGTTTTGAACCGAATTAGCAGTCGCGAACCGAGAGTGCCAAAAAGTGATTATAGTTACACCATTTTTCTTGGCAAGGGTCTACAAGGTTTCTGCGGTTTTGGGGCATGTGGAAGGCGGCGTAGCGGCCCGTAGGCTCAGGGAGACAACTTCCACCTAACTATGCGAAATCAAGATGGCGAAATGCAACAAATCAACGGTTTCTGTGTTATCGGGAAACGTCCGCGTTCGTGCGGAGACGCCCTCGTCTAAAATGGCTGTTCTGGTCTGTCTTCGCGACGGCCTCGCACACTTATACCCATACCGCAAGGATTTGCCATGCTCCCACGCTTTTCGGTACTGAAGCCCTTCTACGTTCTCGCGGCCGCCATCATCGTGCTGGCCTTGGGCGCTTACTCTCTCACTTATCTGAAGACCGACCTGTATCCGGAGATGGACATTCCCTATATGGCGGTCATCACCACCTATCCCGGTGCTAGCCCCGAAAAGGTCGAGGAAGACGTCACCGACCCCCTCGAGGAGAAGCTGGCGACCCTCTCCGGCGTCGATTCCGTCTCTTCCCAGAGCTCTGAGAACTTTTCTATGATCTTCCTGGCTTTCGTCGACGGCACCGACATGGACAGCGCCCTGGTGAAGGTCAGCGCTGCGGTGAACCAAGTGACACCGATGCTCCCCGACGACGTGGGCACCCCTACCTATATGGAAATGAGCGCTGATGCGGTGGCTACGGCCTATGTGGGCGTGGCCCTCGATGGCAAGACTCAGGCTGAGACCAGTAAGTACGTGCAGGACACTCTCATTCCCGCCTTGCAGCGCCAGGACGGCATTGCCAGTGTAAGCGGCGTGGGCTTGGTGTCCGACACGGTGAATGTGGAACTGAACCAGAGCAAGATCGACGACGTGAACAACAGGCTCCTGGCCTCGGTGAACGATAAGCTCTATGACGCCAAGAAGCAGATCGATGAGGGCAAGTCCCAGGTGGCCAAGGCCAAGCAAGAGTTGGAAGATCAGGAGAAATCCCTCTCCGACCAGCAGGCTTCCACCGCTGATGAGCTGGCTTTCGCAAGCTCGGGCCTGACTACGGCCATCTCCGCCACTACGGCACAGATCACCGCCCTCTCCGCTGCCATCACCTCGGCCCAGGCCTATGGCCAGGACACCAAGGAGCTTGAAGAGCAGCTGGCCACCGCTCAGGATCAGCTGGCCGAGCTGCAGGAGCAGTTGTCCCAGGTGAACGCCGGATCCGTGAATGCAGCTGCCGGCTTTGGCAGCGCAACCGCTCAGATCGCTGCCGCCAAGCAGACCCTTCAGGCCAGCGAAGCCGATCTGAAGGATGCCGAGTCTCAGTATGAGGCCTCTCGCAAGCAGGCCATCGAGTCCGCTAACATCGATGCGCTGTTGGATATCAGCACCCTCTCCCAGCTCATTTCCGCTCAGAATTTCAGCATGCCCGCTGGCTATGTGAAGGATGACTCCGACGGCACCTGGCTTCTGAAGGTGGGCGAGGAGTACACCACCGCCAAGGAGCTGAAGAACACGGTTCTTACTAATATTGACGGCGTGGGCGATATCCGCATCAAGGACGTGGCGGACGTCACCACCCTTTCCAACGAGGGCGACATCTATGCCAAGCTGAACGGCACGGATGGCATCATCGTCTCCGTTACCAAGTCTTCTACCGCGGCAACCAGCGATGTGTCCGCAGCGGTTCAGGATACTCTCGAAGACCTGCAGAGCGAGGACGAGAACCTGAAGGTCATGTACCTCTATGACCAGGGCAAGTACATCAACCTGTTCATCACCACCATTCTGCAGAGCCTGCTCATGGGCATCGTGCTGGCTGTCATCGTTTTGGCTCTGTTCCTGAAGAGCGTGCGGCCCACGCTGGTCATCGCCTTCTCGATTCCCTTCAGCGTGCTCTTCGCTCTGACCCTCATGTACTTCTGGGGTCTCGACGTGAACATCATGACCCTCAGCGCTCTGTCCCTGGGCATCGGCATGCTGGTGGATAACTCCGTGGTGGTTCTCGAGAACATCTATCGCCTGCGAGCCCGCGGCCTCACCGCCGAGCGCAGTGCCGCTCAGGGCGCCAAGCAGGTGGCGGGCGCGGTGACTGCTTCCACCTTAACCACCATCTGCGTGTTCCTGCCCTTTGTGTTCACCACGGGCCTGGTGAACCAGATGTTGGTTCCCTTCGCCCTGACCCTGTCCTTCGCGCTGCTGGCCTCGCTGCTGGTGGCTCTTACCTGCGTGCCCGCCCTTGGCGCCAAGCTTTTCGCCAATCATGCGCCTCGGGAGGTCATCTGGTTCGAGCGCCTAAAGCAGGCCTATGGTCGTGCCATTGCCTGGTGTCTGAAGCACAAGGCGCCGGTACTGGTAGGCGCTACGGCGTTGGCTGTGTTCTGCCTGGTATCGGTTTTGCAGATGGGCATCTCTATGGTGCCTAACATGACGTCTAACCAGATTGGCGTCACGGTGGTCATGCCCGAGGACTCCACTAAGGACGAGGCCATCGAGGTGGCCGATACCATCACTGACCGCCTGCTGCAGATTGACGGCATTCAGGATGTGGGTTCCGCCGACTCCTCGGCCATGGGCTCTGTCATGTCCGGCGGCATGTCTATGGGCTCCGGCTCCGCCTCTGACGATGAAGAGGATCGCATCCCCGGCTTCATGTTCTACGCCACGGTAGACAAGGAGAAGGTGCATACCGAGGACCAGATGGCCGCCCTGCAGGAGCAGGTGAAGCAGGCTGGCGAGGGCCTAGATTGCGAATTCATGGCCGACGCTTCCGCTATGAGCTCCTCGATGCTGAAGGAGCAGCTCGAGATTCAGCTCACCGGTGACGATCCTCAGGCGCTGCTTGACGCGAGCCAGCAGGTCATGGACACCGTTGACAGTGTGGAAGGCTACATAGAGATCGAGAACGGCCAGGAGGATGCAGATCCCGTGCTGCAGCTGGTCTTCGACAAGAACAAGGTGGCGGCTCTGGGCACTACCGTCGCTCAGATCTACCAGCAGCTGGCAGGCAAGCTGAATACTTCTACCACGGCAATCACCATGGGCGTGGGCGACGATGCCCAGGATGTGAACCTCATCAGCAACCGCAATGAGATCACCAAGGAGACTCTGCTAGATACCGAGTTCACCGTAAGCAGCTCTGCTTCGGGCACGCAGGAGACCAAGACCTATAAGCTGTCGAAGGTTGCCACGGTGGAAGAGAAGGCTGGCCTCTCGAGCCTGACCTCCCAGAACGGCACCTACATCATGAAGGTCACTGCCGAGCCTGACGAGGGCGAGAACCTGACGCTGCTCTCTCGCCAGCTGCAGCCTAAGCTGGCTGACTTGCAGCTTCCCGACGGGGTAGAGATGAGCCTAGAGGGCACGGACTCCCAGGTCGCTGACATGATTCAGCAGATGCTGCAGCTCATGGCTCTGGGCCTGCTGCTGATCTACCTGATCATGATGGCTCAGTTCGGTAGCTTCGTGGCGCCCTTCATCATCATCCTTACGGTTCCCTTGGCCTTTACTGGTGGCGTGCTCGCTCTGCTTATCGCAGGTCAGGGCCTTGATGTCATGTCCCTCATGGGCTTCGTGGTCCTCATGGGCGTCATCGTGAACAACGGCATCGTCTTCGTAGACTTCGCCAATAAGCTCCGTCGCCAAGGTATGGAAAAGCGCTCTGCCCTCATCGCCACGGGCATGACCCGTATGCGCCCCATCATGATGACGGCGGCCACCACCATCTTCGCCATGCTGGCCATGATCTTTAACCCTGAGATCGGTGCCAGCGCTGAGCGCGGAATGGCTCTGGTGGTGACGGGTGGTTTGCTGTACGGTACCCTTACCACCCTGTTCGTGGTGCCCATTGTCTATGACCTGCTGTGGCGCAAGCCCATGAAGATCGTCGACTTGGGTCCCGACGTAGACGAGGTCCCTGATGACGCCGGCGAGTTCATCTCCCAGATGGGCGAGGACGCCAAGGGCGGTCTGTACGAGCTGAACGAGGAGAAGAAGGAGCGCCGTCGCTTGCGAGCCGAGCGTCGCGCCCAAAAGAAGAGATAGCGGCAGGTTAGAATAATCGTCCCGATTTTCGTTGGGACGATATAGAAGTGAGGAGCAGCTATGGAAGATCCCTGCATGAACCAGGATGTGCTCGATGGCATTGCCTTTGTGGGCAATACCCTTGGTCCCATGTTCCTGTACGACCCTAAGTTCAATGCCGAGCATGTGGCCCCAGTGCTGCAGGCTTTCGCCGAGCTTGACGCGGGTGCTGCTGCCGAGGACTGGCCCTTTGTAGAGGCCTACACTGCTGCCGCCTTCATCTCCCAGATGCAGAAGGGCCTTGCGGAGGGCATCGATGCTGAGCCTCTGTACTCCGAGTATCGCCGCCTGTTCGTAGGTCCTGCCACCAAGGTGGCTCCTCCTTGGGGCTCGGTGTACACCGACAAGGAGCAGGTGATCTTCGGCGATACCACCATTGCCCTGCGCCGCTGGATGAAGCGCGAGGGCCTGGCCCTGAATCGCGGCGACTCCGAGGAGCCCGAGGACCACATCGGTTCTATGCTGGTGCTCATGGCTTACATCGCTTCTCATCGTCCGGAAATCCTGCGGGAGTACCTCAGCGAGCATCTTCTGACCTGGGCTGGTCATTTCATGGTGGTGGTGCAGAAAGAGTCCCAGCACCCCTTCTATGAGGGCCTTGCTCGCCTGACCGGCGCAACGTTGGCGGGCATGCAGAAGGAGCTCGACCTGCACGTAGATGTTCCTAATTTCTACAGGTAGTTAGAAATCTGAGTTATTTTGCCCCTCCGCAAACCCCTGCTTCTACCTGGGCGTTTCTATTATCCTAAGATAGATAATAGGTTTTACCCAACATTTGAATTCTGTCCTTTTTTATTCCTGCACACCCTGTGGAGAATCGAAAGTGAGCGGTGGAGTATGCCCTGTGAGTGGCTGTTTTTTGCTCATCTGGCTATCAGATGAGCGGAGACGCTTTCGCTAAAGGATGCGAGCTGGTGAGGTTTCGCGGAGTCTCGTTTCCGGGGTTGCCTCCTCCTGCTTGAAGTAGTGGGATGCCCTCGCCGATGGGGTGAGGGTGAGAATAGAAGGAGGGGCTATGTCTGAGAATCGTGCAGGACTCTCACGACGGACCTTCGTTAAGGGAGCAGGTGCTCTTGGTGCGCTGGCAGCAGCTGGCGGCGCTCTTTCCGCATCTAACGCTCTGGTGAACGAGGTTACGCCTGCTCTTGCCGAAACTCCTGATGAGATTCATTGGGGTATGTGCAACGTGAACTGCGGCGGCAGCTGCGTGTTCCAGTGGCATTGTGCTGACGGCAAGATTAAGTACATGGAAACCGACAATGTGGGCCCAGATGATCTGCAGGCCCGCGCTTGCCTGCGTGGTCGCGCCATGCGTAAGTGGATCAACAGCCCAGACAGGTTGCTGTACCCCATGAAGCGCGTTGAGGGTGCGAAGCGCGGCGAGGGTAAGTTCGAGCAGATTACCTGGGAAGAGGCTATTCAGCTGATTCACGATAAGCTCGAGTACGCCTACGATTTCGGTGGCCCAAATGCTGTGTACCTGAACTACGGTACCGGCATGTACGCCAACACCGGTCGTCCTGTAGGTCGCATGCTCACCAGCTTGGGCAAGGGCGGCTACGTAAATCAGGGCTACGACTATTCCACCAATATGATGAGCGCAGCAATGCCTTACATGTATGGCTTCGACGCCGAGAAGGGCAGCGTCTTTAGCCCCTATGATGCCTACAACGCATCTTCCTTCAGCGAGGCTGAGCTTCACTCTGACCTGCTGGTTCTCATTGGCAACAGCCCAGCTGAGACCCGTATGGGCGGCGCAAACGCTGTGTGGGACTTCGCTCGCGCCCGCGAGGCAATCCTCGCTCGCGGCGGCAAGGTCATTCACATCGACTACCGTCTGAATGAGACCATCTCCGGCACCGGCGATCAGTGGATCCCTATCCGCACCGGCACCGACGGCGCTCTGGTTGCTGCCATCGCCCACGAGTGGATCGTGAACAACCAGATCGACAAGAAGTTCCTGGACAAGTACACCGTTGGCTTCGACGAGGACACCATGCCTAAGTCTGCCAAGGGCAAGAACAAGTCCTACAAGGCCTACATCATGGGCAAGGGCTATGACAAGGTAGAGAAGACCCCTGAGTGGGCTGCACCTATCACCCAGATCCCCGCTGATGTCATTCGCGAGCTGGCCGACACTATCGCCAAGGCAAAGGCACCTTTCATCACTCAGGGCTGGGGTCCTCAGCGTCACAGCAACGGTGAGGAAGCTTCCCGCGCAATCTGTCTGCTGCAGATCCTCATCGGCAAGATCGGCCTGCCCGGCACCAACACCGGTCAGCGCGAGGCTGAGCCTCCTATCTACCTGACCGGCGGCATCCCCGATGCTAACCCCAACCCCACCACGCTGCCTGTGTATCAGTGGCTGAACGCAGTCGATCACGGTGAGGACATGACCGCTACCAACGCGGGCATCATGGGCGCCGACAAGCTGGGCACCAGCCTTAAGTTCGTTATGGAATATGCGGGCAACTGCATCACCAACCAGCACGGCGACATCAACAAGGTGTACGAGGTTCTGAACAACGAGAACACTCAGGACCTGTTCCTGGTGGTGTGGGACACGGTTATGACCGACTCCGCCAAGTACGCTGACCTGCTGCTTCCTGATGCCATGCGCTGCGAGCAGCTGAACATGTACACCCAGGGCTACTCCGAGTACTACACCGCCGTTAAGGTTGGTACCCCTGCTCAGGAGGCTCCTGGCGAGTGCCGTTCTAGCTACGACGTCTGCGCCGACATCGCTGAGTCCTTCGGTAAGCGCGATGAGTTCACTGAGGGTCGCACTCATGATGAGTGGGTACAGTACCTGTATGAGAACAACTACAGCTCTTTCTACGGAATCAAAGTTCCCTCCTGGGACGAGATTCTCGAGCAGGGTCTGTTCAAGCAGGAGCTGCCTCCCGCCATCGGCTTCGACAAGTTCCGCGATGACCCTGAGGCCAACCCTCTGGGCACCCCATCCGGCAAGATCGAGATCTACTCTGAGACCCTCGACAATCTGAACAAGTCTTGGGAGCTCGAAGAGGGCGACGAGATCTATCCTATCCCTCTGTTCAATCCTGGTTTCCAGGGCTACGGCTCCGTGACCGACGAGTACCCACTGTACTGCTCCGGCTTCCATCATAAGAGCCGCACCCACTCCTCCTTCGGCTTCATTCAGGAGCTCGACGAGGCCGCCTCTCAGCGTCTGTGGATCAACCCCATCGATGCGAAGTCTCGCGGCATCAGTATGGATGACGTGGTGAGCGTGAAGAGCCCTGCTGGTGAGATTCGCATTCCTGCATTCGTCACCAACCGCATCATCCCCGGTACC
The DNA here is from genome assembly GCA_029225085.1 of Eggerthellales bacterium. GTDB lineage: Bacteria > Actinomycetota > Coriobacteriia > Coriobacteriales > Eggerthellaceae > JAQXVU01. The sequence continues at coordinate 11,804 of JAQXVU010000012.1, read as the reverse complement.
GTTTGCGTACCTCAGGGTGCATGGCACAGCGCCAACATGTCGGGCAACCAGGTAGACGAAGGCGGCTGCGTGAATACGCTGACCACCTACAGGCCAACGCCTCTTGGTAAGGGCAACGGTCCTTCCAATTCCATCATCGTCCAGGTATCTAAGGCTTAAGGGGAGGTGCGAAGATGACCCAATACGGATTCCATTTCGATAACTCCCGTTGCACGGGATGCAGGACCTGCCAGTTTGCCTGCATGGATTACAAGGACCTCTCTCGTGAGAGCTCTCCTCGTAGGATCTATGACTACGAGGGTGGCGAGTGGGAGGTTGCCGAGGACGGCTCCGCTACTTGCTCGGTATTCTCCTATCACGTGTCTCTTGGCTGCCAGCATTGTGACCATCCTGCTTGCGTGGCGGTTTGCCCCACCAAGGCTATGCATAAGGATCCCGAGACCGGTCTGGTCTCTGTTGACGCCTCTAAGTGCATCGGCTGCGGTTACTGCGCAATGAACTGCCCTTACAACGTTCCCAAGGTCGACAAGACCGTTGGCCACACCGTGAAGTGCGATGGCTGCGCTGACCGCATTGCTGAGGGCAAGCGTCCTATCTGCGTTGAGGCATGCCCTCTCCGCGCCCTCGACTTCGGCGAGGTGAAGGAGCTGAAGGAGAAGTACCACAACACCGTTCGCGGTATCGCTCCTATGCCAGATCCTTCCATCACCAGCCCCAACATCTACATCAGCAACAGCGATGATGCTCAGGTGACTGGTGATACCACCGGCTTCGTTTCCAACGCTGAGGAGGTGAAGTAGTCATGACCGAGGTATTCGCAGATTTCCCTTTGGCGGTGTTCACCACCTTGGCCACCATCGGCGTGGGTGCCTATGTGACCTTGGCCATCACCTATGCCTACGGTAAGCTCTCCCCTGAGGAGTACCAGAAGACCGCGAAGTTCTCCGTCATTCCCCTGGCATTCATGGTGGTTGGCGTCCTGGCTTCCTTCTTCCATCTGACCAATCCTATCAACGCCACCAACGTGTTCTCTACCGTGGGATCTACCCCCATGGCTAACGAGATCATCATGCTGGTTGTCTTCGGCATTCTGGCCGTGATCTACTGGCTGGCTGGCGGCTTCGCTAAGATGCCCGGCGGCACCCACAAGGTGATCGTGGCCGTCCTGGCTGTTCTGGGCGTCGTATGCTGCACCTTCATGGGCATGGCTTACATGATCGCCGGCGTTCCTTGCTGGAACACCCTGTTCACGCCTATCAGCACCATCGGCTTCGGCCTCTTCGGTGGTACCGCAGTGGCTATGCTGGTGCTGGCTATGTCTGACGTGGCTGATCGCGAGCTCGACGGCTCTTGCGCCAACACCGTTGCCGGCGTGAACGTACTGGGCTTCCTCATGGCAGTCGCAGGCGTCATCGGTATCTACGTTCTGGCTTCTGGCTCCGCATCTGCCCTGGTAGACGGCGGCGCTGCAGCTGGTGCAATGCTGCCCTTCGTGGTGATTTCCATCATCCTGATGGTCATCGGCGTTGGCGGTACCTTCATGGCTGTGAAGGTTGCTCCTTGGAAGAGCGTTTCGATCATCCTCATCGTGGTGGTTGTTCTCGCTGTCTTCCTGGCACGCCTGGCCTTCTACGGCATGCAGATCGGCATCGGCCTGTAGGGACGAACCGGTTTGGCTTGGGCTTTGGGTTCGCTGAAGCGCTGACGCGAGATACGGGTTGGCTGACGCGCTGACAGCCTAGGCAGAAGCAACATATATGGGCAGCTGCACTGCCCGCGAAGGGTGGACGGTCCGCTTCGGCGGGCCGTCCGTTTGCGTATGGGGCTCGGTCCGGTCATTCGGCTGGCGTACTGGGCACTGCTCTGACGGTCCGCTTCGGCGGGCCGTCCGTATTATTTGTACAGACGGAATTTGTGCGGTCGTCATGTCTCGCGGCTCTGCCATACTTTTAGTAATGGAAGCCTAGTGCAAGGAGGCAGTCATGCGTGTCCTGGTAGTAAACGCGGGAAGTTCCTCACTGAAGTGCCAGCTCATAGAGACGGACGGCAAAGTCTCGCTCATGCGCTGCCTGGCTGAAAAGGTGGGGGAGGACGACGCCTTCATGAACGTGTCCTTCGCGCCGACATTCCAGAAGATGCGCTTCAAGGTGGGCGGCTTTTCTATCGAGCAATGCCTCGAAAAGCTTCTGGAGGTCCTGGTCGATGATCCCGAGTCTCCTATCAGCGGCTTGTCCCAGATCGATGCCATCGGAAACCGCGTGGTCGCTGGCGGTGAGTACTTCAGCAAGGCCACCCTCATCGACAAGGAGGCCTTCGAGAACCTGCTGAAGTGCGAGGAGCTGGCTCCGTTGCACAACCCGCCGGCAGATGCCTGCATCCGCCACCTTCAGCAGCTGCTGCCCGACACGCCCCAGGTGGCTGTTTTCGATACTGCCTTCCACACCACCATGCCGCCGAAGGCCTACATGTATCCGCTGCCCATGCGCTACTACGAGAAGTACAGCATCCGTCGCTACGGCGCTCACGGAACCAGCCATCGCTACGCGGCGCAGCAGGCGGCTAATCTGCTGGGGCGCCCCCTGCGCGACCTGGGCCTTATCACGTGTCACCTTGGCAACGGCGGTTCTATCACCGCGGTGAACCACGGCAAGAGCATCGATACCACCATGGGGTTCACTCCGCTAGAGGGCCTGATGATGGGCACCCGCTCCGGCTCTATCGACCCCGCCATCGTGACCTACATCATGCGTCGCGAGGGCCTGACCTTCGACGAGATGGACGAGATCCTGAACAAGGAATCCGGCGTCCTGGGCATCAGCGGCATCAGCGACATGCGGGACGTTCTGCAGGCAGCCGACGCCGGTGACGAGGCGGCGGGCCTTGCCATAGACATGTACGTGTACAAGGTGCAGAAGGCCATCGGCTCCTTCTATGCAGCTATGACCAGGACCGATGCGGTGGTCATGACGGCGGGCATTGGCGAGAACAGCGCGGAGCTGCGTGAGCGGATCTTCGCGGGGCTGGCCCACATGGGCATGATCCTCGATAAGGAGCGCAATCAGGTGGAAGGTGCCATTGGCATGAACCGCATCATCAGCATTGACGACTCGCCCATTAAGATCTGCGTGGTCACCACCGACGAGGAGATGCGCATCGCCCGCGAGACCGACGCGCTGGTGTCCCAGCTCCGATAGGGTTGCGGGCGGCTCGCGTCGCGACTCTCGTTTGCCGTCTGCGACCCGTGCGCGATGCTACGTGCGGCACGCGCCGCGCCGCCGTGTGGGTCGCGCCGCGCGGTTCCCGCAGTGCGCCCCCTTCCACTTCTTCCATATCTTTTAAACCGTTACCGTGGCAGTTGCGTTTGTGCGTGGCAGGTTTGTAAAAACTGAGCAAACTGACCATGAAAAAGCAGAGAAATTAGTTACCAAACCATGGTTTGGCGGGTATTCTTGTAGCGACTTAAGATTGACGGATGAGCTTCGTTGAAAGAGGACGCGAAGCGATGACTCGGTAGGAAACCGGGAAGGGAAGTGCCATGAACAAGCGCACCAAGATTGTATGTACCCTCGGACCAGCGGTCGACGACGACCAGAAGGTCCTTGAACTTCTGCAGGCCGGCATGGATGTCGCCCGCCTGAACTTCAGCCACGGATCCCATGAGGAGCAGGCCGGACGTATCGCCAGGCTCCGCCGTGTGGCCAACGCCAACGGCTATGTGGTTGCCATCATGCTCGATACCCAGGGCCCTGAGATTCGCACGGGCCTTCTCGAGGGCGGCGAGCCCGTGTATATGGAAGAGGGCGCCGAGATGGTGTTCACTTCCGACCCCACCCCAGGAACCAACGCACGCGTGCACCAGAATTGCGCCACGCTGCCCCAGAACGTGCAGCCAGGAACCGTCATTTTGGCTGATGATGGCCTTATCGGCTTCGAGGTTCTGGCAGTGGAAGGCACCGATATTCGCTGCCGCGTGCTGAACAGCGGCATGCTCGGCCAGCGCAAGAGCCTGAACGTCCCCGGCGTCGATGCGGGTCTGCCCGCCATCACCGAGAAGGACAAGAGCGACCTGATGTTCGGCATCGAGCAGGGTGTCGATTTCGTGGCCGCCTCCTTCATTCGCGATGCGGCCGGCGTGAACGAGGTCCGCGCGTACCTTGACGCCAACGAGGGCGCAGGCATTCAGATCATCTCTAAGATCGAGTGCATCGATGCAGTGAACAACATCGATGAGATCATCGAGGCCTCCGATGGCATCATGGTTGCTCGTGGCGATTTGGGTGTGGAAGTACCAGCTCAGCAGGTGCCTCACATTCAGAAAAAGATCATCCGCCGTTGCAACGAGCGTCATCGTCCGGTCATTACCGCAACCCAGATGCTTGACTCTATGATTCGCAACCCTCGTCCTACCCGTGCTGAGGTGGGCGACGTGGCCAACGCCATTTACGACGGTACCGATGCCGTGATGCTCTCCGGCGAGACTGCCGCCGGCTCGTATCCTGTCGAGGCCGTGAGCATGATGGCTACCATCGCCGTCGACTCTGAAGCCCACATGGCAGAGGACGCCCGTTCCCGCCAGAACGAGGTGTGGGTATCTACCTTCGGTTCCCGTGCGGTGGGACGTGCTGCCGTGGTGACCGCCTACTGCATCGGCGCAAAGGCCCTGGTTGCTCCTACGGTCAGCGGACGCACGGCGCTGCTCATCTCGAATATGCGTCCTCGTCGTCCCATCTATTCCGTGACTCCAAGCCCCGAGGTTGCCCGTCGCATGAAGCTGTACTGGGGCGTTACCCCTGTGGTGGGCGAGGTAGCCAGCGGCAACATGCAGCGCGTGGTGAATCGTGCTCAGGATGCTCTGAAGGACGCGGGTCTGCTGAAGACTGGCGACGTGGTTGTCATGACGCTGGGCGATCCCACTACGAGTCCTAAGACCGTGCGTAACGGCGTTGAGACCTATGCGCCTACCAACACCATGATGGTGGTGGAAGTCCGCTAGTCATTCGCGACGGTTAGTTATTCGCGACGTATAGGGCCACCGAGAAAACTCTCGCATCCCCACCCGCTTCGCTCTGGGAAGGATGCTCGAGCTTCTCGGTGGCCGTTTTGTTTGTCGCGCATGGCTCGGACTGTCGCTGGCGGCTGATGGCTGGCGACCGGGACCGTTGCCCTTTGGCTCGGATTTCCCTTATTGCCACCTTGTCAAAACCTTTCATTGGGAGACCTTCCTCGAACTTCCCAGCTCTCTTTTGAACCTTCTTTACCCTTTCTTCTGAATCTTCTCTTCGATCCCCTGACTGTATTGACGGTATGAAACTGTGTTAGTACACTGTATTAAGTGCATTAGTACAGTTAAGACGATTTGCACAAGCGGAACCTCGTGCAACGAGCATTCCGTGCAAGTAGGGCCTCGCTTGCGAGTGCTCTGCGCAGCAACCATGGCAAGTACGATTTTGCGCGCCATCGCATTTGCCACCGAGTTTAAGCGGCGAGGCGAAACGGGTCGGTCCCGTGCCTCGCTGAACCTGCGGCGAGCCGAACTTGCTTGCCGAACCGAACCCGAAAGGAGGTGAGAGCGTGATCAGCATCAATCCGCAGGATTCTCGCCCTTTGTATGAGCAGATCGAGGACAACTTCATGAAGCTCATCGCCGCGGGAATCATGCGCGAGGACGATAAGCTCCCCAGCGTCAGGAGCCTGGCATCGCAATTGGCCATCAACCCCAATACCATTCAGAGGGCCTATCGCGAGCTCGAAGCTAAGGGCTTCATCTACTCCATGCCGGGAAAGGGCAGTTTCGTCTCGGGTTCCGTCGATGCGGCGGATTCCCGCAAGCAAGAGCTTCTTGGCCAGTTCGACGAGGTTTCTCAGCAGCTCATCGATTTGGGTTGTACCGCTGAGGAGCTCTCGAACCGTTTGAAGGAAGGGAAATCTGATGATTAAGGTATCTCAGGTCTGCAAGGCGTTCGGGCCCGTGCAGGCACTGCAGAACTTCGACATGCATGTGCTGCCCGGCTCCGTATATGGCCTGGTGGGACCCAATGGCGCAGGTAAGACCACGGCGCTGAAGGTCATTTCCGGCGCTATGCGAGCAGACGCCGGCACTGTAAGCGTTTGCGGCGGGGAAGTGTACGAGAACGTTGCCGTTAAGGGTCGCATCGCCTCTATCCCCAGCGATCTATATTTCTCGGAGATCGCGACTGTCGAGGGCATGAAGAACCTGTACGGCGTGGTCTTCCCCGATTTTAGCTCCCTGCGTTTCGAGGAGCTGCGCCCTTATTTCAACTTGGAAACCAATCGCCAGGTGCGCTCCCTCAGCAAGGGCATGCAGAAGCAGGCCTTCTTCTGGTTGGCCTTGTCTCGCCGCCCAGACGTGTTGCTCCTCGACGAGCCGGTAGACGGCCTTGACCCTGCCGCGCGTCACACTATTTGGGGCCTGGTCATGGACGACGTTGCCAATCGTGGCATGACGGTGGTGTCCTCCTCCCACAATCTGCGCGAGCTCACCGATGTCTGCGACCACGTGGGCATCATGGATGCTGGCCAGATGCGCCTGGAGCGTTCCCTGTCCGAGCTGCAGGAGAACTTCGTGAAGGTGCAGGTCGCCTTCGAGGACGACAAGTTCGAGGCTCCCGCCGAGCTCGACGTGGTGAACCGCGTGCAGGAAGGCCGCCTGTTCACCCTGGTGGTTCGTGCAAGCGCTGAGAAGGCCCAGGCCATCCTGGCCCAGAGCAACCCCATGTTCGTGAACGTTCTTCCACTTTCTCTGGAAGAGATCTTTATCTACGAGTTGGGCGGTGATCGTAATGAGGAATAGCTCCTATAACGGCCGTTTGGCTTTGGCCACGGTTTGCCGTTGCTGGCCACTGTGGCTGTGCTTCTTCTTGGCGTGGGCCCTTGGTCTGGTGCTTCCTTTGGCAACCTTGACCAGCTCTAGCAGTGTCATCGGCGGCTCTGTGAATCTCGCTTTGACCACAGGCTGGGATTTGGAGTACTTCGCGAGCCTCGTTGGCTGCATGATTGCGAGTTTGGTATCGGTTCTCACGGTGTGGGAGTACTTGTTTAAGGCGCCCGCGGCCATGTTCTACGGATCGGCACCTATCAGCCGTCAGGCTCTCTTTGCCGTGATGTTCGTGGCCGGTTTGCTTCCGCTGCTGGTCATCGAGCTGGTGATTGGTTTGGTGATTCTGTGGCTCGCTGTGATACTGCCTGCAGTTGCGATCGATGCATGCCTGACGTGGCTGGGCCTTACCTTGGGCTTCACCCTGGTGTTCTATTCCATCGCGGTGCTGTCCGTGCAGTTTGCCGGCCGTAAGTCTATTGCCACCGTCTTCTACCTGGGTATTTGCACCGGTGTGTACACCCTCGAGCTCATCGTCGAGGCCATCATGTCCTCTTTGGTGCCCAGTGTGGTCTTCTCTACTCAGGTGTTCCTGTGGGCTTCGCCTCTCGAGGCTCTGGGTGTATGGTGCCTGGTCGATGGCCCCAATTGGCTGCCCCTTATCGTGTACTGCCTGGTGGCGGTTGTCATGGTGGTCATCGCTTTGGTGCTGAATCGCCGCAGGCATTTGGAAGTCGCCGGATCCTCCCTGGCTCTCCCCGGCATCGCTGGAGCCTTCAAAGTGGCCGTGGGCGTTCTGGGAGCCGCCTTCTTCGGCATGGTGACGCTGTTCCTCTCGCTGGGCAGCGGCGCCGATGCCAACACGGGGCACGTCCCTCTTTTCGACGCTCTGCTTATCATGGCCATGATGGTTGTGGGCGGATTCTTGGGCGTCGTCTTGGGCGAGCAGAGCCTGAAGCGTGGCAAGCATGCTTTGCGGGCTAGTTGGAAGCAGGGCTTGGCTGTGTCGATGTGTGGCGCTGTTCTGGTCCTGGGCTGCTATTTCGACGTGCTGCAGCTGCGCACCTACGTGCCTGATGCTGACAACGTGGCCAAGGTGGAAGTGACCTCCTACGAGCGCATGACTCTGGAAGATCCCGCTAACATCGAGGACGTCATCAGGGTTCATGAGATGCTCATCGACCAGTACGGCCAGGATATGGATTCCAGCCATGAGACCAGCGATTGCGTGTCCGTGCTCATCACGTACACCATGAAAGATGGCGAGGAGATCTCCCGCACCTATGACATGTTCCGCTACGCTGACGGCGTGGGCAACGAGGCTTTCGACATGATGGAAGATGTCGCTGCAACCGATGAGGGAATCGAATCCTGGCTGGGCGATTCCCTGAACTACAAGCTGAAGGGCTATCAGGTTTCCTTTGACTACTTTGACGAGACGGGCGAATGGTATTCCGTGAACCTGGACAGCAGGGAATACGCTGACTTCGTGAACAACGCCCTGAAGCCTGACATCTACAAGCATGATGCCATGCGCTGCTTCTTGTCGAGCTTTGAAGAGACCAATGACGAGGTTGGCACCCTGTTCTTTGGCCGCGATGGGGAAAGATATCTGCCTGTGAGCATTCAAAGGTGCCCGAACATAGTAGAGTGGTTTAAGGACAATAAGGACATTGACCTGCGGCTTCTGATTAACAAGTACAATCAGGCTAACGTTAAATACGCAGAGGGTTAAGCCCTAGGTTGGCTCAACGTATGCGGAAGGCTGAGCCCCAAGTTGGCCCGGTCCGCGTGGAAGGCTAGGTCCTGAGTTGGTCCGACCTACGTGGAAGGTTAGGTTTTGCATTGGCGGGATTTTGGCCCGAGCTTTGGTACAAGCTCGGGCCTCCCGTTTTTGTCTGAGCCCAGACCTGCGTTTTGCTGGGATAGTTTGATAGGAGAACCGCTATGAACACCTACGATTTCGACGGACAAGTTGTCGTGGTAACCGGAGCTGCTCGCGGCATCGGCAGGCGCATCGCAGAGCGTTTCCTGCAAAACGGCGCTTCCGTGGCCGTATGCGGAAGGTCTGCTCGTGACGCTGATGAGATTGTGAGCGAGTTTGCTCAGGTGGCCGGTGGAGACGCCTCTCGCGTCATGTACGCTTCCTGCGACGTGTCTGATCCCCAGCAGATTGACACCTTCTTCTCCCAGGTGGTGCAGCGTTTCGGCGCCTTCGATGTGCTGGTGAACAACGCTGGCATCTGGGAGGCGACTCCTGTGGGGACCGTTGATGAGGCTACCTGGGAGCGCAACGTTAACGTGAACCTGAAGAGCCAGTTCTTCGCCTGCCAGTGGTTCGCCGATTATCATCGCGCCAACGGTGGTGGCCGCGCTATCGTGAACATTTCCTCGGTGAGCTCCGTGCTCACGGGCCCTACCACCGTTCTGTACAACATGTGCAAAGCCGGCACGAACTCTCTGACCAAGACTTTCGCTCATGACTTGGGCGACCTGGGCATTCGCGTGAACGCTGTTGGTCCTGGCAGCATTCCCACCGATCTGAATGCCGCAGCCTACGCTGACCCTGCAGCTGAGCAGAACATGCGGGATAGTTTGGTGTTGGGTCGACGCGGAACCAAGGATGAGATCGCTAGCTGCGTGCTCTTCTTGGCAAGCGAGGATGCCTCGTATGTGACGGGCCAGGTGCTCTTTGCTGATGGCGGTTGGCTCCTGCAACAGGCTCCCAAGCGCTAGGGGAGCGTATTTTCGCCTGGGCCGTCAGGCGCATCATTTCTCTGCCGACTAGAGATAATTTTGTTTGGAAAATGAAAAGGCCAGGCATTTGCCTGGCCTTTGCTATGCAATGGAGCCGATGACCGGACTCGAACCGGTGACCTATTCATTACGAGTGAATTGCTCTACCAACTGAGCCACATCGGCATGTGGGGCGAACCCCATGCTTGTGGAATTATAAAGCACAGACCCTGGTAAAAGCAACGGGAAAGCGCAGGGGTTCCCTGCGTTTTCCCGGCTAAGTCTTGCAGATGGCTTCTACGCGAGAGGACGCTCTTCGCTAGAAACTCTTTTCATGAGGAATTCCTCTTCGTAATGCGACTGCTGTGGGGCATACTTGCAGGTAGACAGCGATTCGGAAGCCGCTGTCCTTTTACTCTTCGGCTCGCCGTGGGATGCCGTGTTGTGCTGTGGGCAACCGCGCGCAGCTGCACGCAATGCCGTGGGCAACCGCGTGCGGCGCCGCAGGCGAGCAGTACTACTCGTGAAAGGATGGCTTCATGAACGACTCGCCTCGCACAGATCCCCCTTATGTCTCTTCGCCTAGCTGGATGGCGATTCTTTCGGATTGGCGGCGCCCTACGCTTGCGGTCGCTTCGTTGTGCGGCCTTGCCTTGTTTGCGGTGGAGGGCCCGTGCGTCGCTTTCGCGGCTCACTTCGTGCTTTGCCTTCTTCTCGCCTGCGCAGCGGCGGTAGATCTGCGGACCTTCATCATCCCCAACGCTCTGGTGGCGATGATCCTTGTGGAATGGATCGCATATGCCATCTATCTGGCCTTTTGTCTGCCCCTGCACGAGTGGGCGACGCTGTGCGGGGAGAGCTTGCTGGCTGCCGTGGTGGTAGGAGGAGGCCTTCTCCTGTGTGCCGCCCTATACGGAGCCATAGCGAAGCGTCCTTCGCTAGGCGGGGGAGACGTGAAGCTGCTCTTTGCGGTGAGCCTGTTTTTAGGTGTGGAAGGATCCGCCCTGAACCTTCTTTTGGCCTGCGGGCTCAGCATTCCTTTGGCTCTGCTCTGGAACCGGTGGGGTTGCCGTCGGCAGGGGAGCGCTCGAGTGCCGTTTGCCGCGAAGCTCGGGACGTCGAGGGAGCAGTCGTCGGAGCAAGAGCAACCGTCGGAGCAAGAGCGCTCGACGTTCTTTGAACCAGAGCTAGCCGCCTCGCGCGAAGAACCCTTTCGCCATCAGCCCTTTCCTTTCGGGCCGGCTATCTGCGCGGCAACGTTCATCTCGCTGCTCTTGGGCTTCGCTGCGGTTTAGGCTGCTTCCTTTGGCTCTCGCTGCTCTTGGGCTTCGCTGCAATCTGAGGCAGTGGCGGGGGTGCGCGATCCCGACCCCTTTTGTGCCTCGTCGTGATCTAGGGCGACGGTGGGGACGTACGCCTTCGCGTTCCTTCCAAAACTAAACAAAATGACGAATTGTCCGATTCTTCTTGGAGACTTTGTCGCGAAGCTCAAAGGCCCTCGGGCTTAATGCTACAGTTGCTCACGGAGGGGCGTTCATGTTTCCGCGCCCCTTGCGTTTCCCTACCTTCCAGAAAGACGAGGACCAGATGGGCTTCTTCGCGAATATGAAGAACAAATTCAACAGCAATATGCGCGCGGGCGGCAGCTACGGCATGGACGAATTCGGCATGTTCATGATGGGCCTCGCCTTCGCGCTGCTGGTCCTCGACATGTTCATGGGCACGTTCTTGCTGAGCGTTCTGTCCCTGCTGGTGCTCATGGTGGCCATTGGCCGCTCTTTCTCGAAGGGCAACTATATGAAGCGCCAGGCGGAGAATCAGATGTTCCTGGCTCGCACCAAGCCCATTCGCGATTGGTGGAAGCTTCTGAACATGAAGTATCGCGACCGCAAGACCATGAAGTACTTCAAGTGCGAGCGCTGCGGTCATGTCATGCGCGTTCCTAAGGGCAAGGGCACCATCAAGGTCACCTGTCCTCATTGCGAGACGGTCGTCATTAAGCACACGTAGGGTTTGCTGGCTGCGGATAGCGGCGTTGTCTGCAATTGTGATGCTGCTGCAACGAGCCTCGGCTGGCGAAGCCGACGTGTCCTTTCCCTCTTGACACCGATTTAACGGCGCATTTTTCCTGCGCTCCTTCAGATTCGGGTTTTGGCTGTGTAGAATGAATTGGTTACACATACCTGTTCGACCCTACTGTAGGAAAGGACTTGATGGTCATGAAGATCATTCA
>JAQXVU010000011.1 GCA_029225085.1 Eggerthellales bacterium | reverse complement strand
GCCGCTGCGGAAGTGGGTATGAAGCTGGCTACCATCTTGCCGCTGGAGGCAACGATTATGCAACGATTGTCACTCGTTGCATAATCCAGTGCTTTGAATTGATTATTGAGCAGAATCATTGCAAACACTTGATAGCTCTTCTAGCTTGCATTTGAAGACTTATCAGAGGGCAAGGGAAGGTATTGAGGAGGATCAGAATAGCAAAGAATGAGGCTGCATCATTAGTAATGATGCAGCCTCATTTGTTCTTGATGGGTGATAATGGTCGAAGTTTGGAGTTGTATTCCTAGATTATTACTCCCACTCGATAGTTAAAAACTCTCTCCAGTTTGTCCCAGTTTGCCGCAGTTTGTTCCAGTCAATCCTATTTATACCCAGTCTCAAATATTGCCGAAAATCCATGGGGTCATATTTAGGTCACGGTTTTTCGGGTCATTTGGGCAGTTCTCTGGGGTCACATGGGGTCACATGGGGTCACGGTTTTGCCAACCCGCTAATCAGCGTATCTCTTTCTTCTGGATGTGCTTCAGGTGGTTCTTCCGAAACGCGGAATAGTTGGTGCCGAACACCTTTATATCCGTTTCCGTAAGCTCGTTCCTTTGGAACTTGATGTCGGTGAGTTCCAGGGTACAGATGCAGTCTGCGACCTGGGAGAGTCTGTACTCCCTGGCGGCCGCCATCCTGTACAGGACGGCTTCCTTTGACAGGATGAAGTCCAGCGCGCTGTGAAGCGCGGCGGTCACCATCTGCTGACCGTTGTCGTAGTAGATCTTCACGCAGTCGAAGTTCTGGAAGTACTCCAAGTTGTCGGTCAGGAAGACGACGAGGTCGCGCTTGAACCTGGCGGTAAAGAGGCTTGGCTCCTCAACCTCGCTCCTCTTGTAGGAGAAAGACTTGCAGCTGAACGGCGCACGGCGGCAGAACGCCTCGAAGCACGCCAGCATCTTCTTTCGCACGTCCATCTCCAAGCCCTTGTAGGGCCCCTTGCCGTACATCAGGGGAGATGCGTGGAACGGCAGGTTCGGCAGCCCCTTCCTCGCGAGGTCCTCCTCCATGGCCGAGATGTAGCTATCGAGCACCTCGTCTTGCTCGTGGAACACCAGGGACACGATGACGTAGGCCGAATGGCCGTTTTGGCTGCCCGACTCGTCGACGAATATGCTCAGCTCCCTAGCCGTAAAAAACTCCTAAAACGAAAAGTGCCGGGGGACACCCCCGGCCACTTGGTAGAAGCAAATGCCTCCAAGGGATTTATATCACGAACAGAGAGGGGCTTCAAGAAAGGAGATTTCATGGGTGCATACAAGGATGAGAAGAGGGGCACGTGGTACGTGAGTCTCAGATACAGAGATTGGCAGGGAGAAAGCAAGAAGAAGATGAAGAGAGGCTTCCCCACGAGACGCGAGGCGCTGGCGTGGGAGAAGTCGTTCAAGCACCGTATGGCCGGAGTGGCCTCGATGCCGTTCGAAGACGCCTGCGAACTCTATTTTGAGGAGAGAATGCCGAGGCTCAGGCCAGGAACGGCGCAGGGAAAGCTCTGCATGTTCGAGCAGCGAATCGTCCCGTTCTTCAAAGGGGTCTCCGTTGGCGACGTCAGCGCGCTGGCGGTAATGGAATGGGGAACATGGCTCATGTCCTTGCGGGCAAAGAACGGAAAGCCCTATTCGACGGCGTACCTGAACACGCTGACCTCACAGCTTTCTGCCATGTTCAACCACATGATTAGGTACCACGCCCTTACGACGGGAAACCCGGTGCTTGTCGCAGGTGCGCTGAAGGGACGCGAGACCGAGCCCAGGTCGGTTTGGACGGCAAGGGAGTACCTGAGGCTCTCGGATCAGATGGCAGACCGTCCCCACCTACACCTTGCATTCGATCTGCTGTTCTGGTGCGGGTTGCGCAGGGGCGAGATGCTGGCCCTCACGTACGACGACTTCGATTTGAGCAAGGGCACTGTGAGAATCACCAAGAGCCTGTCCAGAATCGGCGGGAAGGATGTGGTTGGACCGCCGAAGACGAGGCAGTCAAACCGCGTTGTCACTATGCCCGGATTCCTAGTGGACGAGGTTATGGACTACTTTTCCTGGAACCGAGGCGCAAGTCCCACGGACAGGGTCCTGCCAAAGGTGACCGCGAGCACGCTCGGAAAAGCTCTTGCACACGGGGCGCAGGATGCCGGTCTCCAGCGCATCCGCGTCCACGACCTGAGGCACAGCCATGCCTCGATGCTGATCGAAGAGGGATTCAGCGTCCCCGCGATCGCAGCGAGGTTGGGGCATTCAGGTCAGGAGATAACGCACAGGTACATGCACCCCTACTCCGACGCAGGCTCCAAGATTGCTGCGGCCTTGGGCAGAGGGTTGTAGGTGGTCGCGGTGTCGAGTAGAGGCAGAAAGCGCATGAGAACAGTGGCGTTCAGGGTCGACGAGGAGACCTTCGCCAGGATTGACGCGCTCAGCAAGCTCTCGGGGTTGAGCAAGCAGGAGTATATGGAGGCGCGGATGCTCGATGAGAGCGTCGTCGTTTTCCCAAGCTCAAGGGTGGCGAAGAAGCTGTTGGAATACGCGCAGGAGATCTATATCGAACTGCTCTGCGCAAGGCGCGAGGACAGGGCTCTAGACGAGAGCTTCGCCTGGTCGCTGCTCACCTTGTCGGAATTTATTTCAGGCTTTGGGGATGGAGAAATGCGCGACATAGACGCTGAAATCGCCACATGGGGGCGCGAGAAGTGACTTCATAGTGACTTCATGGACTGACCTGCGGATATTGTCGCAACGGACTGTTCCGATGACGCTTCTTAGCTGCACTTCCAATTATTCGCGGTGAGTAGTTGCGGGTGGCTTGCGCCTTGGTTGAGTAAACCTAAAACTGCAGGTCAAAGGCTGTATTTCAAATGTCGTGAAGTCAAGAAAACGGCCCGTGATGCCGATTTGAAGCCTTGGAATTGCTCAAATCTTGGTCACGGGCCGATTCTTCGGTCTGTCCACGTTTTGTAAAACCGCAGGTCAGAGGCTGTTTTTCATAACCTGCAAGCTACTATGGCCTTACTCCCACTCTTTCACGCACGTTTGCTGTAGCGTCATTCCAGTTGGTTCTAGTTTGGTCGTCAGCTTCGACCGCTTTGTCGCCGAATCCCGCCGCGCATCTCCACGTAGGCGTTTGAGACAAATCCTGGGACAAAACCGCAAACTATTCGAAACCGCGAGCCCGCAGTTTCATTTTTGTCCCCGGGACAAAAATGAGCTGGTTTTGAGGCTCGGAACAGCCCGAAATGGATGCCAAAACGGGTGGTCTTCCTCTTTAGCACCTGTCTAGCGAAGTGAATCGTAGCCAGCGGCTTTATCGTCTTGCATTTCCGCAGGTCAGATGGGATACGCAAGAGAGATGACTGAAAGAATCGTCGCAGGCGGCTTTGTTTGCAACGTTGAATCCATGCCGCTAAAGTTATCCTTATTAAACGCTACAGAAAGATAATCATCTTCCAGAGACCTCAGTGTTAGGCGAACTGAAAGCAAGGAATGCCTGAGCCTCATCATCGCATTTGAGATGCATGCGTGCCTCAGAGAGCCAGAAGCAGACAAAGCCATCTAAAAGATTGCCGCAAACTGAGCAAACCCCAATTTGGCGGGGAGCGGGTGCGGCTAGGGAAAGTTGCCGAATACGTTCGAGGAGTTACGTATAAGGCCGGGGAGGACCTGAGCGCCGAACTGGGCAAAGGATACGTTACCTTGCTTCGAGCGAACAACATCCAGAACGGGAAGCTGGTTCTCGACGACGTCCAGTACGTTGACCGCGCGAAGGTCAAGCCACGCCAACTGCTCAAGAAGGGTGACATCCTGATTTGCGCTTCGAGCGGGAGCAAGAGGCTCGTGGGCAAGGCTGCTTTTGTACCTGAGGATATGGATGTAACGTTCGGAGCGTTCTGCTGTGTGATGAGGCCTTGTGGAATCAACGCCGAGTATCTCTCCTATTACTTTCAAAGCAATGCTTATAGGAAGGCAATCGAAGAAACCTCTACCGGCAGTAATATCAACAATTTGAAAGCGAACGACTTAACCAACCTCTCCATTAAGGGCTACGGTTCGAATACTGGATGGATTTGCAGTCTGCTTCATTCAGCATGCGAGCTTCTTGATTCGGCTAACCGCCAACTCGCCCTCCTCGACGACCTCGTCAAATCCCGGTTTGTCGAGATGTTCGGGGATCCTTGCGATCCTGGAAGCAGCAGCGCGAAAAACAGAATCGATTCGTTCTGTGAGCTTCGAATTGGTCCTTTTGGTAGCGTTTTCACAAAGAGGACTACATAACGGGCGGGCGCCCTTTAGTCAATCCTTCGCATATTATTGGTGGCGCAATTAGACCTGATGAGAATTTGACTATTGATGATGGCAAATACGAAAGTTTAGCGTCGTATCATTTACTTCCCGGTGATGTTATATTAGGACGTCGAGGCGAAATCGGACGCTGCGCCGTAGTTAAAACGGACGGATTGATTTGTGGCACTGGCAGCATGATTATCCGGCCTGGCCAGAAGGTTAGAAGCGATTACTTGCAGCGGGTTGTTTCTTTTCCTTCCTTCAGCCATGCGCTTGAGGCCAACGCGATCGGTGTAACAATGAAGGATCTCAACGCCAAAATTGTAGGTTCGGCCGAGGTCTTCCTTCCTGACCTCAAGGATCAAGACGCATTTATTACTCTCGTCTCTCAAATCGAGAAATAATTGGTAAGCGTCAAAATGACCGCGTAGCAGGAAACGTCCAGGACCATTCCGGCATACGGATGTAAAAGTCCTGGACGTTTTCATCTTTGCGTTGCGGTCATTTTGGCGCATACATCTCACTTTTTGCAGACGTAGAATACGAGTATTGGAATCAAAGGGGGATTCTCATGCGAAATATCGGTAAGGACGACCATCCGAAGCTGTGGTCGCTTATTTTCGTGCTTATCATCGCGCTAACCTTCTGTTGCTTCGCCATGGGCCAAGGGCTCAACAGTGGAACCAGCGTCTTCCTGGCAGGCCAAGGTTACGGTGCGAGCCTTGCCGGCGTACTTGCACTCGTCTTCTCCATTGCCGCCGCGTTAGCACGACTGTTCATCGGCCCTGTTATCGACAACGGCAAGTGCTCACTCGTTATCATCGCCGGCATCGCTATCCTCACAGCAGGAACAGCACTGTCCGCTGTCGTTCAAGGCATCCCCCTCTTCACAATCAGCCGTTTGCTGCAAGGTGTGGGCTTTGGCGTAGCAACAACAGCAGCCGCGACCGCCGCAGCAAGCGTCTTACCGCAAGAACGGCTTGGCGAAGGCATTGGATACCACGGCCTCGGACAGGCTATCGCCATGAGCATCGGCCCAGCCTTCGCACTTTACCTAGTAGGAACCGATCCCTCAACGAACCTCTATGTCGGCCTTGCCCTGGTTGGGTTTGCAGGGCTTGTAATCGCCCTCAACGCACGCTATGAAAGTAAATGGCAAACTCTGCCAAGCTCCAGCGCATACCGAATCAAAATGGAAACCCGGCTCGAACTCGACTCAAAAGACGGGCAGGCGCCCAGCCCCACCACGGTAACTACATCCGAAACAAATCACAGTGAAAAGTATCCTGAAGGCGACCAGGTGTCCAAGAGAACCCTGCGTGACTCATTCAACATCTTCGAGCCGCGCGCATTGCCTGGCGCCATCCCACAGATGATCATATGCCCCACTTTTGGCTTTGGCGTTTTCTTTGCTGGTCTGTACGGTACTACTCTCGGCTATACCCACGCCGGTCTCTTCTACACCATCAGCGCGGTAAGCATGATTATCATTCGCATGATTTCGAAGCATTTCATGGACACCGTACCTGCAATCAAAACAATGACCGGAGCCGTCGCGTGCGGCATCCTCTGCTGCCTTATGTTACTTGCCGCACCGTACGGGGAACCTGTCTTCCTGGCGTCCGGAATCTTCTATGGTCTCGTCACTGGCATAAGCATGCCACTTAATCAAAGCGTAGCGGTAAAGAACACCCCGCCAGAGCGCTGGGGCGCCGCAAACGCCCTGTACCTGCTCGCCAATGACCTCGGCATTGGCTTCGCAAGCGTAATCTGGGGCGTTATCAATGACTCATTCGGGTTCCAGACAAGCATCGTCTGCGTCATTGTCTGCCTTATCGCAAGCTACGCATCCGCCTGGATCGTCTACCCCGCCCGCGACAAGCGGTGGAGGCATTAGAGCGTTAGCGTCAAAATGACCGCGTAGCAGGAAACGTCCAGGACCATTCCGGCATACGGATGGAAAAGTCCTGGACGTTTCCATCTTTGCGTTACGGTATGCCTTAGGCCGCCATGTCGCTACAGGCCCTCCTCGGCGTTGTTCGCCATCTCGTCGTCGAACGCATCGGGGTCGATGTTAATTAAGAAGTCGTCAGGCATCTCTTTGGCCTTCTCGGCAGCGGCCGGGTCGAGCTTTCAGGACTCAGGCACCCTATCCGACCACGGCAGGAACGAGTCCACAACCTCATCGGTGAGCTCGCCGGTGTTGGGCATCTCGGTCAGCAGCCACTCGACGTAAAGCCTGGGATTGAGCCCGTTGGCCTTGGCCGTGGTGGTGACGCTGTATATCGCCGCAGACGCCCGCGCGCCGCGCGGCCATCGCTGAAGAGCCAGTTCTTGCGCCCTACGACGAAGCTTGGAATCCGCCAGACCGCCCCTGGTGAGTTCGATCCAGTTCAAGGCGGCTGCGTTTCTTCGGGGGGGCGGCCCGGCTCTTCTTCCCTGAACCTGGCCAACCATGCATACAGACTTGACCTGCCCACATGGTTTAACTTGCACCAGCGCTCTATTCTCATGCTCGACGAGAGGCGCCACTCGATGCGCTCCGCCCACATGTTCCTGCGATCTATGCTCGCCTGCGTCACCGCAGCCTCCTCTTCCAGGATAAGTCGATGCGATGGTTCTGCCTCAAGCCCAGTGGGTTGTTAAGACGCGGTCATTTTGGCGCTTACAGCTCGCGCAGTCGATCAAGGCCTGGGCGGAAAAGCGCGTCGAGCTCGAGTGCGGCGAGCTCGACGAGGACGCTTACGCCGACTGGAAGGCCTCTTTCTGACATCTTCCCAGGTGAATTGATACTTCCTTGCGAACAGCCTCCGGTTCTCCGGGGCTGTTCCGTTATTCCCGCGTGGAATCGGCGCCCCGGAAGCCCCGTTCGAGGAATAATCGCGCGCCAAAATACAGCAAGATACACGGCGTCATTCGGCGGCATTCGGGGTCACCGAAACTGCGGAAACCGATTTTCGTGTTTCTTTATTCCCGTTTGTTGACCTGGGCAGATGCAACCGAAGAGGGCTTGAATCCGCCCCGCAGTTTCAACTCAGTTTCGGCCGTTCGAAATCGGCCCTCGGGGGACACGAATTGTGAATTATTCCCGCAGGGCACTATTATTCCCGTGCCGCCGAGTATTCCGCCGTACCGCCCAGTAGGGGTATGCGGGAACAATTGAGCCGTTTTTCCAGGTAAGCATGAAAAAAAAGAAAGCCTCCGAACCAGAGGGTCCGAAGGCTATTATTCCCGTTATTTCGCTGGTGGCTTTGCTCTATGGCGACGCCGAAACGGCATCAGGCGGTACTCAGCAGCACCAAAACACGAGTTCAGAAGCCAGTTCCCGTTATTCCCACTCCGTAAATCGAAAATCGCGTCTCATCTATCTGATAGTGTCTCGTCTACGAAAAACGGACATGACGACACGTGGCGTACGCCATGACACCCAACTGGGACAACATCGCTCTCTTGTTTGAAACTCAAACTCAACTCAGTGGTGTTGAGTTTGAGTTTTGTCCCAGTTGCCTATGGGGAAGTGAAAAACGGATTATTCGAGCTGAAAAATGGCTTGCCGCCAGCGACAAGCGCAAATGAATAATCGCAAGTGGTTTGCACCGCAGAGATGAAACCGCAGGTCAACGAAACGAATCCACCTGAAACATCCGCTTGGAATAAATGCGGGTGGCTTGCCGTCAATCGGTTATGAGTTGAAATTGTTCCCATTGGGACAATTTGTCCCAATGGGATGAAGGCTCGTGTCGTTACGAACGCCGCCATTCTTCGCGTTTGTTGATCTCGTTTGAAACGGATTTGTAGAGTTGCTCAAGAAAAGCGTTTTCGTCGGGGTAGTAGTCTTTGTGGTGGCTGAATTCTCTCAGCGTGGAAAACATGCGTGCTAATTCGTAACCGCATTTTTCGATACGGGCGGAATCGCTTCCGCTTCCCATGGAAGTGCTCACGTTGCTGACAACCCCAAGCTCGTGTAATTTCTTGAAGCAGTTAACCACTGTCTCACCGAAGTCCTCGGTCTCATTCAGAAACGCTTCGCTAGGAGCTCCGAAATACAAGCGATCGATTGAGGTGTTAAGCGCTACAGCAATCTTTGCTAGCGTTGGCAAGCCGATCATCTGCTTGCCGTTTTCGTAAGAACTTAGTTGAGAAGTCGAAATGCCAGTGGCTTCATAGACATCGTGCTGCGTCATTCCTCTTTCGGTTCTGACGCTCTTGATATTGCGACCAATCGCATTGGCTGTGCTCATGTATGAATAGACCTTCCTGTATGTCTGAACATGATTTTCTATTAGAAATGTTCAGACAAATCTGAACTACTTACAAATATTATAACCCAATATGAATTACAGGCAATCGTTATTGGATTGCCTCTGCATGGCATCTCTAGGAAGCGCCGTAGAAGAAGCTCCTATTTTTTCGGTTTTCCGCTGGATAAGACCATGTTTCTGGCGGCGGCTACGCTGCCAGGGATTAGTTCGCGAAAGGCGCGAGCGGCCCTCTAGCGGGCAGGAGTTTATTCATGCCTCCAAACAAAGCAGTAATCGACGACGGCTTCAATCCGGAGCTCGTCAAGGGAGCGCGTTTCGATGGCGTGTTCGAAATCCCATGCATCGAGAAACCGAAGGAGGTGATCATCCCTCAGGGGTTTACCCCATTCACTAAAAGGCATAAGGCCCCAACCGAGCACGAGGCGTTGTCCTTCTTTGAGTTTGACACTAAGTTTGCAGAATGCCTCATTGCGCCCGAGCTTTTCGCAGAGACGGCGTGTGGCTTTGAGGTTTTTGTGCCGCCTGACTGTTCGCTCTATCGAGATCAGCCTTTGGCTACGCAGATCGGGAATATCTATCGCAGCAGGGCCATCGGTTTCTACTACCAGAAGCACGGCGCTAACGTATACCCTCTCATCAGGTGGGGAGATGAGCGTACCTACACGGATGAGGTCCTTCCCGAGCCCGTAGCCTTCTCTGGCGTACCCAAGAGCAGCGTTGTCGTGGTGAGCACATATGGGTGCATCCGGGGAAAGGATAACAAGAGGCACTTCCAGGCGGGTTTAGAGAGCATGGTGGATGTGCTGGCCCCAGGTCTCGTCCTAGTGCACGGAT
>JAQXVU010000010.1 GCA_029225085.1 Eggerthellales bacterium | reverse complement strand
ATTGCATAGGAACCTTGGTAAAACAATAGCCATACGCTATTAATAAGCCGCATAAGAGCGTGGGCGCTTTACGCAAGGAGACCTACCGCGCCACGCTGCATTCCGCCCTGCTCTATTGCTGAGATTCACGAGATAGGAGCTGCCGTGGCTGAGGAATTTAAGCCCATCGACCCCGCCCAGTACCCCGCGCACTGGCTCGACGTTCCCTACGCAACCCAGGACCCCCGTCAGGTGGCAGACATCTGGCTGCCCGAAGAGGGCGAGGAGCCCTTCCCCCTGCTGGTGTTCGTACACGGAGGCGGCTGGGTCTCCGGCGACAAGCGCGAGAACACCATGCCCATCGTGTTCAAGGCCATGTCCCAAGGCTACGCTTTGGCCTGCGTCGAGTACCGTCTGGCTCCCGATTCCCTGTGGCCATCCGCCCTGTACGACGTGCGCTGCGCCATCCGCTTCCTGCGCGCCCACGCCCAGGACTATCGCCTGAAGACCGACAAGATTGCCATCATGGGCAACTCCGCCGGCGCCCACCTGGCCAACATGGTTGCCGCCTTGGGCGGACGTTCCATACTGAAGGGCGAAGAGCTGGGCTACGCCAATGAAGACGACTCGGTACAGTGCCTCATCAGCGTGTATGCCCCTACTGACATTGCCCGCATCGATCAGGACGACTGGTCCTGCATCAGCAACTTCGACAAGGTGAACGGCAATTATGTGGTGGAAGACGAGGGTATCGACGACCTTACCAAGCCCCACAACACCATGCTGGGCTACCCCGCCCGCCTGAACCCCGCAGCAGCGGCCTCTGCAGGCCCCGTGAACTTCATCACCGCAGACTTCCCCCCTGCCTATTTCCTGCATGGCCTGTCCGACCAGATCGTCCCCTACACCCAGTCTGTCTCTATGTGGCGTAAGGTGAACGATGTCTGCGGCGAGGCTCGCGCCAAGATAGAGCTGTTCCCCGGCTGCCTGCACGGCGACCCCGCCATGAAGACCGATGCAGTCATGAATCGCGTCCTCGACTTCATCGACGAGCACATCTGGGAGGGCGAGCATCAGCGCACCGAGCTTCCCGGTGACCCCCGCGTCATCGACGAGGACATCGCCGTCCCCCACCTCGACATCAGCATGAAGGACTAAGTGGAAAGGCACTGAGGCTCCGTTTCTGCATCCACCTCTTTCGCAGCACAAAAAGAGGCTCATCGGCATTAGCCGATGAGCCTCTTCAATGTAACGTTTTAAGCAAGAAGCGGGAAATCCAAAAACCCTAGTTAAACTCCTGCTGGGTCTTCTGCAGATCGTGAGTCACCAGGAACAAGGCTGCCTGGGCTCCCCTATCGCAGGTTACCTGAAACTCCTCGAAGGCATCCTTCCTAGGCTGCTGCAGCACGAAATCTACCACGGGCATGCGTCCGGGAGGACGACCGATGCCCAGGCGAACCCGGTACCACTCCTTGGTGCCCAGCTTGTCGATGATGCTCTTCAGGCCGTTATGGCCAGCAGCACCGCCACCCATCTTCACACGAATCTTGTCCGTGGGAAGATCGAGGTCGTCGTGCAGGACCACCACCTGGTCAGGGGTGAACCCATAGGCCTGGCAGAGCTTCTTCACCGGACCACCAGAGGTGTTCATATAGCTCTGGGGCTTGGCCAGAACCAGATCGACGTCCTTGTAGGCGGCCTTGGCCGTCAGGGCGCCGCCCTCGTTCTTCCAATACCGAACGCCCAGCTCAGAGGCGATCATGTCTACTGCATCGAAACCAGCGTTATGCCGCGTATGTGCATACTCCTCGCCCGGATTGCCCAGGCCCACAATGAGAAACTGAGGCATAGGACCTACATCTCGGAGTCGCCCAGGCTCGATACGGAGCCGTTGCTGAATACCATCTGAATGGCGCGGGCGAACAGAGGGGCGATAGAGATGACCTTGATCTTACCCTGCTGATGCTCCTCGGGAACGGGAATGGTGTTAGTGACAACAACCTCTTCAACATCGGCATTCTCGAGGCGATCATAGGCAGGACCGCTGAACACGGGGTGGGTTGCGCAGACGTACACAGCCTTAGCGCCACGACCCTTAAGGGTGTTGGCAGCGGCAACGATAGATCCGCCGGTATCGATCATGTCGTCGTTCAGGATGCAGATCTTATCCTTCACGTCGCCGATGAGGGCGGTGACCTCTACCTGGTTGTGACGGGGGCGATCCTTGTGGATGATGGCCACGTCAGCACCCAGCTTCTGGGAGAACTTCTTGGCAGCCTTAGCGCGACCCATGTCAGGGGAGACAACGCACAGCTCCTCGGGGTCGAAGTTCTTCTTGCGGAAGTAATCTACCAGCAGATCCATGGCGGTGAGGTGGTTCACAGGGGTATCGAAGAAGCCCTGAATCTGGCCCTGGTGCAGATCGATGGTGATGGTGCGGTCGACACCGGCAGCTTCCATCAGATTGGCGACCAGCTTAGCGGTGATGGGCTCGCGAGATGCAGCCTTGCGATCCTGACGAGCATAGGCGTAGTGAGTCACCACGGCGGTAACGGTACGGGCAGAGGCGCGCTTGGCAGCGTCGGTCATGATCAGGAGTTCCATGAGCATGTCGTTCAGGTTCTCACCGGCGATGGACTGCACGATGAACACGTCAGCACCGCGAACGCTCTGCATGTAGCGAGCGTAGATCTCACCGTTCGAGAAGCGCTCGAGCTGCACCTTGCCCAGCTCAACGCCAAGGCACTCAGCGATTTCCTGAGCAACCTCGGGAGTGCTGGAGCCTGCGAACAGTGCCAGGTTCTTTGTCATCTCTGCCATTTTTACTACCTACCCCTTTGCGTAAAACTTGCCGAAAAAATGCTTTCACAACAGTACCACCCGCCGCCCTACCTGCGAGAGGAGAACGGCGAATAACATGTGGAAGATGGCGCTGCGCGCAAGCGCTTGCGCCGGCTTTGCCGAGCATGCCCCCTTTCCAAGCATGGGCGCTCGGAAAGCACGATGCTCCGCATCGTTGGGGTTCAGCTTGAGAACCAGGCTGAACCCCTCATAAAACAAGCTCGGAATACAGCAGATGCCGCATCCCGAGCCCGCACGTTTACTTATCTTCGTCCTTCTCCTTCTTGCGAAGAGCCCAGCCCTCGATCTCTACCTGACGAGCGCGACCCAAGCCCAGCGAGTTGTCGGACACGTCGTTGGTGATGACGGAGCCCGCACCGATGGTCACGTTGGTGCCGATATTCACGGGAGCCACCATCATAGTGTCGGAGCCGATGAAGGAATCGTCGCCGATGGTGGTGGGCCACTTGTGCTTGCCATCGTAGTTGCAGGTGATGGAACCTGCGCCGATGTTCACGTTGCTGCCCAGAGTCGCATCGCCGATATAGCTGAGATGAGGAACCTTCGAGCCCTCACCGATGGTGCTCTTCTTAATCTCTACGTGAGTGCCGGCCTTGGCGCCACGGCACAGATGAGCCTCGGGGCGCAGGTAGGCACGAGGACCGCAGTTGCAATCGTCATCGATCACCGCGCCGATAGCCACAGTCTCATCGATAACGCAGTTGCGGCCCACCACGGTGTTCTTCAAGCGGCTGTTAGGGCCGACGATGGTGCCGGAGCCCACCGAGGAGTTACCCAGCACGAAGGTCATGGGCAGCAATTCCACATCCTGCTCGATGACGGCATCGGGGCCTATCCAGACCAGATCGGGGTCGGACATGCTCACGCCATTGTCGAGATGACGGGCGTTGATGCGACGCTGCATGATCTTGGCGGCCTGAGCCAGCTGAGCGCGGGAGTTAATGCCCAGGCACTCATCGGCATCCTCCGTGGGGAGGGCGATGACGTGCTCGCCGGCCTCGCGACAGATGCTCATGACGTCGGTAAGGTAGAACTCGCCCTGAGCGTTGTCGGAGGACACCTGGGACAGGGCGTCGAAAAGCTTGCGGATGTCGAAGCAGTAGAAGCCGGAGTTGCACTCCTTAATGGCGCGCTGCTCGTCGGTGGCATCCTTCTCTTCCACGATGGCGGAGAGCTCGCCGGAAGAGTCGCGGATGATGCGGCCGTAGCCATGGGGGTTATCTACCGTCATGGTGAGAACCACCGCAGCGGCCTTGCGCTTACGCTGCACCTCTACCAGACGGGCAATGGTCTCGGGAGTGATCAGGGGGCAGTCGCCGGACAGCACCAGCACGCAGCCCTCATGGCCCTCGAAGAGCTCACGGCAGCTGTTCACCGCATCGGCGGTGCCGCGCTGCTGCTCCTGCACCACCACGCGGCAGTCGCCCTCTACCAGCGGGGCCACCACGTCGCGGCCGTGGCCCAACACAGCCACCAGGTCAGACACGCCAGCCTTATGAGCTGCATCGATCACGTAGCTCACCAGGGGCTTTTCCATAATTTCATGGGCAACCTTGGGCTTTGCGGACTTCATGCGGGTTCCTGCGCCTGCGGCCAGGATGATTGCTGAGGTATCCATATCTCTCCTTACGTTCACAGACGGCCCTGAAGGCGCCCTGCCCTATTCAGGCAGAAGGGCGGTGCACAGAGCGTCAAGAAGGGTGATTGCGAAATGCTGAGCAGACCTGCCCTCGCCAGCCGTCTCCCATACGGTGCCGGGAAGCTGGATGGTGATGCGAGGAGGAACGCTGGTTGCGGCGCTGATAGCAGAACGCAGACGCAGAGAGAGGGTCTCGGGAGCCTCATACTGCACCACAGGGCCCATGGGGGCCTTGGGCTTCTCTACCACGATGTGCACCAGCAGCATGCCGGGGTCAGGGGACACCGACAGGGACTCGGCGCTGACGATCTTCGATGCGGGATTGGTGGCCAGTGCCAGGTTAGACATGCGGGAGGCAACCGAGCGGCTGAAGGCATCGGTGCCGAACAGGCACAGGGGGCTGGCTTCGAGAACCTCGGCCGCTCGGGAGAATCCCAAGAATGCGGGAGACTGGGAGCTTGCGGGCTTGTCCGCCCAAGTGAAGGACAGGTTCTTCAGGGACTTATAGGTCATAGCGCCCACGATGCCGTCGTCGGGCAGACCCATGTTCATCTGGAAGTTGCGCAGCGCCAGCTCGGTATGGGCGCCGAAGATGCCGTCTACCGGGCCGCAATCGAAACCCAAGGCACTGAGAGCATGCTGCAGCTCCTTCACGTCATTGCCGTGGAAGAAGGGCATGCGCAGGTACAGGGAGCGATCCCCCAGCTGATAGCAGGCGTCGATGAGGCAGGACCAGATCTTCTCCGCGTTCTCCTGGGTTCTGGCAATGCCGTTGCTCGCACAGAAGGATTCCAGCGCGGCGATGGTGGCATCATCGGCCACCCCGGTACGCTGTTCTTCGCTAAGAAGGCCCAGGGTCACCAAGCGACCCTGCACGTCTTCCACAACAGCGCCAACATCGTTTTTCCTAATCATTTCCATGAGGGTCATCTGCCTTTAGTACAAGCTGCTTGCGCATTAATACAAGCGGCTCACGAACCAATCAGCCATAGACACCAACAGATCACGAGCCTTCGATTCAGGCAGCACCTCGATCATGCGGCTCTTCGACTTGCTGGTGAGGTTAAGAGCATATGCCCTAGCGTAGTCGATGCTTCCGCACTCCTGCATAATCTCCACAGCCTCATCAAGAAGCGCACGGTCGGTAGTGCGGGCAGAGAGGATCTCTGCCAGGCGGTCGGCCTTATCGGAGTGGGACAGGGCATGCACGGCGCACAGGGTGCGCTTGCCCTCGGTGATGTCGGAGCGGAAATCCTTCTTAGTGGCCTCCTCGGCTCCCACCAGGTTCAGCAGGTCGTCCTGAATCTGGAAGGCAAGGCCGGTGTCGAGACCGTACTGACGCAGCGCGGCAATCTGCTCCTCGGAGCCGCCACCGATGATGGCGCCCACAGCCAGAGGCACCGCGCCGGAATAATGAGCGGTCTTCAGAGTTGCCATGAGCAGATAGTCGTCCTCGGTGATGTCGTAGCGCGCATCGCGAGCCCAGCCCAAGTCGAGGGCCTGGCCTTCGATGGTGCGACGGGTCATGTCTACCAGCTCGGTGACTACCCGCACCTTCGTGGCGTCATCGAGAGTGGGGTCATGCATAACGGTGCCGTTCACCAGGGACAGTCCCAGGTCGCCCTCGTTGATGGCAAGGCCCAGACCCTGAGTAAGGTGCAGGCAGGGCTCGCCGCGACGGGTCTCAGCCTCATCGGCGATGTCGTCGTGAATAAGGGCAGCCGTGTGGAAGTGCTCGATGGCCGCCGCAGAAGAGGCGACTTTATCCGCGTCTCCTCCCACCGCTACGCACGCCGCAATGCAGATGAGAGGGCGATGACGCTTGCCAGCATTCTCGCTGTACTTGGTCAGAGGATCATAGAGGTAGCGGTTGATGTCCTCATGCACGTCGCTATGAGGGATAAAAGAGTTGATCATGACGCCAACCTGATCTGCGCAAGCAGCCAGATAGTCGCTGAAGCTCTTCATCTCGTCGACATGCTGGATAAGGATTTCATCAAGGGAGAGGGAGGTATCGAACGGAGTCACGTTAGTCGGACCTTCAATCAAAAGAGAGGGCGTACAGGCAGCTCCCAAAGAGAACTGGTAGGAGTGGTGGGACTCGAACCCACAATCCCGAAGGAGGCGGATTTTAAGTCCGCTGCGTATGCCAATTCCGCCACACTCCCATCTTGCGTAGCACATGATACCAAAAAGCTGTTACTGACGGGGAAATGCCACACCACGCCTTGAATTGCCGCAGGAAACATCTAGCACAGCGAGGAACGAGACCTCGTGCGACCTTCCAGACAGCTGCAGACGAGACCTCGTGCGCGGAATGTCGCGCCCCTTCCAGGCAGCTATCGCGTTCCATTTATGCGGCCATTCATACCGCGTTGCGTGCCCGCAACCAAACAACTCCGGCGCGTCTGTCGCATGCACGTTGGCCCCTTTCGCGTCAAGGTGTTAGCCTTCCACATATCCTCCCTGGTCATGTGTGGAATAACCCCAGGTATCCGCCGCATTTACACACATAAAGTTAAATTATGGGATTCAGAGAAACTCATAATTACTTGAATATTTTGACCCTTATGTGCTCCCGTATACTTTTTTCAGACGGGGAACCGTAGTGCAGTTCCCGAGAGCAAGGTACAGACTGGGCCTCATCCCGAGGTAGGTCTAGAGCGGAGGAATCCCATGGATTTTAAATTGACTGAGGAGCAGGAGCTCTTTATCGAGAGCGCCAAGGAGTATGCAGACCGTTACTTCACCGACGAGGCCGTTAAGCAGGCTTACGAAGTAGATCACCACATCAGCCTCGAGGCTGCTATGGCATATCGCGAGGCCGGCTTCATGCACCTGGGCCTTCCTGAGGAGCTCGGTGGCCTGCCCTGCGACAAGCTCACCAAGGTTATCCTGATTGAGAAGCTGCACGAGTTCACCGGCACCTCCCTTCCTTTCGTAACCGACATCAACTCCATCACCGACATCATCGACTTCGGCACTCCTGAGCAGGCCGAGGAGATCATGCGCGTCATCAACGAGGTTCCTTCTACCTGCGTTGCTTCTACCGCTATCTCCGAGCCAGCTGCTGGTTCCGACAACAACGCTATGACCTGCATCACCACCAAGCAGGAGGACGGCACTTATCTGCTGAACGGCCAGAAGACTTGGTGCACCCTGTCCGGTCTTTCCGTTTACACCGTTGTTGTTGCTAAGGACGAGGATCCTTCCTACGAGAACAACAAGTACTCCCTGTGGATGGTTCCTAACGACGCTGAGGGCTTCGAGATCGGCCACCTGGACAAGGTTGGTCAGCAGACCATCCCATTCGTAGACTGCTTCTTCAACAACGTGAAGCTGCGCGAGGAGGATCGTCTGGGCAAGCCTGGCGAGGGCTGGCTGCTGCTCATGCACAAGCTGGAGTTCGAGCGCATGCTGGTTGTTGCTTCTTCCCTGGGTCTGGCTCAGGCTGCAATGAATGACGCTGCTGCTTACGCTTCTGAGCGCATCTGCTTCGGTAAGCCTATCTCCCACATCGCTGCTATCCAGAAGCACCTGGTTGACGCAGAGAACATCCTGCAGAACGTTCGTGCCCGCCTCTATCAGGTAGTCGACATGATCGACAAGGGCGAGTCTACCCGTCTTGAGTCCGCTCTGCTGAAGGGCTATGCCTGCAAGGCTCTGACCGAGGTTGCTGACCACTGCCTGGCTATCTACGCTGCTATCGGTTACACCACCGAGATCCGCGTTGCCCGCATCTGGAAGGACCTCCGCGGCAATGAGATGGGCGGCGGCACCACTGAGGTTATGGAGTACATCGCTGGTCGTCAGCTGGTTAAGAAGTACAAGAAGTAATCTCGCTTCCTGTTTCTCGAAGCATGAAAGGGCCTGGGCTTATGCTCGGGCCCTTTTTTCGTGCCAGCAACAGACTTTGGCAGCAAGGCTTCCGGCCCCGCCAAGCGCGCCGCGGGCTGAAGCAAAGCCCCAACCCAAGACCCAACCTTCCCCAGCTCACAGCAAAGCGCGCCTGGTGTCCCACTTTCCATAAATCCGACCTGACGTAGAGCCGAACCCGTAATCGCCCATGGTATCTTTCTCGTAGTGAGTTTTGGGCCAATCTCGGCCCATGGAAAGAGGGAGATGACATGAAGACCAAGAAATACCTGATGTTGATAGTGGCCGCTATCACCGCCCTTTCCCTGACCGCTCTGGTCGGCTGCGGCGGAAGCGCAGATCCCGAGCAGCAAGTAAAGGATGCCATTGCGGCCGAGTTCGACCCTGTAAAGAACATGTCCGATGACTTCATCAGCAGCCTCGAGGATGAGGGCGCTTTCGAAGGCCTCGACGAGATGGGTGTTGATGGCAAGGAGTTCGCTACCGCACTCTTCGGTGGCTTCGACTACGCTATTGGCGCTGTGGAAATTGCTGACGACGGCAAGAGCGCTACCGCTGAGGTTACCCTGACCTGCAAGGACATCGCCGGTATCGTGAACAACCTCGAGGATAAGATCTTCGATGGCGTCGACTTCAACGAGCTTCTCTCCATGAGCGAGGATGAGATCACCCAGTGGGCCGCTGACCGCGTTATGGAAATCCTGAACGACGCTGATGTCGTAGAGCAGGATCCTATCACCCTGACCCTCGTCAATGACGGTGGAACCTGGGAGATGGACGACAACGCTGAGGCCACTCTCAGCAAGGCTCTGGGCCTCGACGGCTTGATGTAGGTCGCAGCTTAGCCAACAAGCACGCTTAGCCAAGCTGCACACATCGTCTTGCGGCACCGCCGCACGGCAGCACGCAGCTCATAGCAAATGGGCATCGACGCAGGTCGATGCCCATTTTCATATATGCTGAAAGCAAGGGGTCGCATTCCAGATGCCTCACCGAGCGCAAGCTCGAGCGCTCGCGCGGGAACGCCCAGCGCTCTATCCCCGAGCGCTCACAAATCGCCAACCCAAGCTCCCACGTTAGGGATGCCCTAGCCCTGCGCAACTTCGCTGAGGATGATGCCCTGAAGAATGTCGGACTCGCTGGCGTAGTAGCAGTCCTTGCCCGCCAGTTCTAAAACCGTCTGCAGGATCAGCATGCCCGCCACGATAACCGGCGCCCTTCCGGGATCAAGGCCCACGATGGCCTTGCGCTCCTCGAGCCCCACAGACTCGAACATGCTCTTCACCTGCTGCAGATCCTCGGCGGAAACCCGAGCTCCCTGCACGCGGGAGGAATCGTATACTTCCATCTTTTCGCGGACCGACACCACCGTTGTCGCCGTACCGGCCACCGCCACGATCTTGTCTACCGAGATGCCCTGTTGGCGCAGCTCATCGAAGAAGGTACTGAACTGGGCGGACATCCACTCCTTGGCCTGGGCCATCTGAGCGGCATCGGGAGGATCGAGGGAGAGGAACTTCTCCGTCACGCGCCTGCAGCCAATGTTGAAGCTGAAGGAATGCTGGGGCTCGCGCCCGCCCACACCGGCAACCAGCTCCGTAGAGCCGCCGCCAATGTCTACCACCAGAATGCTCTCGCCCTGATAGGCCTGAGATGCCCCCAAGAACGTGAGAGCCGCCTCACGAGAACCGGGAATGACCTTCAGAGAGACGCCACGGGCTTCTAGCTGGCCCACCAGATCCTGAGAGTTCTCAGCATCGCGAGCCGCCGACGTGGCCATGGCCACCACCTGAATCTCAGGATGCTCGGCATCCTTCAGACCCTCTACCACGGTAAGATACTCGTCTATCTGGGCAAGGACACGATCGATGGCCTCGGGCTTCAGCCTGCCCGTGGCATCGACCCCCTCCCCCAGGTTCGTGATGCCGTAGCCCTTGTACAGGGTCTCGAATTCCGTCGCAGATGCATCGGCCACCAGGGCGCGGCACGTTACCGTGCCAATGTCGAAAGCCGCATAGCGCTGAGTCATGAAAGCCTCTTCTCTCTATCAGCAAAAGAGCGCCCCCAAAGGCGCCCTTACGATTTTACGCGGTACCGTCTCCGACAGCATTGTCAGAATTGCCAGAGTCGCCAGATTCAGGCGAGTCCGAAGAATCCGCATCCTCCTGGCCCTCAGAGCCCTCATCAGCAGAGGCAACCTCCGCCGTAGGGTTCTCGTATCCGAAGAACACATCCAGGAATCCCGAGTACCAAGTATCAGGTGCGGGGACAGAGCCCGACACCACGTTAGCGCTCTTCTCGGATGCCGAGGACTTAATCTCAGCTGAGCCATCGCGGGACACGCTCACGGCGTTCTCGCCGCGGCTCACCCAGCCATACTCGGTGCGCAGCTTATCTTCTACACCTTCATCGGTGCTGAGAAGTTCGATGCGCTGAGAGATCTCGTCGTTGCGCTCGTTGATGGCCTGCAACTCGGCTTCCATCTGGGCGTTGGTGCGAATGGTCAGGTAGTAGTCCTGAGCCGATGGATACACGAACAGCACGCTGAGCACCAGGCACAACGTCACGATGCCCGCCGACATGAGCCGAGGATGAGAAGCGAGAGCCCCCACCGAGAAGCTTGGCAGCCCGAAGGGAAGAGAGAACCCTGCAGAAGCCCCCTGCATACGCTGAGCGCGCTTCTGGTTGCGACCCATCTCACCCTTGTAGACGCCGGCGCGAGGTGCCTGAGGCTCCTCCGCACCCTCAGTGCGATCTTTTGGAACGTGGGACTCGAACTCGCGGTCCGCCCGCTTATGGCGAGACTCACGGCGACGCTTCTCGAGCTTAGCGCGAAGACCCTGGGGCTCGGACTCCCTGCGAGAACGGGCGTTCTCGGGAGAGTCGGAATCCTGCAGGCGCTCATCCTCGTCGAGGCGACGGGAACGAGGGTCCTCCCTGCGGTATGCAGCGCCAATTGCGTTAGCCGCATTGCGAGCACTCGGACGATTCACGGACCGAGACGCATTCCCGTTCCCGGAGCGTGAGGCTGCCCCACTCGCAGACCAAGACGCAGTACCGCCCACTGAACGGGAGCTGCCACGGCCTCCGCCGCGAGAGTCGAAGTCAGAACCGCCGCGAGACGCGTCGTAAGGGTTGCGGAAATCGGAAGCGTCATCGTAACGGGAGGCTGCTGGCCTCGCGCTGCGTGGCGCATCGTAGCTGCCGCGGGCATCGTAGCCACCACGCGTGTCGAACCCACCGCGGGCATCATAGCCGCCGCGTGGTGCGCCAGATGCGGCGCGATTTCCGTAGGAGGGAGCAGAAGCCTCGCTGGCCATGCCACGCAACCTGTCGGGAACAGGCTTTTCGAGAGGCAAATCGTCGACCCAGTTCTCCTGGGACACTGCCCATCCGGTGCGGGAGACCGCAGGACGAGATGCGGGACGAGCGGGATGCTGATCGTAGATTCGCTTGGCAGTCTCGAAGTCGTACACGTTGGAAGGAGGCATAGCGGGCCATTCGCCAACGGGCTCCTGTCGGCTGGTCACCTGACGGCCAACGGCTTCCCGACGATTCGTCACAGAACGAGAAGAAGGCTGAGACTGAAACTCAGATTCAGACTGAGACTGGGAAGATGAGGATACACGGGTACCACGGCGTGAAGACGAAGAACCGCGACCAGCGGATGAATACCGATGGCCGTTATCGATGCCGTAACGAGTCATGTATTAAAAGCTCACCTTCATTGTAGTGCGAATAGAGTTTGAGTAATGAATGAAGCTTGATTTACCTTACCACAGGATAGGGTATCCAAAGAAGGGAAAATCCTCTCTGCACAGAATGCAGAGAGGATTCTTCCACATATGAATCAGCTTGATGGCTGATAGCGTTTCACCAGGTGAAAGAGGGATTAGTCCTCTTCCTCGAGAGCGGCGATGACCTCGTCGGTCATGTCCATGGTGTGGTAAACGTTCTGAATGTCCTCGAGCTCCTCGAGACGGTCGATCAGGCGCATAACCTTCTTGGCATCAGCAGGATCAACAGCGGTAGGAGTGGTAGGAATCATGGTCATCTCAGCACCCTTGGTCTCGATGCCCTGCTCCTCGAGAGCGGCCTTTACAGCCATGAGGTCGCTAGGATCGGTGTAGACGATCCACTCCTCGTCGGCGTCCTCGAAGTCGTCAGCGCCGGCCTCGATAACGGCCATCTCGAAGGCCTCCTCGTCGACAGCGTTCTCCTTGTCGGCGACCTTCTTCTCCTCGCTCTTGATGACCTTCTCGACAACGATCTGGCCCTTGCGCTCGAACTGGAAGGCAACGGAGCCGGTGGTGCCCAGAGAGCCGTTGGCGTGGGAGAATGCGGAGCGAACGTCAGCAGCGGTACGGTTGCGGTTGTCGGTCAGGCACTCCATGTACACGGCAACGCCTGCAGGACCGTAACCCTCATAGGTGAAGGACTCGTAGTTTGCGGAATCCTTGCCAGAACCAAAGGCCTTGTCGATAGCGGTCTTGATCTTGTCCTTAGGCAGGGAGCTTGCCTTTGCCTTCTCGATTGCGGCTGCAAGGGAAGCGTTGTTCTCAGGATTAGGATCGCCACCAGTCTTTGCTGCAACGGTGATGTTCCTGGAGAGCTTGGAGAACAGAGCAGAGCGCTTAGCGTCCTGTGCTGCCTTACGATGCTTCGTGGTGGCCCACTTAGAATGTCCTGACATACAGATTCCTTTTCTATATCACAAATAATTGAGGGGTATGCTCATTACGCAACGCTAGATTTTAACACAAATACGTCTAGGGAACGCTATTAACACAGTTCTACCGAGATTGAACCCGATAAATCGGCAAGCGTGACCACTTGACCTTTATGCAGCAAGGGTGATTCCCCACTTCTTCCAGATGCGCTGAGCGTCCGCATCGGACAAGCACCAGGTGACAAACGCATTTGCTTCCTCGTCACCCGTCGCGGAATCGGGGCTTTCATCTGCGATGATGCCGGCATAGTAGCGGATGGGGCTGTAGGTATCCGTTGCCAGGGATCCTACCACCTTCACGCCGCCGTACATGTTCACCGAAGAGGCGAGCACGATGGCGATGTCTGCCTGACCCTCCGACACCAGTCTGAAGACCTCAGCGCCGCCATTGGCCACGGTCACCGCCCCCTCAGAGGCAAGAGCCCCTTTGAAGGCTCCTTTGCCATAGAGGCCCATCGACTTCAGTGCCTGCCGAGCGCGATCGCCTACGACAGACCCGTCAGAATCGAGGCATAGGGTGTACTTCCCCGCCTTCAGGTTCTTCTTCGAAACCCCTGTGATGTCGGAGTCCTCCGCCGCAACGATCACCAGGGAATCCTTTGCCAGAGCGAAGGAGCTTCCCGCAGCGAGGATCTTCTCCTTCTCAAGCGTAGTCACGGTAGAAGAGTCCCCAGCGATGACCAGATCCGCCACTTCCTCGTAGGTCACCTTGGCACGATAGGAACGCTCGTTCTTCACGGCGCTCACCGAGACCTGCACCTGGTCCTGAGCCATGTTATAGGTCTCAGCCAGATCCATCACGGGACCTGCCAACTTGGCAGTGCAATCTACCTGCACCACGGGAAGCTGCTCATCGGGCTCGTCGGCAACCTCTTCCTCCTGAACTCCTGAACAAGAGCAGAGGATCAGCGCCAACAGGCAGCAGAGCAACGCCACGAACACGCCACGTCCCCATGCGCCCTGCTCCTTCAAGCTCAGCGCACCCTCTTCCGATGCACGTTGACCCCGGGAACCCATCAGCCTTGCAAGGATGCCTTCCACCGTGACCTCCGTTTCCTATGCCAGCTCAGCCGCGATAACGTCGGCGATGCGGGTGGCGATGGCCTCGGCCTGCTCGAGGGAAGAAGCCTCTACCATGACCCTGATCAGGGGCTCGGTACCGGACTTCCTCACCAGAATCTGGCCCTCGTCGCCCAGGGCCTCAGTCTCGGCAGCCACCACGGCCTGGCATGCCTCGTTGCCCTCATAGGCATCGCGGTCAGCCACGCGCACGTTGTGCAGCACCTGAGGGAAACGTTCCATGAGTGCAGCGGCCTCCACCGAGGACCAGCCATTGCGCACGCAGGCGGCGATGAACTGACAGGCGGTCATAAGGCCGTCGCCCGTGGAATTGTGATCGAGCAAAATCATGTGACCGCTCTGCTCGCCACCAATGACGAAGCCGCCCTCGCGCATGCGCTCGAGGACGTAGCGATCGCCTACCGCCGTGCGCTCGACGGCAATGCCCTCGCGAGCCATGGCCTTGCGCAGGCCCATGTTGCACATGACGGTAGAAACCACGGTGTCCTTTGCCAGAACGCCACGTCGCTTCATGTCGATAGCGCAGACGGTCTCTACGATGTCACCGTCGATCTCAGTGCCGTCAGAGGCAATCAGCATGACGCGGTCGGCGTCGCCGTCATGGGCGATGCCGAAGTCAGCGCCGGTCTCCTGCATGAGCTGGTGCAGAGGGCCCAAGTTGGTAGAACCGCATTCCACATTGATGTCGGTGCCGGTGAAGTCGTCGTTGATGGCGATGACCTGAGCGCCCAGACGGGTCAGGGCCTCAGGAGTGGTGCCGCAGGATGCGCCATGACCAGCATCGAAGGCGATGGTGAGACCCTCGAAGGAAACGCCCTGGCTCTGCACAGCGTTCACCGCATGTTGAATGTAGATCTCCGTCGCGTCCTGCACGGGGATGACGATGCCCACCTCATCGCCGTTGGGAAGCTGCTCGGAGGTGGCGCCACCAGCGTCGATGAAGGCCTCGATCTCATTTTCGACGGCATCGGGGAGCTTGAAGCCCTGGTTGTCGAAGAACTTGATGCCGTTGTACTCAGGGGGATTATGGCTGGCGCTGATGACGATGCCGCCGTCAGCGGACAGCTCGCGGACCAGCAGAGCCACGGCAGGAGTGGGAACGATGTCGGCATCGAGAACGGTGGAACCTACGCTGGTGATGCCTGCGGCCACGGCGGCCTGCAGCATGTCACCGGAGAGACGGGTGTCCTTGCCCACCACCACGGTCTTGCCCAGGAAGATGCCGGCAGCCTGGCCCAGCTTGAAGGCGAGCTCGCAGGTGAGCTCCTTATTGGCGACGCCGCGGGCGCCGTCAGTTCCGAAGTACTTTCCCATTTACTTACCTCGCTTCACGTGCTCGGGAACGAGGCAGACGCCACCTTCGGGGCGCTCCTCAGCCGTCATGCGGGTGTTCAGCTCAGCAGCGAACTCGTCGAGGGTGATGCCGAAGCGAGCGAGGACCACCAGCAAGTGGTACACCACGTCGGCAGCCTCGTAGCGAAGGTGATCGACCTCGGCGTCAGCCTCGTCGGCGGTGCCGAAACGCTGGGCGCGTTCGGTGTCCTTAGCGGCTAAGGCCACCTCACCGGATTCTTCCATAACCTTCTTCAGAACCGTATCGAGCTTGTCAGTGAGAAGGCGATGGGTGTAGCTCTCCTCCCCCGCCTCGCGACGGGACTCGATGGTGCCGCAGAGAGCTTCGAGGGTAGCGCCGATCTGGCTTGCGCAGGGGGTCTCCCCTTCAGGAATGAATGTCTTTTCCATAGTTAGTCTCCCATACAAGAAAGGGGCGCGATAAACGCGCCCCTTCCATAGTGCTTTTACCCGACTACTCCTGGGACTCGGAATCGTCGTCCGAATCGGAGTCAGAGTCGTCGCCGAAGCTCAGAGGGCTTCCGGAACCGAACAGAGCGTCAAGCTCCTCGAAGTTCCTCTGATAGGAACGAGGTGGCAGGCTCTCGCCGAGCATGTCCTCGCCCTCAGTGTTGAAGGTTGCAGGCTCAGAGCCGCCGATGAGGATGGTGTCATCAGGAGAGAACACCATGTCGAGCAGCTGGCTCATGTCGTCAGCGGAGGCGGTCAGATCGTCCTCGATAACGCTGAGGAGGTTGTGCTCCTTCAGACCGGCCTTCAGCTCCTCGATGGCCTTCAGGCCGATACCGTCGATGCGGATCAGGTCGTCCTCGGTGTAGCCCACCAGGTCAGCCACGGTCTCGATGCCAGCCTCGCTGAACTTGTTGGCCCAGCGCTGGGAAACTCCCAGGTCATCATAGATGTACAGGCGTGCCTCTTCCTCAGTCAGACGGTTGCGGGCTGCAGAGCCTGCGCCGCCGAAGTAGCCGCCGTAGCTGCCGTTAGCACCCAGGAAGCTCTCGTCGCCCATGCTCCAGTCCTCAGCCTGAGGCAGCAGCTCCTCGATCTCGCGGAGCTCCTCAGGAGCGCACTCAGGCAGCGAGTCGCCCTCGGTAGCACCCATGCGCTTGCCCTTGTAGGTAAGCTCCAGGTCGCGATAGCCCTTCAGGCCGGTGCCTGCAGGGATAGGCTTGCCGATGATGACGTTCTCCTTCAGACCGTTCAGGTGATCGGTCTTGCCCTCGATAGCGGCATCGGTGAGAACCTTGGTGGTCTCCTGGAAGGATGCAGCGGACAGCCAGGAATCGGTGGCCAGGGAGGCCTTGGTGATGCCCAGCAGCAGAGGCTGTGCCACAGGAGGCTTCTTGCCTTCCAGAACCAGCTCGTTTGCCACATCCTGCAGCTCGAAGCGGTTCACCTGGGAACCCAGCAGGAAGTCGGAATCGCCAGAGTCGAGGACGGTGACCTTACGCAGCATCTGACGTGCGATGACCTCGATGTGCTTGTCGTTGATGTCTACGCCCTGGGAGACGTACACGTCCTGAACCTGGTCGACAATGTAACGCAGGGTGGTGTTGGCGTCGGTCAGGCGCAGCAGATCGTGGGGGTTCACGGAACCCTTGGTCAGCTGGGTGCCGGCCTTCACCTGGCAGCCATCGACGATGCCGGGCATCATGGTTGCACGGGCGGAAACCACGTACTCCTTGTAGTTGCCCTCCTCGTCGTGGATGGTGATGGTCTTGGAGTTCTTGTCGCCGGAAATCTGCAGGGTGCCGTCGATCTCAGCGAGAACAGCAAGGCCCTTAGGCTTGCGAGCCTCGAAGAGCTCGGTAACACGAGGCAGACCGCCGGTAATGTCGCCGCCTGCAACGCCGCCGGTGTGGAACGTACGCATGGTCAGCTGGGTACCAGGCTCACCAATAGACTCTGCTGCGATGATGCCCACAGCCATGCCCAGGTTCACAGGACGGCCGGTAGCCAGGTCGTAGCCGTAGCACTTCTGGCAGACGCCGCGCTCAGCATGGCAGGTCATGACGGTGCGGTACTTAATGCTCTCGACACCAGCCTTTACCCAATCCTTCAGCTGCAGCTTGGTCTGTACGTAATCGCCGGCATCAGCCAGGACCTCACCGGTCACAGGGCTCACAACAGGCTCGCACAGGCAACGGCCAACCAGGGACTCCTTAACCTCGCCCTTTGCGTTCAGCAGGGAAGAGGTCATGCCGTCCTCAGTGCCGCAGTCGTACTCGCGAACGATAACGTCCTGAGCAACGTCAACCAGACGACGGGTCAGATAGCCAGAGTCTGCGGTACGCAGTGCGGTATCGGCCAGACCCTTACGTGCGCCGTGAGTAGAAACGAAGTACTCCAGAACGCTCATGCCCTCACGGAAGTTGCTCTTAATAGGCTGCTCAACGGTGTCGCCCTTGGTATCCGCCATCAGACCACGCATGCCGGCCAGCTGACGAATCTGCTTGATGTTACCTCGAGCACCGGAGAACGCCATCATGTAGATGGGGTTGAAGCGGTCGAAGTTATCCTGCATTGCCTGGCCAACCTCGTCGTTGGTGGCGCTCCAAATGGCGCAGATCTGATCGTGACGCTCCTCATCGGACATGAGGCCCATCTCGTACTCTTCGTTGATGACCTCTACCTTGTCCTCAGCCTTTGCAAGGATCTCGCCCTTGTTAGGAGGAATGGTGGCGTCGTACACGGATACGGTGACGCCAGCCATGGTGGCATAGTGGAAGCCGATGCTCTTCAGACCGTCCAGGATAGGGGGCATCTGACCCAGTGGGTAGACGTTGCAGCAATCCTCGATGAGCTTAGAGATCTCGCTCTTGTTCATGCCGTAATTCAGGAATGGGTAGTCATCAGGCAGCACGCTGTTGAAGATGATGCGGCCAACGGAGGTCTCAATACGATCGCCAGCCTTGTGGTCCTCATACTCATGCAGAGCGGAAGCCACCTTGCCGTCACGCTTCAGACGAACGCTGATGCGGGCCTGCAGGTCGAGGTCAGCACGGGCGTCGTAGGCGTTCAGGGCGTCCTTGAAGTCGATGAAGCAGCGACCCTCGCCGGGGAAGCCGTCACGGACGGCGGTCAGATAGTACAGACCGATGATCATATCCTGGGTAGGAATGGTCAGAGGACGACCGTGAGCAGGGGACTTGATGTTGTTGGTGGAAAGCATCAGGATGCGAGCCTCAGCCTGTGCCTCATTTCCCAGGGGCACATGCACAGCCATCTGGTCGCCGTCGAAGTCGGCGTTGAATGCGGTGCATACCAGAGGATGCAGCTTGATGGCCTTGCCCTCTACCAGGACAGGCTCGAATGCCTGAATGCCCAGACGGTGCAGCGTTGGTGCACGGTTCAGCAGAACAGGATGCTCGGCAATGACCTCTTCCAGAACGTCCCAAACGTAGCTTGCACCACGATCGACGGCGCGCTTAGCGGCCTTGATGTTGGCAGCGTACTCGAGCTCTACCAGGCGCTTCATAACGAAGGGCTTGAAGAGCTCCAGGGCCATAGCGGAAGGCAGACCGCACTGGTGCATCTTCAGCTGAGGACCAACAACGATTACGGAACGGCCGGAGTAGTCGACGCGCTTGCCCAGCAGGTTCTGACGGAAGCGGCCCTGCTTGCCCTTGAGCATGTCGGACAGGGACTTCAGAGGACGGTTGCCAGGACCGGTGACAGGACGACCGCGACGACCGTTGTCGAACAGGGAGTCGACAGCCTCCTGCAGCATGCGCTTCTCGTTGTTCACGATGATCTCAGGAGCACCGAGGTCGAGCAGACGCTTCAGACGGTTGTTACGGTTAATGACGCGACGATACAGGTCATTCAGGTCGGAGGTTGCGAAGCGACCGCCGTCGAGCTGCACCATAGGACGCAGATCGGG
Source organism: Eggerthellales bacterium (assembly GCA_029225085.1). Taxonomy (GTDB): domain Bacteria; phylum Actinomycetota; class Coriobacteriia; order Coriobacteriales; family Eggerthellaceae; genus JAQXVU01. The sequence continues at coordinate 84,430 of JAQXVU010000010.1, read as the reverse complement.
AGGAATGACGGGGATAACGTCGAGGATCATGTCAGCAGGGTTGTTGCCGGAGTTCAGGAAGGCGTCAGCAACCTTCAGGCGCTTGATGGCCTTCATGCGCTTCTGGCCCTTGCCGTTCTCGATGGTGTCCTGCAGCTCAGCCACGGTCTCCTCGAGGTCGATAGCCTCGAGCAGGTCGCGGATAGCCTCAGCGCCCATGCCGCCACGGAAGTACTCAGAGTAGTTAGCGCGCATCTCGCGATACAGAGCCTCCTCAGGAACGAGCTGCTTAGGCTCGATCTTCAGGAACTCCTCGAAGGCACGGGTACGCAGAGCCTTGCGCTCGTTGAACTCCTCGTAGATGTCAGCGATCTCCTCTTCCACCTCCTCGGGGGTCATGCGCTCGTCCTCGTCGATGTCGTCCATGAACTCGTCCTCCTCGGGGACGTACTCAGTGGACAGACGACGGGTGGAAGCGATCAGGCGATCGCGCTCGGTATCAAGTTCCTCGAGGTCAGCGGCAAGCTCGTCGCGGAGCTCGTCTACGTCCTCCTCGCGGGCCTCCTTGTCGACGAAGGTCACGATGGAAGAGGCGAAGTACAGGACTTTTTCCAGGTCTTTTGGTGGGATGTCGAGCAGATAGCCCAGACGAGAAGGGGTGCCCTTGAAGTACCAGATGTGGGATACAGGGGCAGCCAGCTCGATGTGGCCCATGCGCTCGCGACGGACCTTAGAGCGGGTAACCTCTACGCCGCAGCGCTCGCAGACGATGCCCTTGAAGCGGATGCGCTTGTACTTACCGCAGGCGCACTCCCAGTCCTTGGTGGGACCGAAGATCTTCTCGCAGTACAGGCCGTCCTTCTCGGGCTTCAGAGTACGGTAGTTGATGGTCTCAGGCTTCTTTACCTCGCCATGGGACCAGCTACGGATATCTTCTGCGGAAGCAAGGGAGATGCGCATGGCATCGAAGTTATTAACGTCGAACTTGCTCATTTACAGCACCTCACCCTCATCAGAAGCACCACCGTTGAAAGCGCTGACCTCGCCAAGGAGGTCGCTGAGCTCTGCAGCGATGTCGTTCAATGCGTTCTCATCTTCTTTCTCTACCTCTGCGGCGTCCTTCTGCATCATGTCGAGTGCAGGGTTAGCCACAGCAGCTTCATCCTCGGCAGCAGTCATGTCGATGATGTTGGAATCAGTACCCTCGAGCTCGATGTTCAGGCAGAGGGACTTCATCTCCTTAATCAGAACCTTGAAGCTCTCAGGAACCTCAGGCTCAGGAATGTTCTCGCCCTTCACGATAGCCTCGTAGGCCTTTACGCGGCCTGCGGTATCGTCGGACTTAACGGTGAGGATCTCCTGCAGGACGTTGGAAGCGCCGTATGCATAGAGAGCCCAAACCTCCATCTCACCGAAGCGCTGACCACCGAACTGAGCCTTGCCGCCCAGAGGCTGCTGGGTGATGAGGCTGTAAGGTCCTACCGAACGAGCATGGATCTTGTCGTCTACCAGGTGGCCCAACTTCAGGATGTAGGTCTGGCCGCAGGTGATTGGCTCACGGAAGGCCTCGCCGGTACGACCGTCGTACAGAGTGGTCTTGCCCTGAGCGGTCAGCTGAGGCACGAACTCGTCACGAGCCAGGTCGCCGTACTTAGCGTGGTTCCAATTAATGAGGTTGCGGTTTGCCTTCAGAATGACGTCGGAAACCTCTTCCTCAGTTGCACCGTCGAAAACAGGGGTAGCAACGTGCTTGGGGCCCTGTACGCATGCATCGGGATCCTCGTCGGACCAACCCCACTTGGCAGCCCAACCGAGATGGTTCTCGAGCAGCTGACCAACGTTCATACGGGAAGGAACGCCCAGAGGGTTCAGGATGATGTCGATAGGGGTACCGTCTGCCATGAAGGGCATGTCCTCGACAGGCAGGATGCGGGAAATAACACCCTTGTTACCGTGACGGCCGGACAGCTTATCGCCCTGCTGAATCTTACGCTTCTGAGCAACGAAGACGCGAACCAGCTCATTTACGCCAGGTGCCAGGTCGTCGCCGTTAGCGCGGGACTGATGCACGATGTCGATAATGCGGCCGCCGGAACCGTGAGGCACCTTCAGAGAGGTATCGCGAACCTCGCGAGCCTTCTCGCCGAAGATGGCACGGAGCAGACGCTCCTCAGCGGTGAGGTCGATCTCGCCCTTAGGGGTGACCTTACCAACCAGGACATCGCCAGGGAACACCTCAGCGCCGAAGCGGATGATGCCGTCAGCGTCCAGGTCGGAAATCATCTCCTCGGAGATGTTAGGAATCTCGCGGGTGATCTCCTCAGGACCAAGCTTGGTGTCGCGGGCGTCGATCTCGTACTCGTGAATGTGAATAGAGGTCAGCAGGTCCTCAGCAACAACGCGCTCGGACACGATGATAGCGTCCTCGTAGTTGTAGCCTTCCCAAGGCATGTAGGCAATCATGAGGTTCTGGCCCAGAGCCAGCTCGCCCTTATCGCAGGAAGGGCCATCAGCCAGAACGTCGCCAACCTGCACCTCGTCGCCCTTGCGGACCAGAGGCTTGTGGTTGATGCAGCCGCTCTGGTTAGAGCGCTGGAACTTAGGAATCAGGTACTCATCGTACTCACCGTCGTTGTTCAGAACGATGATGGTCTCGGCATCGACGTAGTCGATGACGCCGGCGTTCTGAGCGGTGATGATCTCACCGGAGTCTACCGCGATGCGGTGCTCGATACCGGTACCTACCAGAGGTGCGGAAGGACGCAGCAGAGGCACAGCCTGACGCTGCATATTGGAGCCCATCAGTGCGCGGTTTGCGTCGTCGTGCTCGAGGAATGGAATCAGAGAGGTTGCAACGGATACCATCTGACGTGGGGATACGTCCATGTAGCCGATCTTGGAAGCCTCTACGGTACCAGGCTCGCCGAAGTTGCCCTTAACGTCGCGGGTACGGCAGAGTACCTGCTTGGTGGGAACGAACTCGCCGTCGACCATGCGACCGAACTCACGGGTCTCAGGATCGAAGGGCTCGTTTGCCTGGGCAATGTTGTACTTCTCCTCCTCATCAGCGGTGAGGTAGTCGATCTCGTCGGTGACCTTACCGTCGATAACGCGACGATAGGGGCTCTCGATGAAGCCGTAAGAGTTTACGCGGGCGTAGGTTGCCAGGTTACCAATCAGACCGATGTTAGGACCTTCAGGGGTCTCAATGGGGCACATGCGGCCATAGTGGGAGGTGTGAACGTCTCGAACCTCGAAGCCTGCACGCTCACGAGACAGACCGCCAGGACCCAGAGCGGACAGACGACGCTTGTGAGCGATGCCTGCAGCAGGGTTGGTCTGATCCATGAACTGGGACAGCTGGGAGGAACCGAAGAACTCCTTGATGGCAGCCACGATAGGACGGATGTTCATGAGGGACTGAGGAGTGATCTCGTCAGGCTCCTGCATGCTCATGCGCTCGCGGACAACGCGCTCCATACGGGACAGGCCGATACGGAACTGGTTCTGAATCAGCTCGCCAACAGTGCGGATACGACGGTTGCCGAAGTGGTCGATGTCGTCGACGGTGTAGCCAGGCTGGCCATCGTGCAGAGCCACGATGTAACGCATGGTCTCGATGATGTCCTGCTCGGTAAGAACGGTGGTCTTATCCTCAGGATCGAAGCCGAGCTTCTTGTTGATCTTGTAACGACCCACGTCGGCCAGGTTATAGCGCTGAGGGTTGAAGAACAGGCCCTCGAGCAGAGCACGAGCGGAGTCGATGGTGGAAGGCTCACCGGGACGGAAGCGCTTGTACAGCTCGATGAGAGCCTCTTCCTTGGTGGTTGCAGGGTCGCGATCGAGGGTACGCTGCACCATCTCGGAGTTACCCAACAGCTCCACGATCTCCTCGCGGGTCTCAGCGAGGCCCAGTGCGCGGAGGATCAGGGTTGCAGGCTGCTTGCGCTTACGGTCGATGCGGACAGACAGGATGTCGCGCTTGTCGGTCTCGAACTCCAGCCAGCTACCACGGGAAGGGATGATCTTCGCATTGTAGATGAGGTGGTTGGAAGGACGGTCGCGCTCGGTGGAAAAGTACACACCAGGGCTACGAACCAGCTGAGACACGATAACGCGCTCAGTACCGTTGATGATGAAGGTGCCCTGAGGAGTCATCATGGGGAAGTCGCCCATGAATACTTCCTGCTCCTTGATCTCACCGGTTACTCTATTAATAAAGCGAATCTCGCAGAACAGAGGAGCCTGGTAGGAAACGTCGCGCTTGCGGCACTCCTCTACCGTGAACTTGGGGTCACCGAAGTAATGGTCGCCGAACTCGACGCACATATCCTTCGTGGTGCTCTCAATGGGGCTGATATCGGCGAAGGTCTGGCTCAGACCCTCCTCCTTGAACCACTGGAAGCTCTCTGTCTGGATTGCGATAAGATTGGGAACATCGACGATGCTCGGAATCTTCGCAAAGCTTTCGCGATCGCGGTAGCGCGTGTTGAAAGCATTCTTATCAACGTTGGCCACGAGACGTTTCCTCCTTCGGAAGATGCCAATTTGGTGCTAGACAATAGCAGTTCAACACTTTATTACGGCTCATAGCCCAGGTCAACAAAAATTTTTTTGAGATATGTATTTTTTTCGAAATTTGTGATAAAGGGCCAGGAACCTGCTCGCCGCGTTGAGGGCACGCATGAGCCCGCAATCCGCTGCGAACTCTCAGCGCTTGCCCGAGGCGACAGCGAAGCACCGCTGTGCCCATCCTAGGCGGGCTGCGCGATCTTTTCAGATGGCCGGAAACGGAACATGTGCCACTTTCTGGATGGGAATCGACTATGTGCCAATTTGCCCCTCCCATTCGGGGTCGGATTGGCTGCGAACGAACTATATGTGCACTTCGCGGCGGGCGGGCAGCCTTCGAGCGGGGCCAGGTCGGGAACGAGGCTACGGCGAAAAGGGCTGGTGGCGGCCCTTTCCAAATTCGCACCCGAATTACGCCCCATTTTCAGGCGAAACGGGGCGTAACAGAGGGCTACGGCAAAGGCCGAGGGACTCGGAGAAGGAAGCTAGACTGGGTTGCGAGACCCGAAGTGCGCATATGTTCCATCTCTCGCCAAAAGGAGGCCTTTCCCGAGCCTCAGATTGGCACATAGTTCGTTTCTCGCCAGCCCGCTCAGATCGAGGGCTGAAAGAAGGAAAACCACCCTCACAAGGAAGCCCTCCCCTGCTTTTGCATGCCCTTTCGAACGCAAGCAATCCACCCACTTTGGGCACAAAAAAGGAGCGCAAGGGAAATTCCCTTGCGCTCCTCGTCCCGTTAATTGCTTGGCAATCCAGATGTGGGACTTACGGGTGTTTCCTAACCGATCATCACGGACGGACAGGAACCGGACTCGTTATTTGTCCAACAGACCCTCGGTGATCTCCTCAAGGGTCTTGCCACGGGTCTCAACACCGAAGATTGCCAGCCAGATAGCCATGCAAATGGCCAGGCAGGAGTTAACGAGGTAAGCACCAGTGGTACCGATTGGGGAAGCCACGAAGAATGCGATCCACATTGGGCTGAAGATGCCGCCCAGACGACCGAATGCGTTTGCAACGCCAGCGCCGCGGATACGGCAGGCAGTTGGGAAAGGCTCGGACAGGTAGATAGCAGCGGTGGTAACGGAGTTGGTGAAGGTGAAGACGCACACCAGGAAGCCAAAGCCCATGACCAGGTAAGGCTGATCGGTAGGCAGCATGGACCAGATAGGACCAAGGATGGCGATCAGGATGTAGGTCACGATCAGGATGGTCTTGCGGTTAACCTTCTCTACGTAGAAGGTGAGCAGGCCGACGCCAACGGGGATGCCGCACTGCATGACGACGGTCATGAGGGTGGACAGCTGAACGTCGAAGCCGTTTGCCTTCAGGATGGTTGGAGTCCAAGAAATCACGGTGTAAACCAGAACGTTCATGGTGAAGCAGAGGAACATTGCGGTCAGGGTACGGGTGATCATGTTCTTCTTGAACAGGAAGCTCCAAGGAAGCTGCTTAACCTCGCCCTCGGCAACGCGCTTGTCGATCTCCTCCTGAGTCACCTCAGGAACGACCAGGCCCTTGGCGATGGAATCCTGCTCGAGCTTGGTGACGGTGGCGTCAGCAAGGTCGTTCTTGCCCATCATTGCCTGCCAACGTGGGGACTCTGCCAGGAAGAAGAAGCAGAGAGCCATGATGATCGCACCGATGCAACCGCAGATGATGAACACCTCGCGCCAACCGGCGATTGGCAGAACGATCAGGTTGATGAAGGATGCAACCAGGGTACCGGTGTTGGCGATGAGGCCAACATAGGACTGGTACTGACCACGCTTTTGTGGAGGAGTGTACTCAGTCAGGCAGCTGTAGCCAGCTGGGAACGCAGCACCCAGACCGAGGCCCATGAAGAAGCGGCATGCAGTCAGGAACGTTGCATCGGGAGATGCAGCAGCGACGAAGCAGAATACCGTGAAGATAGAGCCGCAGATCAGAACTGCCTTCTTACGGCCGATGGAGTCGGCGATGGCGCCAGCCATCAGACCGCCGAAGAGGTAACCCACCATGGTGATGGAGTTGAAGAATGCGAACTGCTCGAGGGTCATGAAGCCCTGGTCCTGCAGGACCATGCCGATAGGACCACCAACAGCCATGTCGACGGAGTCGCAGAACGTAACGCCACCCAGCAGCCACAGGATCTTCCTGTGGAAGTTGGAGATAGGCATACGGTCAATACGTGCAGCAATGCCGTGGTACGACTTGAGGTCTGCCATGTTGATCGCCTTCCTTTCTCATTTTCATAGGCTCGCACACGATCGAGCCTAAAACTTACAGGGACCAGCACACCCCTCCCTGCTTAGGGGTCCGGCGTTCACGCGCCGTAACCGGTTTCTAGTCGACCCACAAAAATGCATCCCAATCACCCATCTGGCAGTGATTCATTGATGCAATGACTACTTTTGCGAGTTCACTATTCACCAAATCTATTGGAGACTATATGACAGCGTTCACAGAAATACCATTGGTCAAATTCTATAGATTTATTTTTTCTCGCCATTTTTTTACATTCTTATGTGCTAGGTCTATCGATTTATATTTGGGATAACCGAATTTGTACAATTTTTTAATTAAGATTATGAATATTTAAACAGCCCTAGCATTCTGTCTGACTTTCGATTTCCTCTGATTTAGATACAATCAATCAAATCTTGGGACGTATCTCATTAATTTGCTTTATAGATATGTTCCTTTGCTCTATACCAACCGTCATATATAGGGAGGAACTATGGCCTTCAGTCTTCGTCCCAAATCTAAGAAGCAAACTGACCCTCTGAACCCCGAGCCAAAGCCCGAAAAGCAACCCCTTATCATTAACTACGACAAGGATGGCGTACGCATCGGCGACGACGGCTACCCCATGACCAAGACTCGCAAGCTCATGCACAACTTGTTCAACGCCATCTTCATCTGGGGCATCCTCATGATCATCTTGGGCGGCGTTCTCGCAGTGGTCTCCTACGGTCAGGGTCAGCAGTACTCCGGTTTCGAGATGGAAACCTACGGCGGCAACATGTACAACGGCAATTCCGTTGCGGACATGCTTCGCTACATCGGCCTGTTCAACCTGCTTACCGCCATCATCGTGAGCATCATCCACGTACAGGGCTTCCGCTGGATGTACGACAAGGCTAACCCATCCTTCACCCTGTTCCTGCTGGGTCTGTGGGCAGTCATGTCCATCGGCTTCGGCACTTTCTTCTTCGGCGTTCTCTCGATTCCCGAGTTCACCTGCTTCGTGAACATCTTCCTCATCGTCGCCATCTTGGTGACCATGCGAAACATCAAGAAAGAACGGCCTACCCTGAAGAAGGCCAAGGTAGCCAAGACCGTGGTGAAGAAGTAACCACCGACAAGCACCTCTTCGAACACGAAATCCCCGAGAGCTTAGCTCCCGGGGATTTTTCATTGCAAAGTTAGTGGGTCTAATTCAGGTCACCGCTACCAATCATGCGCCAGGCCTGTCCTGCTCGCTGCCGCACGAACAATCCGCCTGCTGCCACACAGACGACTCTACTTGCCGTCGCGCAGGGCGATGAGCTTGGCAAGGGTGTCGCCGTCTATGCGATCCTGCAGAGTGTTCTTACGAGAAGCCTTAGGGTGCTCCTCCTGCTGCACGTCCTTGTGGTACAGCTCCATCTCATGGCAGAAGCCCGCTGCACTCATGCGGTCGACGTTGCCACCGAACACCGTATCCTGAATGGTGGCGTCGCTGGTAACCACCATGACCTCACAGCCTCGTTCCCGCGCATCATGGGCATACTTCTCTATGACCTTATCCGCGCTCTGGCCCTTCGGCGAGAAGACGATTTCCACACCGCCGACCTTCGTGGGCTCGCCAGTGGAATAGTCATTGCCGTAGCCATCGAAGACGATCACCGCACGATACTCCTTACCGGAGAACAGGGTCACGTCGTTTATGAGCAGCTCACGAGCACGATTGAAGGCGTCATGAGTGTAGTCGGGAGACGTGATGTTGCGATAACGATAGCCGCTGCGCAACACGTTATAGCCATCAACGATGAGCACACGCTTCCTTCGCTGAGCCATCCTAAGCCTCCTTCTCAACGTCTTCGCTTGGGGCATCTACATCTTCGCCCGAAATCCCTTCGGCTTCGCCCGCAAGCTTCAGGGGTTCGCTTGCAAATGCAGCGTCTGCGCGCGGGGCTTCCACCTTTTCACCCGACGTCTTCACCAGCAGGCAGACGCATTCGATGTGGTCGGTATGAGGGAACATATCTACCGGCTGCACCACTCGCAGCTCGTAGCCCCGCTGCTGCAGGAAGGCCACATCCCGCGCCTGGGTCTCCGGGTTGCAGGAAATGTAGACGATGCGCGCAGGGTCAGCCACAACCGCGCTGGTCAGGAAGGCCTCATCGGAACCGGCCCGAGGAGGATCCATCAGAAGCACATCGAGGCGCAGACCCTTAGCCGCCCGCTCCTGCATGAAAGCGCCGGCATCGCTAGCCACGAACTCCGCGTTGGTGATGCCGTTGTGGCGAGCGTTCAAGCGCGCATCGGCAATGGCGGAAGCCACGGAGTCGACGCCGATGACCTGGGCACCTTCCATCCGAGAAGCCGCCACCAAACCGATGGTGCCCGTACCGCAGTAAGCATCCAAAACCACCGGACTCTGAGGCAGAGGTGGCTGGTCGGGCAATTCGCAGGTGACAAGCTGCATGGCGGTCTCGTACAGCTCCTGAGTAGACCCAGCGCTGACCTGGTAGAAGCTGGTGGAGGAAATGCGGAAGCTCAGCCCGCAGAGGTTGTCGAGGATGAAGCCGGGTCCGTAGATCACCTGCTCCTCATTGCCCAGGATCACGTTGGTGCGCCGCGTGTTCACGTTCTGCACCACCGTGGTGATAGCGGGAACCTTCTTCACCAGCTCGCGAGCGAAGGCCTTGGCCCCAGGGAACTCCCGCCCATTGGTCACCAAGGTCACCAGAATCTCACCGGAGGTATGACCGACTCGCACCACCGCGTGACGCATGAAGCCGGTACCTTCATCCTCGTCGTAGGGCTCGATGCCGAACTTGCCCATGAGACCCTTGATAGCCGCGATGATCTGGGTGGCCGTCTGGTTCTCGAGCAGGCAAGCGCTGGTATCCACCAGGCGATGGGTGCCCGCAGCGTACATACCCGTGAGGATCTGCCTGCGAGGGCTAGCCGCCTTGTGCTTGCCGCGGTTGTCCCCCTTCTTAGGAGGCAGGGGCTTCCCTGGCGCAAAGGGAGAAATCACCTTGTTGCGATAGTGGAAGGGATCGCTCATGCCTTTAATGAACCGCAGGTCAGTGCCCTTGTCGCACTGCTGCCAGAAGAGGTCGACGATGCGCTGCTGCTTTTCGACCAGCTGACGATCATAGGGCACATCAATCGCGGTGCACGCGCCGCAGAGATGGGACACGGGGCACAACGAATTGGAAGGCGCCTGAGTTTCAGGGGCCTTCTTCTTGTCGCCCTTGGGCTTGGCGGCCTTCGCCTTCGCGGACGCGGGCTTACCGCCCCGGGGCTTCGAAGATTTCGAATTCTTAGTCGTCATAGTTCTGTCGGAGCCATTCGTACATAAGCGCGGTGGAAGCCTGGGCAACATTCAGAGAAGCGGTCTTGCCGAACTGAGGCAAGGTCACGAAGAAGTCGCAGTTCTCCTGGGTGAGGCGAGCAAGTCCCTCGCCCTCGTTGCCCATGACCAGCACCATCTTGCCCTTCAAGTTGGCCTTCCACAGAGTGTCCTTGGCATGCTCAGAAGCACCGGCCACCCAGAAGCCCGCCTCCTTCAGGCGGTCGATGGCCTGCTTCAGGTTAGCTACCTGCGCAACCTTCATGCTGGCGATGGCACCGGCGGAGCTCTTGTAGGTAGCGGCCGTTACATGAGCGCTGCGCTTGTTGGGGATGACGATGCCGGAAGCACCCACCACCTCAGCGGAACGAGCGATGGCGCCCAGATTGCCAGCATCGGTGATGTGATCGAGGAGGATCACCAGAGCAGAGCCGGTTTCCTCGGCCTTCTTCGTGGCAGCATCTACAATCTCCTGCAGGTTCACATAGGGGAAGCCCTGGGTCTTGGCGATGAGGCCCTGATGGCTACCGCGCTCGGACATCTCGTCCAGCTTCTTGCGGGGAACCTTCTTCACCGGCACATCGAACTTCTTGGCCTTGCGCAGCACGTCGGTAACCAGGCTGTCCTGCTTCAGGTTGTCCGCCATGAAGATCGTAGACAGGGTCATGCCGTTGCGCATTGCCTCTAGGATAGGGCGCTTGCCCTCGATATATTCAGCCATACTGCTATCTCCCTTTCGGGGGTCGAATCGTGAAGAAAACGTCGGGGTAGTACCCCGTGCGTGTGCTTATTCTATACTGTCTTCCCGAAACCCACGGGAAAGAACAGGAGTCCCTTATGAATATTGGAGTCATCTCAGACATTCACGGTCCGCTGCCTGAAATCGTCCACGAGGTCTTCGCAGGCTGCGGCGCCATTCTCTGCGCTGGCGACACCTGCAGCCTCGAAACCTTCGATGAGCTGCGAACCATTGCCCCTACCACCATGGTATACGGCAACTGCGACCGCGACCTCGATTACGGCCCTCGCGTAGCCGACAAGCTCACCCCTTCCTTCGACGGCTGCCGCTTCGCCCTGGTGCATAAGTTGGAAGACCTAGGCGAACTACCCCGCAGGTGCGAGTGCGTTATCTCTGGCCACACCCACGTTCCTTCGATGGAAACTTCGAAGGGAGTCATCTGGCTGAACCCTGGTTCCCCCACCGATCCCCGTGAGGGCTCTAACCCCAGCGTCGCCATCGTCAGTGTGGAAGAACGCCTGGTAACGAAGGCCGCCATCGTCGACCTCACCAACCCCTGGCCCGCCATGCAGGACTTCCGCGAGGATACCCTGATTTCCGAAAGGGGCGGCTTCGACGAGTTCGATGAGTTCGGCGGCATGGGCATGTCCGACCGCTTCGCCAGCCGTGGCGGTGGCTCAGCGGGCTTCGACTTCTCCGAGATCTGCTAGCGCCTGCGACTTCGGAATTCACGACCGCAAACGCAAGGGGGGACGACCAAACGGTCGTCCCCCTCTTTTTACGCGCAACGAGCGAAATTAACACGCACCGCGCTCCGATGCGCGTTCAAAGCTTGTGAAAGCCTATGCCTTCTCAGATGCGGGCGCTTCTTCTGTAGCTTTACCCTCAGCACGGTCGGCGGTGGCATGAGCGTCACCAGCATGGTCGGCGGTGGCATGAGCGTCACCGGCATGGCCGTCACCGGCATGAGCGTCACTGGCATGAGTGTCACTGGCATGAGCGTCACCATGGCCGACGCCAGCATACTTGTCGGTGATCTCACCGCGCTCCAACTTGCCAAGGCGACGAAGCTCGAAGGCGATGAAGATGCCCGCCGTCACCACGGACAGAGCGTCAGCCACCGGCCAGGTCGCGAAAATAGCGTTCAGACCATCGACTGGCAGGAACAGAGGCAGCACCTCGGGCAGGATGAGCAGCGCGGGGATGAAGTACAGAACCTGACGGATGAGGGACAGGAAGATGCTCTTCATAGGCTGGCCCGTAGCCTGGAAGTAGTTGCCGGAGCATACCTGCACGCCCACCACCGGGATGAGGAGCATCTGCACTTCCAGCGCAAAGAGGCTGAGTTCCATCAGGTCGTCAGCCACGCCAAAGGCGCCCACGATCTGGGTGGGCCAGATACGGGTTACCGCCCAAATGGCAACGCCCAGAATGATGGCGTACAGAATGGCGAAGCCCAACGTCTGACGCACGCGCTTCAGCTTGCCCGCACCGTAGTTGTAACCGATGAGGGGCTGGGCGGCGGTAGCCACACCCACAATGGGCATGAAGGCGATGCCGGCGATCTTGCCCACGACGCCAATAGATGCCAGAGCATTCTCGGCGCCAATAGGTGCCAGAGCACCGTACTTCACCAGCTGGTAGTTCACGAAGAGATTGGCCACGCAGTTCGCCGTCTGCAGCAGGAAGCTTGCCATGCCCAGGGTGAGGATCTCCTTCACCACAGGACCATCCAGAGGCATGTACCGGGCGCGGAGCTTCAGGGGCACGCCAGGGGTCAGCACGAAGTACCACAGCACCGAGATGCAGGACAAAAACCAGCCCACCACGGTAGCCAGAGCGGAGCCTTCCACACCCCAACCGAAGACCATGACGAACAGCCAGTTGAAGAAGATACTGGAGAACGCACCGATGAGCATGGTCACCAGAGCGCGATTGGGAGCGCCTGCGGTACGGATAAAGTTGTTCACGCCCAGGCCGATGACCTGGAAGACAACGCCTGCGGCGAGGATCCACACGTAGTTGCGGGTGAGCTCGTAGATCTCCGGCGTGGTCGAGGAGATGGAAAGGAGCAGATCCATGCAGGGCGGGATAGACACGAAGGCGAACACGATAACGGAGATGATGATGCCCAAGGTCACCGTGTTGCCCAGGGAGAGCTCAGCAGCGTCGCGCTTGCCCTGGCCCAAGCGCAGGGAGGCCAGAGCGTTGCCGCCGTTGCCCACCAGCATGGCCAGAGCCATGAAGATGATCATGATGGGAAAGGCCGCCGTGGTAACGGCAAGGCCCGCAGCACCCATGGCCTGACCCAGGAAAATAGTAGAGATTACGTTGTAGCAGCTGTTGATGAGCATGCCCACGATAGAGGGAATGGCGAACTCCAACAGCAGTCCGGGCACGGGAGCATTGCCCATGCGCACCGTTTTATCGACGCCCTGCCCCTTCCTCGAGACAGGGCTCTTTTGCTGACCTTCTTTGTTGCTCATTAGTTCCTAACGTCGAATGTATGTTGGCTTCTAGGTGCCTCGACATGCCGGTTTCCAGGCTCCTCGTAACATCGGCCCGTCTCACAACGGGCCGATTGCGTTCGTGTATATAGGCTAGCGCCTAACCGTTGAAGGTGACGCGGGCACCCTGAGGGGTGTCCTCGATGGTGAATCCCAGACTGGTGAGGCCGTCGCGCACCTTGTCGGCGGTGGCGAAGTCCTTGGCCTTACGAGCAGCAGCACGGGCATCGAGCAGGGCCGACGCTGCCTCAGCGGGATCGGAGCCCTCGTATCCTGCCAGCTCAGCAGCGAGGGTAACAGTCTCGGCGGGATAGTTAGAAGTGTCCTCGGCAGCCTGAATGGGCAGACCCAGAACGTTCAGAAGCTCCACCAGGGTATCCTGGGCGGCCTTCACCACCAGGGCATCGGAAGCGGAGATGGCGCGGTTCACGCACATGGTGTTGATGTCGCCCACGAAGGTGAAGATGTGACCCAGGGCGCCAGCAGTGTTGAAGTCGTCGTCCATAGACTCAATGAAGGAGTCCTTCATTGCCTGCGCGCGAGCGGCCAGGCCCTCGGCGTCGATGAGGGAGCCCTCTCCCTCGGCATGGGCGATGGCCCAATTCATGTTCTTCAGGGCGTTGGCGATGCGAGCCACGGACTGGGCGCTCTCATCGAGGCGCTCATCGGAGAAGTCGAGGGGGCTGCGGTAGTGAGTCTGCAGCATGAGCATGCGCAGCACCACAGGGTCAGTGCGCTCGAGAACCTCGTTCAGCAGCAGGAAGTTGCCCAGGCTCTTCGACATCTTCTCGTGATTCACCTGCAGCATGCCGCCGTGCATCCAGTAGTTCGAGAAGCAGCAGCCATAGGCGGCCTCGGACTGAGCCACCTCGTTCTCATGATGAGGAAACACCAGGTCAGCGCCACCACCGTGAATGTCGATGGGCAGACCCAGGTACTTCTTAGACATAGCGGAGCACTCGATGTGCCAGCCGGGACGACCCTGTCCCCAAGGGGAGCCCCAAGAGGGCTCGCCGGGCTTTGCCGCCTTCCAGAGGGCGAAATCCAGCGGATCGCGCTTGCGATCTTCCAGACCCTGACCATCGGCGCGGAGCTCGCGATGACCGCCTTCCATCTCGTCGATGTTGCGACCAGAAAGCTTGCCGTACTCGGGGAAGGAGCGAACAGAGAAGTACACGTCGCCTTCCTCGGTGGCGTAGGCGTGGCCCTTGTCGATAAGGGTCTTCACCAGCTTGATCATCTCGCCGATCTCCTTGGTGGCCTTAGGGCGCACGTCGGGATCCATGACGCCGGCGGCGCGCATGTCGCTGATGAAGGCATCGGTGAACTCAGAGGCGACCTCGGCGGCGGTGCGGCCCTCCTGGTTTGCCTTGGTGATGATCTTATCGTCGACATCGGTGACGTTCTGCACGAAGGTCACCTCATAGCCGCGATACATGAAGTAGCGGCGAATGGTGTCGAAGGAGATAAAGGTGCGGGCGTTGCCGATGTGGATGCGGTTGTAGACCGTTGGTCCGCAGACGTACATGCGCACCTTGCCCTCTTCAACGGGCTTGAACTCTTCCTTCTGGTGAGTCTGGGTGTTGTAAAGCTTAATCATGGGGTCCTCCTGGGCCGAACATGCGTGAAAGAGCGTTGCGTGGCGGCAGTCCCAGCGCGAAGGCTCGCGCATCGTGGGGGCTTCGCCCATACGTTGTTTCGCAGTAATGCTATATCCCGCAAAACAGATTTGGAAGATGCCTGACGGCTAACGACATCGACAGAGCAGGCAGCTGGCGGTAGCCGAGATGCCCTCTTCCCTACCTTCGAAGCCCAGCCATTCCGTGGTGGTGGCCTTCACGCCCACGTTCTCCGTAGGCAGCCCCATGGCACGAGCCAGATTCTCTCGCATGGCGTCCCGGTGAGGAGACAGCTTGGGGCGCTGGGCAGCGATGACGGAATCGACGTCGAGGATGTCGAAGCCGGCATCCCGCACGGCCTGGGCCACATGACCCAGAAGCACCAGGGAGTCGGCCCCCTTGTAGGCGGGGTCCGTATCGGGGAACAGCTTGCCGATATCGCCCAAGCGAGCAGCGCCGAGCAAGGCGTCGGCAATGGCGTGGGCCAGCACGTCGGCGTCGGAGTGACCGTCGAGGCCCTTCTCGTGGGGGATGTTCACGCCGCCGATGATCAGCGGACGGCCCTCTACCAGGGCGTGCACATCCATACCCTGGCCAATGCGCAGGTCACGGGGATCAAACTGCAGAAATGATTCGCTCACCGGGCCCCCTACTCTGCCTTTGAATCAGCATCGGCAGCGGGCTGGTCGGTTGCGGCATCAGCAGGCTGGCTGGCAGCGGGCTTGGCTGCAGCCCCATCTTCCACACGCTGCATCTTGCCGTTGAACAGGTCGAGCAGGGCGTTGGTCACCGTGCGATAGTCCTCGGGAACCGTCAGCTTGATGTTGCTGCGGGAACCCTCGACCACCACCACGCGACCGCCCAAGCGCTCGATGAGGGAGGAGTCGTCGGTGCCCACGAAGCCATCAGCCAAAGCAGCGGCATGGGCACGGCGGTAGATGCCGGTACGGAAGACCTGGGGAGTCTGAGCGTTCCAGAGCACGGAGCGATCGGGAGTGCCCACCACCATACCGTCCTCGACCACCTTCAGGGTGTCGATAGAGCGATAGGCGACGATAGCGCCGTCGGCCAGGAGGTCACCCTTCACCGTGTTGATGGTATGCAGGATCTCCTCGGCGGAGATCAGGGGCCTGGCACCGTCATGCAGCACCACGAACTCATAGCTGTCGGGCACAGCGGACAGACCGCTGAAGGCAGACTCCTGACGGCTGGTTCCCGCCTCGGCGAAGACGATGGGGGTCACGAAGCCGAAGGGCTCGACCGCCTTCTCGAAGTACTCCTCACGGCGGTCCTCAGGACCAACCAGCACGATGAGGCCCACGTCAGGGCAGGCATCGAGAGCCTGCAGGGACCAAGAGAGGGTGGGACGACCGGCAATGTCTACCAGCTGCTTGCCGCCCTGACGGCGGAAGCGCTCGCCAGAGCCGCCAGCCAGCAGAATGGCGGCGGTCTTGGCCTTCTTATCTACCACGCCGGGATGAATGACAGGCGCCGAGGAAGCTCCCTCCCCCGCACCGGATTCGACCATGGAATTGAAGGATGAGAGTACCGGTGGGACCCATACGGGATCGGTGGCGTTGCCCGTTGCCTTATGCTCCGCCATTATGCCCTCCTTGCATATAACGCGGCCCTTGCTGGGCCAATGAATTCTCGTAGAACGTAGAAAACTGCAGCGACGGAAAACCGCCGCTGCAGCTATTGTAGTTCACTTTGCCTTGCGACTCAGCTCAGTCTGGGGCTTACGCCTTGCACAACCAAATCAGCACGAAACCCACCGGTGCGCTCGGCTCGCCCGCAACCAGCTTAGTCTGCGGCACCGCCGCTCATGGCGCCACCGCCAGAGCCGCCCAGCGCCCTGCCGGTGTTGCCCAGGTCGTAGCCCTGCAGCAACAGCTCGGCCTCAGCGGCGATGTTATCGCGCTTGCGAGGAGCAGGGATAGAGCCGGAACCAGCAGTGAAGGTGAGCTCCTTGGCCTCCTCGTCGAAGTCGACGTCGATGACCGAACCGCTCGTCCACTTTCCTTCCAGAATCTGGTCGGAAATGGGGTCTTCCAACAGACGCTGAATGGCACGACGCAGAGGACGGGCGCCGAAGGTGACGTCGGTTCCCTCCTTGCGCACGTAGTCGGTAGCCGCATCGGTGAGATTGATGGTCATGTTCAGAGCGATGAGGCGCTGACGCAGATCGTCTACCAGCAGGTTCACAATCTCGGAGAGCTCCTTGTCGGTGAGGCTCTTGAACACGATGATCTCGTCGACGCGGTTCAGGAACTCGGGACGGAAGAGCTTCTTCAGCTCGGCCATAGCCGCGCTCTTAATCTCCTTGTCGGACAGGCCGCCCTTACCAGCAGAAGAGAAGCCCAGGGTACTCTCCTGCGCGATCTCGCGAGCGCCCACGTTCGAGGTCATGATGATGACCGTGTTGCGGAAGTCGACGCTGCGACCCTGTGCGTCCGTGAGACGACCCTCTTCCAGAATCTGCAAGAGGATATTGAACACATCGGGGTGCGCCTTCTCGATCTCGTCGAAGAGGACCACGGAGTAGGGACGCTGACGTACAGCCTTGGTGAGCTGACCGCCCTCGTCGTAACCCACGTATCCCGGAGGGGAACCAACCAGACGGGACACCGTGTGCTTTTCCATGTATTCGGACATGTCGAAGGAAATGAGGGCGTCCTCGGAGTTGAAGAGGAACTCGGCCAGAGCCTTGGAAAGCTCCGTCTTGCCCACGCCAGAGGGGCCCAGGAAGATGAAGGAGCCAGCGGGACGCTTAGGATCCTTCAGGCCGCTGCGGCTGCGGCGAATAGCCTTGGAGACAGCGGTGACCGCCTCCTCCTGGCCGATAACACGGTCATGCAACACGTCTTCCATACGCAGAAGCTTCTCGGTCTCAGCCTCAGTAAGGTTGGAAACGGGAACGCCGGTGGCCATGGAGACGACCTCGGCCACGTCCTCGGAGGTTACGTCCTTGATCTCCTTGTCGGTGCGCTCCTCCCACTCCTTCTGGGCGGCATCGCGACGCTCGCGAAGCTGAGCCTCCTGGTCGCGATAGGCTGCGGCCAGCTCGAAGTTCTGGGACGTAGCGGCGTCAGCCTTCTTAGACTGCACGTCGCGAAGCTGCTCGTCGAGCTCCTGCAGCTCGGGAGGCAGGGTCATGTTGCGGATGCGCATGCGGGCACCGGCCTCGTCGAGAATGTCAATGGCCTTGTCGGGCAGGAAGCGATCCTGCACGTAGCGGTTGGAAAGCTCTACTGCGGACACCAGGGCCTCATCGGTGAAGTGCACCTTGTGATGGGCCTCATAGCGGTCGCGCAGACCCTCCAGCACGCGAACGGCCTGCTCCTCGTTGGGCTCGCCGATGACGATAGGCTGGAAGCGACGCTCGAGAGCGGCGTCTTTCTCGACGTGCTTGCGGTACTCCTCGAGGGTGGTGGCGCCGATGACCTGAATGTCACCGCGGGACAGAGGGGCCTTCAGGATGGAAGCGGCATCGATGGAACCCTCAGCGGCACCAGCGCCGATGATGGTGTGAATCTCGTCGATGAACAGCAGGACGTTGCCCTGCTCCTTCACTTCCTTCAGGCACTTCTTGAAGCGCTCCTCGAACTCGCCGCGGTACTTGGAGCCAGCGACAATAGAGGACACGTCGAGGGAGATGATCTTCATGCCGCGCAGCATGTCGGGGACCTTCTTGGCCACGATGAGCTGTGCCAGGCCCTCGACCACAGCGGTCTTGCCCACGCCGGGCTCGCCGATGATCATGGGGTTGTTCTTCTGGCGGCGACACAGAGTCTGCATGATGCGCTCGATCTCACCGGCACGGCCGATGACGGGGTCGAGCTTGCCAGTGGCGGCCTTTGCCGTCAGGTCAGTGCCGAACTCTGCCAGCACGCTGTCAGAGGAGGACTGGCCGGTGTCGAAGCCGTTGCGGCCAGCGAACACGGCGGTAGAGCCGATCATGTCGTTCAGGGCAGCGCGGATGGTGTCGCCAGAGACGCCCAGACGATTCAGGACGTCCATAGCGGTGCCGCCGTCCTCGCGGACGATGCCCAGCAGCAGGTGCTCGGTGTTGATGAAGCTCTGGCCCATCTGCATGGCCTCGCGCAGAGCGTTTTCGAGCACGCGCTTCACCCGTGGGGTGAAGCTCAGGTGACCGGAGACATCGGCGTCCTCGTCGATGTTCACCACCTGATGAATGTGAGACACCACGTCGTCATACTGCACCCCCAGCTGCTCAAGGGCCTGGGCGGCGAGGCCGTCCTTCTCCTTGATGAGGGCCAGCAGCAGGTGCTCGGTGCCCACGTAGGGCTGGCGCATTGCGCGAGCCTCATCCTGGGCAAGCACCAAGACCTTGCGGGCCTTATCGGTAAACTTCTCGAATGCCATCGTTAGCTACCTCGCTTCCTCCCTCATGTGGGGGAACAGGAGAACGTCACGGATAGTGGGGCTGTCGGTGAGCAGCATGACCAGACGGTCGATGCCAATGCCCACGCCGCCAGCAGGAGGCATGCCGTACTCGAGAGCACGGATGTAATCGTGGTCGAAGCCCATGGCCTCGTCGTCGCCGAAGTCCTTGGCGTCAACCTGAGCCTGGAAGCGCTCAGCCTGATCGACGGGGTCGTTCAGCTCGGTGAAGGCGTTAGCGTACTCGTGGCCGATGATGAACAGCTCGAAACGCTGGGTGTAGTTAGGATCGGAAGGCTTCTTCTTAGCCAGAGGGGAAACCTCCAGAGGATGGTCGATGACGAAGGTGGGTTGAATGAGCTTCTCCTCGGCAACGGCCTCGAAGATCTCGGCAATGAGCTTGCCCTTGCCCCAGGCGTCCTCGGCATGGCCGCCGTTGCGCTCGAGAATGGCAACCAGATCCTCACGGCTGCGATCGAAGCTCACCTCTTCGCCAGCACCCTCGGTGGCCAGCTCGGCCATGGTGCGGCGAGGCCACTCGCCGGACAGGTCGACCTCGGTGCCCTGGTAGGTGATCTGCAGGGTGCCGCAGGCAGCCATGGCAGCAGCCTGAATGTAGCCCTGGGTCAGCTCCATCATGCCGTCAAGGTCGGTGAAGGCCTGGTAGGCTTCCATGGTGGTGAACTCGGGGTTGTGGAAGGGATCCATGCCCTCGTTGCGGAACTGACGGCCGATCTCGAAGACCTTCTCGAAGCCGCCCACCAGCAAACGCTTCAGGGGCAGCTCAGTGGCGATGCGCAGGTAGTAATCGCGATCGAGAGCGTTGAAGTGGGTGGTGAAGGGGCGTGCGTTGGCGCCACCCATGATGGAGTGCAGGAAGGGGGTCTCTACCTCCATGAAGCCCTGCTCTTCCATATAACGGCGGATGGCGGACACGATCTTAGAACGCTTTGCGAAGGTGTCCTTCACCTCGGGGTTCACGATCAGGTCGACATAGCGCTGGCGATAGCGGATCTCCTTGTCAGCCAGGCCGTGGAACTTCTCGGGCAGAGGACGCAGGCTCTTGCTCAGCAGCTCGAAGGAGTCAACGGCAACGGACAGCTGGCCGCGACGGGTGCGCATCATAACGCCCTCGACGCCAATCCAGTCGCCCATGTCGATGTCCTTCAGCTCCTCGAAGGCCTCCTCGCCCAGAGCGTTGATGCGGCAGAACAGCTGAATGTCGCCGGTGCTGTCGCGCAGCTCGCCGAAGATGATCTTGCCCTGATTGCGCTTGGACATGAGGCGTCCGGCAATGACCACCCTATCCTCGGTGGTCTCGCCGTCCTCGAGGTTGGCGTACTTCTCGTCAAGCTCCTCTACGTGATGGGTGACGGGGAAGGCGTGGCCATAGGGCTCCTTACCTGCCTCGATGAGGGCGGCGCGCTTGGCGCGGCGAACCTCGATGGGGTCGTCCTCGATCACAGGGGTCTCGGTCTTAATTTCCTCGCTCATTCACTACCTTTCTCAGAAATGGAAACCTCGGAAACCCTGGTTTCCGAGGGAAGTTTCGTCATCGGAGTCGCCCTTGCAACGGGGCTTTTTCGCCGCCGCAAAGGCCATTTAGCCGCCCCATGCAGGGCTTCAAACAAAAAACGGCCCCAAGGGGCCGTTTCCTTTAATGCTCGATCTTCAGAATCACCATGCTGATCTCACGTCCGGTTGGCCCCGTCGCAGTAACGGTGTCACCCTTCTTGTGACCGATGAGCGCTGCTCCCACAGGGCTCTCGTTAGAGATCTTGTTCTCGGCGATGTTGCTCTCAGCAGAGCCCACGATGTTGAAGACGCGCTCCTTGCCGCCCCAATCGACCGTGACCTTAGCGCCGATGTTCACCTTGCTCGAACGCTTAGGGGTGCTGACCACCGTAGCCTCAGACAGGATGTAGTTAATCTCGGCAATGCGAGCTTCCATCTGAGCCTGCTCGTTCTTAGCATCATCGTACTCAGAGTTCTCAGAGATGTCGCCGAACTCGCGGGCAACGCGGATGCGCTCGCCAACCTCAGCGCGCTTCTCGTTCTCGAGGTAGTGAAGCTCCTCCTCGAGCTTCTCCTTACCTTCCTGGGTGAGTACGTATTCAGATTCAGCCATAACTGTCTATACCTCCGTTAGAAAACGACAGCTGTATATGATACTTCAATTCGTCAACATGCCACCCCGCAGGATGGCATGCTTAAAAAATCTATGAATGCAACAAAGTCAGGGGAACTGGGCTCCGACTTCTTTTGCTTACTCCTCAGAAGACTTGGGAGCAGGCTTGCCTTCAACGGGAACGTCGACGGTCTCCGCCTTGGGCTCGGGCTTAGACTCCACCTCAGCCTCGATGGCCTGAGGCTCGGACTCTGCAGCCTCCTCTTCCTTCTTCTTATCCTTCTTGCCGCTGTTCAGGCCGTCGCGAAGGTTCTTCACGGTCTTGCCAATTGCGCTACCAAGCTTTGGAAGGTTCTTAGGTCCGAAGAGAAGCAGCACGACAACGAGAATGACGATCAACTCAAGAGGGCCGATTTTAGGGATCATGGATTCCTCCAAACTTATTTCTGTATCTCTGCAGGAAGGCCAGCAGGGCGCAGACCCACTGGTCGGGATGACCGGATTCGAACCGGCGGCCTCTGCGTCCCGAACGCAGCGCTCTACCAAACTGAGCCACATCCCGAATGACAATCCATACGTCCGCTATGGTACCACACAATCCCTGCGCATACGGCAAGGGCCACCCTGGCCTCCGCAAACGGGAAAAGCGGCGAACGAACAGCTGCGCACCGCGTCCGCAACGCCCGCAAAGCGATTCGCAAACCGCCCCAGAACGCCTCCGCGAGCCGCCACACACCGCTTCGCAAGCCGGCGCCCGTCGCTTCGCAAGCCGCCGCACGCCGCTTCGCGAGCCGTTGCCCGCTGCAATTGCGGCCGAGATTCTCATCCTGCTTTGAAGAGTAAAGGGCACGCCCCGACCAGTTGTGCACGGCTCGTCGAAAATAAATGAAGACCTTGTGTGTAAGCCTATTACCAGGAAAAACGCAATACTCCACCAGAGGTTAAAGTTGCGCTATTCTGAAGTTGCACATAGACGAACCAAGCGATTCTCCCCTTCGGTCAGTGCAGAAAGACCCGGGAAATCGCATACAGAGAAAGGTGTGTTTATGGAAATCACGGTAACCGGTCGCAACATCACCGTCACCCCAGCTCTCCGCAGCTACGCCGAGGAGAAGATCACCGATTCCATGAAGGCCATGGATATCGAGATGACCGCCGAAGTAGAACTCTCCGCCGAGCGCAACCGCTCTAACGCCCTACCTTGCGTCTGCGAGGTAACCCTGCGCACCAAGGGTCATGTCATCCGCGTTCAGGAGAACGAGAACGACATGTACGCTGCCATCGACATCGCAGCTGCCAAGGTTCTGCGTCAGCTCCGCAAGTACAAGACCAAGGTTGTGAACCGTCGCCACGGCGCAGACGGCATCGCTGAAACCTTCGGCACCGGCGACCTCGACCTCGATGCCCTCATGGCAGAGCTTTCCGGCGCTGACGAGGAAATCGTCCGCGTGAAGGAAGTAGAGTTCGAGCCCAAGACCGAGGAAGAGGCACTCATCGCCATCGACCTTCTGGGTCACGACTTCTACGGCTACATCGATCGCGATACCAATGCCTTCTGCATTCTCTATCGCCGCGAGAACGGTGGCTACGGTCTGCTGAAGCAGGCTGACGCTTAAGGCCAACGCCGAAACACGCCAACCACACCAGGAGGCCCCCAAGCGTTTGCTTGGGGGCCTCCCCTTTTCCACTATGAATAAGGCGACGACTGCATGAACGAGATTGCAAAAGCGCTCGAAGCTTCAGGCAGGCCACGTCCCCCGCAAGGCCTGTCAATGGGGTCACACCCCACTAGACTCACCAACAAGCCGCATCTCCTACAAGGCCTACCAGTAGGTCACATCTCCCGACTGGTCGAGGCTCACTGGCTCCGACAGGTACTCGGAGGTCTCCTTGCACAGCACCTTCTTGAAGTCGTTGATGCGGGCAAGGACCTCACGCTTGTCGTAATAATCCTGGTCGGCGTACTCATGAATGTCGCTGCCCACGCCCCAGGCGTCAATGCCCAGGCCGTTGGCGTCGAACAGCGCCCGGTACAGGTGGTAGCTCTGGGTGACCACCATGAGGGATTCCACCCCGAAGACGTTCTTGGCCCGGTACATGCTGTCGTAGGTGCACACGCCCCGATGGTCGCAGAAGACGTCCTCGCTGGGAACGCCTGCGGCAATGGCATAGCTCTTCATGTTGTAGCACTCGTTGTAGTTGGCATCCCGATTGTCACCGCTCATGATGATCTTCGGGGCCACCCCTGCCTGATACAGGCGAATGGCCACATCGAGGCGGTCCTGCAGAATGGTTGAAGGGGTGCCATCGGCGTAGACCGCAGCTCCCAGCACCAGAATGGCGTCATAGGTGGTGCCGTCGGTCTGAGCTGCATCGCCAGCCTCTTCCTCACTGACCATATGCAGCGACGAGGTGCCCACCTCCCACAGATTGGGGACAGCCACCACCAGCACGCAGCAAACCACCACGGCCATTACCAGGGAAAAGAAAAATTTGAATATCTTCTTAATCAGAGAAATCATAGGAACCGAATCTTAGCAGGGTTCCCTTGGCTTCTCCTGAAACTCCACAGGAACAGAAGAACAAAAAAAACGGTCTCGGGCGAGCGCGCTCCGCAGCCGCAAGCCACGCCCACGCCAGCCGCGCGGACCAGGCACCGCGCTCCCCACGTCCGAGGCAAGCTCCATGCTCCCCTACTGCCAGCGGATCTCCCGACTGGCCAGGTGCACGAAGGAAAGCTCGCCGGTGCGACGGGTCTTCTTCAGGTCGATGAGGCGCTGATTCGCAGAACCGCAGAACGCCAGGGAGATGTCCTTCTCCGCCTCTACATAGGCGCCATCCACCAGCACGTCTATGAGGTCGAGCATCTCATCGGTGCATTCGCAATGCACCGAGCCGCCCTCCTGCAGGTCGACATCGTACAGCCTGCCGGTGTAGGCCCAGATGTTCTTGTCGGGATAAGTCTCCTTCACCCTGCGCAAGAAGGGCAGCAAGGCTCGCTGATTGGGGATTTCGAAGGGCTCGCCGCCAAGCAGGCTCAGGCCGTTAATGTAGCTTGGACGCAGCAAGTCGATCAGATGGTCCTCTACCTCGGGGGTGAAGGGCTTGCCGTACTTGAAGTCCCAGGCCTCCTGGTTGAAGCAGCCCACGCAATGAAGGGTGCATCCGGACACGAACAGGGACACGCGCACGCCCTCGCCATTAGCGATGTCGCAGTTTTTAATCTCGCCGTAGTACATACGCCCTCCTTTTCAACAAGGGCCCCGAAGCGGGGCCCCTTGCAAATATTGTAGTAGCAGGAACGCTGTTCACCAGCGAGACGCGAAAAAGCGCAGGTGAAACGGTTCCTACAGATGCAGCACGCGATCCTTGATCTCGGCAGTGCGGCCCTGGTTCCAGAACTGGGTGCCAATGTAGCCGCAAGTACGACGAGCCACATTCAGCTTGCTCTCATCGCGGTTGCCGCACTTGGGGCACTCCCACACCAGCTTGCCCTCGTCCTCGACGATCTGAATCTCGCCGTCATAGCCGCAGACCTGGCAGTAGTCGCTCTTGGTGTTCAGCTCGGCATACATGATGTTGTCGTAGATGAAGCGCATGACCTGCAGCACCGCGGGGATGTTGTCCTGCATGTTGGGAACCTCGACGTAGCTGATGGCGCCACCAGGGCTCAGACGCTGGAACTCAGCCTCGAACTGCAGCTTGGTGAAGGCGTCAATCTCCTCGGCCACATGCACGTGATAGCTGTTGGTGATGTAGGTGCGATCCGTAACGCCCTCGATGATGCCGAAGCGCTTCTGCAGGCACTTGGCGAACTTGTAGGTAGTAGATTCTAGCGGCGTTCCGTACAGGCTGAAGTCGATGTTGGTGTCAGCCTTCCACTTGGCGCAGGCATCGTTCATGTGCTGCATGACGGACAGGGCGAAGGGCTTGGCCTCGTCGCTGGTATGGGACTGACCGGTCATGTAGTACACGCACTCGTACAGGCCCGCATAGCCCAGGCTGATGGTGGAATAACCGCCGTACAGCAGCTTGTCGATGGGCTCGCCCTTCTCGAGACGGGCCAGGGCGCCGTGCTGCCACAGGATAGGAGCGGCATCGGACAGGGTGCCCTTCAGACGCTCGTGACGGCACATGAGGGCGCGATAGCACAGGTCAAGGCGCTCATCGAAGATCTTCCAGAACTCTTCCATATTGCCGTGAGAGGACAGAGCCACGTCTACCAGGTTCAGGGTTACCACGCCCTGGTTGAAGCGGCCGTAGTACTTAGGCTTACCGTCGTAGTTCTTGGCCTTGGCCACGTTGTCATAGCCGTTACCGGAACGATCAGGGGTCAGGAAGGAGCGGCAACCCATACAGGTGTAGCAGTCGCCATCGCCATTGGCGTTGATCTTGTACTCCTTCATCTTCTTCTCGGAGATGTAGTCGGGGACCAGACGCTTAGCGGTGACCTTTGCAGCCAGCTCGGTAAGGTAGTAGTAAGGAGTGCCAGGATCGATGTTGTCCTCTTCAAGCACGTAGATGAGCTTGGGGAAGGCAGGGGTGATCCAGGTGCCGGACTCGTTCTTCACGCCCTGATAGCGCTGCAGCAGCATCTCCTCGATGATGATGGCGAGGTCGGCCTTCTCCTGCTCGTCCTTGGCCTCGTTCAGGTACATGAACACGGTGAGGAAGGGGGCCTGGCCGTTGGTGGTCATGAGGGTGACCACCTGATACTGAATGGTCTGCACGCCCTTTACCACCTCAGCGCGGAGACGACGCTCGACAACCTCGTCAATCTTCTCCTGAGGAACCTCGTAGCCGTAGATGGAGACCTCGGCCTCTACCTCGCGACGGATCTTCTCGCGGGACACCTGCACGAAGGGTGCCAGGTGGGTGAGGCTGATAGACTGGCCGCCGTACTGGTTAGAAGCCACCTGAGCGATGATCTGAGTGGCGATGTTGCAGGCGGTAGAGAAGCTGTGGGGACGCTCGATCATGGTCTCGGAGATGACGGTGCCGTTCTGCAGCATGTCGTCGAGGTTCACCAGATCGCAGTTGTGCATGTGCTGAGCGAAGTAGTCAGCATCGTGGAAGTGGATGATGCCGGCCTCGTGAGCTTCCACAATGTCAGGTGGAAGGAGCACGCGACGGGTGATGTCCTTAGAGATCTCGCCAGCCATGTAGTCGCGCTGCACGCTGTTCACCACAGGGTTCTTGTTGGAGTTCTCCTGCTTAACCTCTTCGTTGTTGCACTCGATGAGAGACATGATGCGATCGTCGGTCTCGGAGGTCTTGCGCACCAGGGAGCGACGATAGCGATAGCGCACGTAACGACGAGCGACCTCGAAGGCGCCGGTGGCCATGATCTGATTCTCGACCATGTCCTGAATCTCCTCGACGGAGACGGCGCGAGGCATCTTAGCGCAACGATACTCTACGTAGTCAGCGATATCGGCGATTTGGGCAGCGGTGAGCTGAGGCTTGTCTGCCTCGTTGGCCTTGGTTACCGCATGGGCAATCTTGGCGGCGTCGAACTCAGCTTCAGAGCCATCGCGCTTGATGATCTTCATTTCCCAATCCTTTCAAAAAGCCTGCTTCATGAAACCGAGTATGGCTGTTTCCGTCGGAGCGGAAGTCCCTGTAACGGGACAGCGAAACCTCTGTTTCAGGCGGGCGGCCCACCCTAAATTCAGGGTTGGCGGCTTTCATCACTATAGCCTACGGATGACCATAAGTTGTATGGAATTATTATTCTGCATACAAGATATAGTGTCTGTTGGCCAAAAAAATAGGGACGTCTATGACTCCCCAATTGAATTTGCACACCTAAGATTACCCGTATTTTTTCCCGTGTTAAGTCTTGACATGCAAACTGTTTGGCAAATGAAAATGCTCTGAGTGCATTTCGTACGTAACCCATGCGTAATTCGCACGTAATTCTCAGATAAACGAATAGTCATTACGCTTCATTTGTCGGGTACCGTTCGCCGGAACATCGACAGATTCTTAGACACTTTTCCGCCACCCTTCACGCCTCGTCCACATTTCGCCCCTCACAACGCGAAGAACATCCCATCTCGTGCCGAGCAAGTCACTTCCCCGCAAAGGTGCCGCCACCCCCAATATCTTGGGGCTCTTGGCCAAAAAGCCCCCTCTGACCCCCAACACCCTGAATTATGCAAAACGCCGCTCTTGTCCCATTTCCTACCGAGTAAAGTTTCTATAGAGACCCTTTCGGTGAGGATAGGCATGGAAGAACCCCGCAATCAGCGGCGCCGCGAGCCAGCGGCGCGCCCCCAGAAGACCACGGTGCATCGTCGCCGCAAGTCCGCAGCGCCACACACCAGTCGGACCGCCCCTTCCACGCCGCAAGCGCAAAGCCCCTTGCCAAGACCTCGGCCTTCTACTCAGGCGGATCCCTCATCGCACTCGCGCTCTTCCACCCAGGCAAACCCTTCGCCGCGGCCTCGGCCCTCGGCCCAGGCAACAGCGGCACCTTCCAAAGCGCCACGCATCATCGCCCTAGCCGTAGCAGTCCTCGCAGCCCTCGCCCTTGCCGCTGCCGCCATTTGGGGTGTCACCAAGCTGCTGACCCCTCCCAATCCCACGGAGCCCTTCTCAACCAAGCTCGCAGGGGCCACGGAAACCGTCGATGACAACGGCATCGTGCATGGCGTATCCGCCGACAGCATCGCCTACACCCTACGGGGCAGGCAAGTGGCAGGAGCCACCGAAGGCGTGGTGACCTTCGCGGCAGTAGGCGACCAGATCGGCTCCGACGAGGCGCTCGAGATCGCCGACAAATATCAGGGCAAGAAGAACGACGACGCCTACGACTTCACTCCCTTCTATCAGGAAGTGCAGCCGTTCCTGGCCAACTACGATCTGAAGTTCATTAACCAGGAGACCATCACCAACACCTCGAAAGGCTGGGCCGTAAACGGGTGGCCCACCTTCAACTCCCCTGACAGCGTCATCGACGCTATTGACGAGGTGGGCTTCAACCTGGTGAGCTTCTGCTCGAACCACGTGTACGACCTCTGGACAGACGGCATTGACTCTACCCACGAGGTCTTCGCTTCCCACCCCAACCTGCTGGTTGCCGGAAGCTACCCCACTCAGGAAGCCCGCGACACCGTGCAGCTGGTAGAGCGCAACGGCATCACCTTTGCCCTGTTGGCCTACGGCTATGGCTCTAACGGCTACGACCCCTCCGACATGCCCGACGACTACCACCTGGTCCTCTTCGACGAGGACACCGCGGAAGCCGACATTGCCCGAGCTCACCAAGTGGCCGACGTGGTGATCGTGTACATGCACTGGGGCACCGAGTACGACCCCACCGTCACCCACACCCAGGACATGCAGGCTCAGTTCCTGGCCGACCAAGGCGTCGACCTGGTGCTGGGCTCTCATAACCACGTGACCCAGACCATCCGCATGTACACCGGCGCTGAAGGCAAAACCGTGCCCGTGGTCTTTGGCATGTCTGACTTCGTCAGCGGCTATCGCCTCGTCGACACCATCGTTTCCGGCATCTTCACCTGCGATTTCGTGAAGGGCGAGGACGAGGTGAGCATCCGGAACATGCGCTGGTACCCCTGCGTTGAATGGAGCGATGGCGGCGACACCTACGTGCGCATGATCAAGGACATGACCGATGAGGAGCTGAACGCCAACACCCGGCCCACTGACTGCAAGAAGCAGGCCCGCTACATCCGCGGCTACATCAACGATTTGCAGATGGAAGTGCCCGTCATCATGACCCCGGAAGATGAGGAAGCCCTGGAATCTTCTAAGGACGAAGAGGCATAGGTCTGAATACGAGGAATCCTTCTCCGCTTCTGGCAACAAGGCGGCACAAACCCAGAGCGTGCGGCGCTGGGATGCAGAATCGACGCCAATGCAGAGCCGAGATGCAGAATCGACGCCGATGCGAAGCCGAGATGCAGAATCGACGCCTCAGTGCAGAACAAATTGCAAAAATATTAGCCCATTTTGCAGAATGGGCCGCTCAGTGCAGAAGATTAAAGCGCTTTCAATGGCTCAACGAGATTCGCCCCGATCAATCAGTTGGCCACCGACTCGCATTGCCGGGACATAATCCTAATTAAGACCCACATTACGCAGGTGCCGACCATCATTACGCAAGGTGAAACCCCAGCTATCAATCTCTTTGAGATTCTGTCTCGTCAAAAACTTCTGCACTGATGGCCCGTTTCTGTTTTTTGAGGCCAAAAAACTGCAAGTGCTGCGCGCGTTTATCATGCCGCATGTGCTAAGCCTCCTCCCCGCACTGCATGTGCCGAACGCGTTCATCATGCCGCATGTGCTGAGCCTGCTCCCCGCACTGCAAGCGCTACTAGTGCCGCACGTGCAGCACGAAGCATTGCCGGTTTTCATCGCGGAGCCTCCGGACGAGCAGACTCAACAGACGAAATGCCGCCTCCATCGACTTTTTTCCAAAAAAAACAGGCGTTGACCTAGGTCAACGCCTGAAACCGGACACACATTTTGTCCACTAAACCCTTTTGCTCGCTAAGCCCACTTCGCGCAGGCTCTGACACAAACTACAGAGCGATGCGATAGATAGCGCGAGCGTCGTCGGCACCGATCTTCTTGAAGCTGCCGAAGATCTCGCCCTTGTTAGCGATGAGGGTAGGAATCATGCCCTCGATGTCCTCCTCATGAATGTTGAAGTCAGCCAGACGAGCAGGCATGCCCAGGCTGATGAAGAACAGCTGGGTAGCCTCGATGGCGCGACGTGCGTCAGCTTCCACATCATCGGTGCGGGAGATGCCGAAGACCTCCTGGCCGTACAGAACGAAGCGCTCAGGGTTCTCCTTGTACACGTACTGCATCCAGGCGGGGAAGATCACGGCCAGACCAGCGCCGTGAGGAATGGACGCGTCGATGGCGGACAGCTCGTGCTCGATGGCGTGGCAGGCCCAGTCGCCTGCACGGCCCATGCCGGCCAAACCGTTGTGAGCCAGGGTTGCAGCCCACATGATGTTGGCGCGAGCCTCGTAGTCCTCGGGGTTCTCGAGAACGCGAGGAGCGCAAGCGCGGATGGTCTTCATGATGGAAAGGTTCAGGTTATCCGTGATGGGCACGTTGCCGGTCTCAGAGAAGAAGCGCTCGAGCAGATGAGCGAACATGTCGGTGATACCGGCTGCGGTCTGCTCAGGAGACAGGGTGAAGGTATAGGTGGGATCCATGAAGCTGACCTTAGAGCGCAGGGCCTCAGCACCGCGACCGCTCTTCATGCCCAGCTCCTCGTTGGTAATAACCATAGAATCGCTGCCCTCGGAACCAGCGGCAGGAATGGTGAGAACCATGCCCACAGGCAGGCACTCGTCGATAGGATACACGGGAGCGCCGTCCTTCTTCACGAACAGATCCCATACGTCACCGTCGTGGCACAGGCCAGCTGCAGTGGCCTTGCAGGAATC
The DNA here is from genome assembly GCA_029225085.1 of Eggerthellales bacterium. Taxonomy (GTDB): domain Bacteria; phylum Actinomycetota; class Coriobacteriia; order Coriobacteriales; family Eggerthellaceae; genus JAQXVU01. The sequence goes on along the minus strand of JAQXVU010000010.1, from coordinate 53,500 downwards.
CATAACGGAGCCACCGCCAACAGCGAACAGGAAGTCGACGCCAGCCTCGCGGGCCTCGACGATGGCCTCGCGGACGAAGGTCACCTCAGGATTAGCGCGAACGCCGCCCTTCACGATGTACTTCAGCCCTGCCTCATCAAGGCTCTTAGTCACCGTTTCCAGGATGCCGTTGCGCACCACGGAACCGCCACCGTACTGCACCATGACGCAGGTTGCGCCCAGAGCCTTCAGCTTAGGACCCACCTGGATGGCAACACCCTTGCCAAAGACGAAGTCGGTTGGCGAGCAAAATTCGAAGTTGTTCATGCTTTAATCCCCTTTGCTAACGAAAAAGCATTCCTTGCCGATTCTTTCACAGAACCAGCCGCGTTTCAATTTCAGCCAGTGACCGATTCGTTCAGCGATTTGCATAAATTGACTGTATATGAGCAAAAACGCGCCCCGGGAATCCCGAGGCGCGCATTCCAAACGATGGGAAAGACCAGGCTACTTGGCCACGATGTTCACCAGACGACCGGGAACAACCACGACCTTCTTCAGGTCCTTGCCCTCGATGAGGGAGGCAACGGCCTGCTTGGCCACCTCTTCTACCTGATCGGAAGGGGCGTCAGCGGCTACGGTGATCTTAGCGCGAACCTTGCCGTTCACCTGAACAGCCAGCTCTACCTCGTCATCCTTTGCCTGGTCGGGATCGAACTCAGGCCATGGAGCCACATGTACGGAGCCCTCCTGGCCAAGAGCGGTTGCCCACAGCTCGTCGGTCATGTGAGGAGCCACAGGAGCCAGCAGCTTCACGATGGTGGTGGCAATGTCGGCATCGAGAGCGGACAGCTTGTCGCAGCCCTTGCGGGTTGCAGCGTCAATGCCGCGGAGATACTCGGCAGCAGCGTTCACCAGCTCCATGATGGCGGAGATAGCGGTGTTAAAGCTGTTGCGCTCGATGTCCTCGGTGACCTTGCCCACTACGCGATGACGCTCACGATTCAGCTTCTTGGCCAGCTCAGCGCCCTTGTCCTGGCCCACAGCGGTCTGGAAGAGGGTCTCCTCGCCAGCATCGCCCACCAAATCGTAGACCACGCGCCAGACGCGGTTCAGGAACTTGTACAGACCGGCCAGGCCGTCCTCGTTCCACAGCAGCTCCTTATCGGGAGGAGCCATGAACAGGATGTAGGCGCGAACGGCGTCGGCACCGTACTCAGCGATCATGTCCTCAGGAGCGATGACGTTGCCCTTGCTCTTAGACATGACGTCGCCGTTGGCATCGAGAACCATGCCCTGGCACAGCAGGTTGGTGAAGGGCTCGTCGAAGTCGAGCATGCCCTCATCACGCAGGACCTTGGTGAAGAAGCGGCTGTACAGCAGATGCAGAATCGCGTGCTCGATGCCGCCGATGTACTGGTCGACGGGCATGTACTTGTTCACCTTGTCGGAATCGAAAGGTGCCTCGGTGTTGTGAGGATCGGTATAGCGCATGTAGTACCAGCTAGAGCAGGTGAAGGTATCCATGGTGTCGGTCTCGCGACGAGCAGGACCACCGCACTTGGGGCAGGTGCACTTGGCGAACTCCTCGTGAGTTGCCAGGGTCTCGCCAGCAGCCAGGTCGATGTCCTCAGGCAGGCGCACAGGCAGGTCCTCGTAGGGAACGGGCACGACGCCGCACTCGGGGCAGTGAATGGCGGGGATGGGGTTGCCCCAGTAGCGCTGACGGGAGATGAGCCAGTCGCGCAGACGGAACTCCACCTTGCGACGGCCGCGACCGGAAGCCTCCAGGTCGGCAACGATAGCGGCCTCGGCCTCGGAGTGCTTGCCGCCCACCATGCCAGTGTACTTGCCGCTCTGTACCAGAATGCCCTCGGCAGCCATGGCCTCGTCCCAGGTTACGGACGTAACCTTGCGGCCCTGCTCATCCTTGAGCTCGGGATACAGGGGGTCGTCCTCGGTGACGATGATGGGGATGATGGGCAGGTCGTACTTGCGAGCGAACTCGAAGTCGCGCTGGTCGCCGCAGGGAACGGCCATAACCGCACCGGTGCCGTAGTCAGCAACGATGTAATCGCCTACCCAAACGGGAACCTTCTCGCCGTTCACGGGGTTCACCACGTAGCGACCGGTGAAGGCACCATGCTTGTCCTTGTTACCCTGAGCGCGCTCTACGGCGGTGATCTTCTTAGCGTCTTCCACCACCTGCATAACGGCAGCCTCGTACTCGGTGCCGGCCACCAGCTCATGCAGAAGCTTGCTCTCAGGAGCCAGCAGGAAGAAGCTGCAGCCGAAGAGGGTATCTGCGCGGGTGGTGAACACGGTGAGGATGTCATCCTCGGTGGGGTTCTCGGGAACGTTGCCCTCGGCATCGCAGAGGATGAAGTCTACCTCGGCGCCCTCGGAGCGGCCGATCCAGTTGGCCTGCTGCTGCTTAACGCGCTCGGGCCAGCCATCCAGCTTGTCCAGGTCGTCCAGGAGCTCCTGAGCGTAATCGGTGATCTTGAAGTACCACTGGGTCAGGTCGCGCTTCTCTACCTCAGAGTCGCAACGCCAGCAGCGGCCCTCGGTGACCTGCTCGTTAGCCAGAACGGTCTGACAGCTTGGGCACCAGTTCACAGGAGAGTTGCGGCGCTCTACCAGGCCGCGCTCCCAGAACTTCAGGAAGATGTACTGACCCCAGCGATAGTACTCGGGGTCGCAGGCCACTACGGTGCGATCCCAGTCATAGGAGAAGCCCATGCGCTTGAAGGAAGCCTTCTGGGTCTCGATGTTAGAGTACGTCCACTTAGCGGGGTGGCTCTTGCGCTTGATGGCTGCGTTCTCGGCAGGCAGACCGAAGGCATCCCAGCCCATGGGATGCAGCACGTCGAAGCCCTTCATCTTGTAGTAGCGAGCGGTCACGTCGCCAATGGTGTAGTTGCGCACGTGGCCCATGTGAATGTCACCGGAAGGATAGGGGAACATCTCGAGGACGTACTTCTTGGGCTTGCCCTCCTCCTCGGTCACCTTGTGAAGACCGGCCTCTTCCCACTGCTCCTGCAGGCGAGGCTCAATCTCATGAGGGTTGTATTCTTTCATGGCTTCACTTTCTATCAAATGCCAGAAGGCCGACACAGCGAAACCGACATGCAGGGCCCTCCCCCACTACTGCCGCTCTCCCTGTCAGCGAGCCTTCCCTCTGTAACAGCATACAATCGCTTGACATTATAATTCCAAAAGGCCCCGGGTTCACCCACGGAGCCTTTTTCGAAGCTGTTAAATATGTGGAAGATAGGGCTCAGCGGCTCCCGCGGACTTTTCAAAACGGCCCAGTGGAACCACCGAAATTCCGCTTCGCAACCGCCGAGCAAGCCCCAGCAGGCTCAGAGCAACCTCTACAGGATACCCAGCAGGCTCGGGGCAACCTCTACAGGATACCCAGCAACGTGGGGAAGAACAGCAGGAGCATGCCCACAGTCATGAGGATGTGGAAGACGAAGTGCAGATAGGGCACCTCGCGGCCGAACCAGTAGAAGAACAGTCCCACAAGCCAAAGCAGGGCGCCTATCATCAGGCATCCGAAGAGCACGGGGTCTAAGAACCCGGCTAACGAGGGCACCGCCGCAAGGAACACCACGCCGAAGAGCACAAAAAGGGCAGGGAGAACCCACACCGGGCGCTTCTTCCAGAACAGCTCCGCCAGTATAGCCGCGAGGCAGATGACCCACACGGCACCCACCAGCGACGAGGCGATGACCAGGTCGGGGATCGTCAGCAAATACATGGTGCACAGCGAGCCCATGAACACCGCGGCGAAGCAGTGGTCGAGAACGGTGAACACCCGCCGAGGCGTATCGTGCTGCAGGGCGTGGCGGAGCACCGAGGCCACCGTCCACAGCAGCATGGGCACCGTGTACAGCAAGGCCAGAGCCAACAGGAGCTCGCCGCCGTCGGACACCGCCTTCACAATGCACAGGGGCACCGCCACAATGGCCAGGATGGCGCCCACTCCCTGAGCGATAGAGCTGGCAACATCCTCACCTACGGAGAAACGGCGCTCCTTGTCGCAGGGCTTTCTCTTGCGAATGCGTTGCTTGCGGGGAGTTTCGGCGTCGATCATAGATTCCTATCGGTAGTAACGGTAGTAGGCAGCGCAGGATCCCTCGCTCGAGACCATGCAGGGACCTACGGGATTTTCGGGGGTGCAGACCTTGTTGAAGAGGGGACACTCGTCAGGAGCCATGGCGCTTCGCAGCACGTCGCCGCAACGGCAGCCCCTGGGCTCCACCGTGGGCTCAATGTCTAGGTCGAAGCGACGCAAGGCGTCGAACTGGGCGTATTCAGGGCGAATGCAGTAGCCGGAGCCCTCGATGGGACCCAAGCCGCGCCAGGTGGCGGTGCAGGTATCGAAGACCTCGTCGATGACGGCCATGGCCACCGGGTTGCCCTGTTCCATCACGCCGCGCTTGTAGGCGATCTCGATCTCAGCGCGACCCTCATGCAGCTGGCGCATGAGCATGGTGATGCCTTCCAGAACATCGAGGGGCTCAAAGCCGGTTATGACGCCGGGGATGCCGTACTTCTCGGCCAGGAAGCGATAGGGCTCTACACCGATGATGGTGCTGACGTGACCGGGGAGAATCAGAGCATCTACCTGCAGCTTGGGGTCGGCGATGATGGCTTCCAGAGCGCCAGGCATATTCTTGTGAGCCGCGAAGACGCTGAAGTTGGAAAGGCCCATGGCACGAGCGCGCTTAATGGCCATAGCCACCAGAGGCGTAGTGGTCTCGAAGCCCACGCCCACGAAGACCACCGGGCGATCGGGGTTCTCCTTAGCGATGGTCAGAGCATCGAGGGGCGAATAGCAGATACGCACATCGGCACCAGCGGCCTGCTCCTTCAGCAGGCTCGAAGAGGAGCCGGGGACGCGGGTCATATCGCCGAAGGTGGTGATGATGACGTTGGGCACTCGGGACAGGGCAATGACGGTGTCGATGTCGCGGTTGCTGGTGACGCACACCGGGCAACCGGGACCCGAGGCCAAGCGCGTGCCTTCAGGCATCAGGTTGCGAATGCCGTTGCGAGCGATGGCTACCGTGTGGGTTCCGCAAACTTCCATAAGCACTGCATGCTCGGGAGCCCACTTCTGAATGGAGGCGATGAGGCCCTTTGCCAGGGCCGGGTCCTTAAAGGCGTTCAGATCCATAGTCGTCCTCTACGCGATGTCCGCTAGCTCGGGGAACTGCCGAATAAGGTCGAGGGTTTCCTGAGCGAACTGCTCGTCGACGATCTCGATAGCGAAGCCGGCGTGCACCAGCACGTAGTCGCCCACCTTTGCGGCAGGGGTCAGATCGAGAGACACCTGACGGGTTACGCCCATGATGTCGACGGTGGCCAGGTTATCCTCGCCGATCTCAGACACCTGAGCAGGAATAGCTAAGCACATGGTTTGCTCCTCCCTCTACGTGGGATTCTATGCTTTGTTCTTTGCTGTCGCCCATGCTACCACGGCCTGGCCATAGGAAATGCAGCCGTCGTTAGGCGGCAAGTCCCTGTTGACGACCGCCGTGAATCCGGTTTCCTCGAGCATGGCCAGGGACTTCTCCGTAAGGTACCGGTTCATGAACACGCCACCGGACAGCACCACTGTGGTGATGCCGTAGACCTGATTCACCAAAAGGGCAGATTTCAGCACGGCGTCGGCCATGGCATCGTGGAAGCGCTTGGCGATGACGCCTACGGGTACGCCAGCCACCTTGTCGTCGAGGATGGCCCGCAACACGCCCTCGGTCTCGTACAGGAGCACCGAGGTATCGAGCGCCGTGGAATCGTGGGTTGCGATGTTCTTGGTGATGGCCACCTGGTAGCGCTCGTCGGTGACGTCGGCAGCAGCGGCAGGCTCAGCAGAAATAGCGGCTTCGAGCAGTACAGCGCCCTCCCCCTCGTAGGTAGGCTCCGTGCAAACGCCCAGCAGAGCAGATACGGCGTCGAAGAGGCGTCCCACCGATGAGGTGTAGGGAGTGTTCAGGGAGGACTCAATCATCTGACCGCACAGGTCGGCAGCAGCGCCGAGGCCCTGCACCACGTCTGCGGCGCCAGGGTGCTCGAGCAGGTCATTCTGCCACAGCACGCCATAGGCCATGCGCAGAGGATGCTTGATAGCCGCCGCTCCACCGGGCATGGGCACGTAGGCGAAGTTGGCGAAGCGCTCGAAGATCTGCAGGTTGCTCAGCAGTACCTCGCCGCCCCAGATGTTGCCGTCCTCGCCATAGCCGGTGCCGTCGAAAGCGATGCCGCACACGGCTCCGGACAGGTCGTTCTCCGCCATGGCCGACACGATGTGGGCATGGTGATGCTGCACCTTGAAGGGCTCGGGCGCATTCTTGGCGGCCCACTTGCTGGTGAGGTACTCAGGGTGCTTGTCGCAAACCGTGAGCTGAGGGTTCGCCAGGAAGACCCGCTGGTAGGCCTCCTTGCTTTCCAACCAGGCATCGAAGGTCTCGACGTTTTCCATATCGCCCTGATGCTGAGACACCAGCGCCTCGGCACCCCTGGTCAGACAGAAGGTGTTCTTCTGCTCAGGGCCAGTGGCGAAGACCGAAGCGGTCTCCCCTTCCAAACCCAAAGCCTTGGGCAGGGCAAGAGGAGCAGGTGCCAAACCGCGGGCGCGCCTGATCACCTGGGTGGCGAAGCCGGCGCTTCCTGCCTTGATGACGCGAATCACCGAGTCGTCATAGCGCTGCAGGATGGGACGGTTGTTACCCAAGAAGGCATCGGCCACCCCCGCCAGAGCGCGACGTGCCTGGTCGTCGTCGGTCTGAATGGGCTCGTCATGCAAGTTTCCGCTGGTCATCACCAACATGCCCCCGAAGTCATGCAGCAGCAGATGCTGCAGAGGGGTAGAAGGCAGCATGAGTCCCAGCTCCGAAAGGTCATCGGCCAGCCCCACGGGCAGCGTCACGTCGGGACGCTTGCGCAGCAGCACGATAGGACGCACAGGGCTCTTCAGCTGAGCCGCCTCCTCGTCGCTGACCAGGCAGAGCTCGCGGGCTTCCTGCACCGAGGAGACCATGCAGGCCAGAGCCTTATGGGAGCGGCGCTTGCGAGCACGCAGCTCGGCCACCGTCTGCTCGTTTGCGGCGTCACATACCAAGTGGAAGCCACCCAGACCCTTCACTGCCAGGATCTTCCCCTGACGCAGGGCGGACACGGCCTCGGCGATGATGGCGTCGCTGCTCTGGCGATCGCAGGCCCAGGCAACGCCCTGGTCATCGGTGGTGCAGCCCTCTACCTGGGTGGGCTCCCCCACGTACCAGGAAAGCTGGGGGCCGCAGGCGAAGCAGGCGTCGGGCTGCGCGTGGAAGCGCCTGTTGGCGGGATCCTCATACTCGCCAGCGCACTCAGGGCACATGGCGAAGGACGCCATAGAGGTGCGGGGGCGATCGTAGGGCAGATCCTGGATGATGGTGAAGCGAGGGCCGCAATCCGTGCAGTTAATGAAGGGATAGCGATAGCGGCGATCCTCGGGGTTGAAGAGCTCGGCGGCGCATTCGTCGCAGATTCCCAGGTCAGGCGAGACCAAGGTGACCTCTTCTACCGCGTCATCGTCGGAGAAGAGGATCTGGAAGTCGGCATAGCCCTCGGGGGGAACCTCCGCTAAGTTAATGCACTTCACCTGAGCGGCCACCGGAGGGCGCTCAGAGAGCTCGAGGGCGAACTGGTCGAGAAGCAGGCTCTCGCCCTCTGCATGAATGTGCACGCCGTCGATGGCGTTGCGCACCCAGCCGTGAATCTTGAAACGAAGAGCCGTGCGGTACACGAAGGGGCGAAAACCAACGCCCTGCACGATTCCCTGTACCTGAATGGAAAGGGCTTCGATCATGAGGATCTCCTAACCTCGTATAAAAAACCGCCGCGCCTCGTGAGAAGCGCGGCGGGAGCAAATTACCAACTGCGAAGACTGCTACAGGTTCAGAGCCTTCTTCAGGGAGGAGACGCGACGGCGGGAAACGGGAACCTTGTCCTCGATGCCATCGAGAGTCAGCAGCAGCGTACCGCCGGAAACGGACTCGACCTCCTTCACCATGGCCAGGTTCACCAGGTAACCGCGATGCACGCGGAAGAAGCCGTGACCATCGAGGCGCTTCTCGAGCTGAGCGAGGCTGCCAGTAGAGAAGTAACGATCCGTGTCGGTCTGCAGATATGCATAGTCATCGCGCGCCATAACGTAGCGAATGGTGTCGATGTTGATGAGGATCTTCTTGCCGGCTTTCTCGACAGGGATGCGCTCAGACTTCTGAGCCTTGCTGTGCAGAGAGATATGCTCGACCACGCGGGCGAGGGCCTGAGCCAGACGCTCGGTCTCGACAGGCTTAATGAGGTAGTCGATAGCGTTCACCTTGAAGGCGTCGAGTGCGAACTCGCTGTAAGCGGTGACGAACACCACGGCAGGTGGGTACTTCAGATGCTGCAGAGCCTCCGCAAGCTGCATACCCGTAGCCTCGGGCATGTTCACATCGAGGAACAGGACATCGCAGGGATACTCCTTCAGTTTCTCGACGGCTTCACGAACGCTGGCAGCCTCAGCAACGACCTCAGCCTGTCCAAGCTCATCAAGGAGGTATTTCAATTCAGAGCGAGCTGGGGCCTCGTCATCAACGATCATAGCCTTAGGCAACATGTTCCGCTCCTCCGTTCAAAATGCTATGCATAGTTTCAGTGCAAGATAATACAAAGTGCATTATAGACCATTCACCAACAACTTATACCGCTAATAGATATCGGACGAATATGAAAATTGACCATCCTATTACCTCTATTTGGACTGAACTGGGAAAACTTATAGAAACAATTGATGGGCAAGAAAAATAATCCTCAATTGTCCATTAGCCATTGCTTCTAGCAGTATTCCTTGCCCACGCCATCTTTCAGGTACAGCTCGACGGTAGTGCCCACGCCGGCCTCACCACCATAGGTCATGGTGCTCTCCGGGCCGAAGTATCCGCGAACGCGCTCGTTGATGTTCTTCACGGCAATGCCCAGGCCAGAGGTAGATTTCGCATGCATGATGTTCTGGCGCTGCTCCTCGGTCATGCCCACGCCGTCGTCCTTCACGGTGATGATCAGGTCATCGCCCTTAGCCCTCGCGGAAACGGTGATGGTGAGCTTCTCCCCCGCCCTACGACCATGGCGCACGGAGTTCTCGACGATGGGCTGAATGAGGAAGGAGGGGATCAGCAGGTTCTCCAACTCTTCGGGAACGTCTACCACCAACTCGAGGCTCTCCTCGCCGAAGCGTGCCAACTCGAAGCTGAAGTAGCGCTTGGTCTGATCGACCTCCTTGCGCAGCTCGATGAGGTCACCGGAATCTTCCAAAGTCTTGCGGTAGAAGGTGGCGAAGTCACGCAGCAGCACGCGAGCCTTGTCAGGATCTATGCGAATGAAGGCCGCAATGGTGTTCAGGGTGTTGAAGAGGAAGTGGGGGTTAATCTGGGTCTGTAGAATGCGCAGCTCCATGGTGGTGGCCATCTTCTTCTGCTCTTCGAGCTCGGCTACAGCCATCTGGGTGGAAAGAATCTCGCCGAAGCCCTCGGCGATGGAGCGCTGGGTATCGTTGATGTAGCGAGGATGGGAGTAGTAGAACTTCAGGGTTCCCTTCACCTCGTTAGACACCTTCAGGGGCACAATGATGGCACCCTTAATCTCCCGCACCTCGGAGCTGAAGCCGATCTCCTGAGCGGACATCATGAGGCGAGTCTGCCCGTCCTTCACGGTTTCCTTGGTTGCCTGGGTGCGAATCTCCTTGCCGGAGGGGTTAGCCCCATCCTCGGAAACGCCAGCATATCCCAGGATGTGGGTGGTGTCGGTAATGGCCACAGCCACACCGCTGGTAGCGGGCAGCAGCAGCTCGCAGACCTTCTGGGCGGTCTCGAAGTTCAGGCCCTGGCTCACCACTTCCAGCATCTGACTGGCAAGGGTGAGCATCTTGTCGGTGTTGTGGGCCCTGACCCTGTTGGGGTCAGCCACGATCAGGATGAATCCCAGCAGCGCCGCCGTGCAGAGGCATCCCGCTGCCCAGATAGCCCAAATGTTCCCGCTGTCAGAGACAGAGAACCAGATAAGGGCACCGGCAGAGGCAGCAGCAACGGCTACCAGAATAAATTCGTAGAAAATGACGTTCGATTCCCTATGCATAAGGAGCCTTTCCTCGGGGCCGCACATTCGCTGCGGGCCCGGATTCCCAGAGCCCCACAACCAACTGGCCGCCTACAGTTCCTCGGGGCCTCGCGGTCTCTGCGAAGCCACACTTTCAGGTGGCGTCATTATACGACTACAGCACCATCTCGTTCACCACGAGAACAACGGCGCAAATCAGAAGCAACGTAGCGAACATGAATCGCAAGGTGCGCTCAGGCACGCGCTTCGACAGGTTGGCGCCCAAAACAGCACCGGGAACAGCGCCGATAATGGTTGCGATGCTCACCAGGTAATCGACATTGCCCAGAGCCATCTGGGTGATTACGCCAGGGATGGCCAGAATGAGAATGGCCAGCAGAGACGTACCCGATGCGTAGCGCATGGGCACCGCCAAAAACGCCAGGAACATGGGCACCATGATGAAGCCGCCACCAACGCCCACGTAGCCAGAGCACACGCCTGCCAGCAAGCCAATGGGCAGGCACAGCCACAGACGATCCTTGCGGAAGGAGTCCCGGGATGCTTCCACCTCTTTCACGGACACCTTAGAAGCACCGGCAGCTGCCTTATCGCCAGATGCGCCGATGCCCTCTGCCTGATCAGAGGCAGCCGCAACCTGCGAGGCCTCGGAGCCCTCGGCCTTGGCTGCCGCTTCCGCTTCGGCCTTGGCTGCTGCTTCCGCCGCCGCAGCCTCACGCTGCTTCTTGCTGGGAAGGGCGATGGCCTTCTTGAACATGGTGTAGGAAGAATAGGCGATGACCAGACCTGCGGCCAACATGATGGCCCACGCCGGCGAGATAGAGGCCAGGTACACGCCTACCGGGGAGGCAAGGGCACCTGCGATGCCCGCACCCACGCCCACCGGGATGATGCAGGTCTTGTTGCGAATGTGGGTGATGCATCCGGAGATAGAGATGAACACAATCGAGAACAGCGAGGTGGCCGTCGCGCCAATTGCTGGCAAACCGAAGCCCAAGCGGAAGGCGGGAACCATGATGGTGCCTCCGCCTACGCCGAGCATGCCCGAGAGCACACCGATACCTACGCCTACAATCGCGGCGACAATCAGGCCCACGATGACGGACCCCGTAATGAATTCCATGAAAGACTAGCTCCTCACAGCCTACGTACTACTCCCTGTAGGGACTCACGCGAATCGCCCCTAGGGGGATCCTCGTGAACTGCTTCCCGCAGGGGTATATGCGAATTGTTTCCCGTAGGGATTCTAATCCGCCAAGTTCAGACGGATCTCCCCAGTCTTGCCCGGGTCGATGAAAGGCTGCTGCTCGGCAGGCTGCTGGTCGATGCCCAAGTGCCTGCGACGGAGCTCTACGGATTGCAGAAGCGCGGTGGAGAGGATGCGGTCCCCCATGACCCTGCTCATGAGCTCAGGCCACACAAACTGGAACTCGAAGTACTTCGAGCAGTTCTCCTCGGCATACACCGTGGCCTCGTTGGTAGCGGCCTTGGCGGCCTTGCGATAGCTGCTCTTGTTAGGGCGGGTCAGGGAGCGACGGAAGGCCGTCTTCTTAATGCGCTTGGTAAGGCCTGGCTTCAGGAAGGGGCCAGGATAGGGCTCCAGGGAGGAAGGCGGAATCTGCAGCAGATCGATCTGGGTGCGGCTGAACTCCAACTTGCGGAACTCATAGAGCCAGCGATAGATGTCCTGCAGGAAGCGCTTGCCCTCATCAGCGGTGGCGGGAGGCAGATGGCGCAGGGACCAGCGGTTGTCGAACCAGATGTTCGAACCGTACATGCGCAGAGACAGCATGTAATCGAGGTCCTCGCCGCGAGGGATCCAGGGGTCGAAGGCCAAGCGCTTGAAAGCTTCGAGGTGAAGGGCCAAGCAACCGCCGCATACATGGTTAGAGCTAGAAAGGCGGGCGCCTCGCATGGCTCGCTCTATCCAGGCGTTGAAGGATTTGCCCTGCTGCCAATGCTTGTTGTACCACTTGGCCTGGCTCATAGACAGATAGGTGCCATCGGCGTTGTAGTAGTAGCCGGTCTTAGCCAGAATGGGGACGCCGCGGCGGGTGAGCTTGCCCAGACCGTACATAGCGGTGTATAGGAAGTCAGGCTCGTCTACCACCTCATCGTCATCAAGGAACACCACGGCATCGTGGCCAAGCACGCTTGCGGCCACCAAGCCCAGGTTGCGGATGGCGGAGTATCCTTCCAGACCGATTTCGAAGGTGACGTCGGGAACGCCCAGCTGGGTCAGGCGCTGATGCACCAGGCGGTTCTCGGGCTCGCTGATAACCAGGATATCCAGGTCATAGAACTCGTTGGCCACCTGCTCTACCGTAGCGGCGGCCTCGTGGATGCAGCTCTGATCGCCGCCCACCACAATCATGATGCGGCCCAGGTCCCTGACGTAGCGAAGGGACTGCAGGCAACGACGAAGCTCGTCTGCGTGTCCCACCTGGGAAGGATGGTCGTACACGGCGCAAGGATTGTCGTTGTGGCTGGCGCGCTTAGAAGCGTAGATAGTCGGGATGATAACTACGGGATTCATACGGACCTGCCTTCACGTAAAAACTGCCGACGCATTGCCGCGAGCAAGAACTTCGAGCCTGCCGACAGTGTGTCGCCAACCGAGCCAAAGAGCTTGCGGGCATCGCGCCTCAGATGAGTCTTTTCTCTTCGAAATCGCCCCTAACTTTATACGTATGGAAGGGGTTACGCAAATACTCAGGAACTGGTGAATATCCCATTCTCCATGAACCAAGGCGCACCGAAGCGTCAACCAGCCCGTCGGTCACGGCCGGCTGAAGCGCCGCCAACGCAGCAGCCACGGCCAACTGAAGCGCCGCCAACGTAACAGACTCCGCCGACAAAACGTGCAAGTCACCCGCTACTTACGAGGACGCACGCGCTTGCCTCGAGAGCCCTGACCTCGGGTACGGGGATGGCCACGGCGCTCCTTGGTGCGCTGGGCGACCTCCCGAGCATCCAGATTCGCCTGATTCTCATCCCGCAGGCGCTTATAGGCTTCAAGGCGACGGGGGGAAAGAGAGCCGTCTTCCACCGCTTCGCGAACCGCGCAGCCAGGCTCCGCCTCATGACGACAGTCGTCGAAGCGACAGCTCTGGGCAAGCTGCACCACATCGGCGAAGGCGGCGTTAATGCCGTCGGTGGCATCCCACAGACCCACGCCGCGAATACCGGGCATGTCGATAACACACCCGCCTTGAGGCAGGAATACCATCTCCCTGCTCACCGTGGTGTGGCGACCCTTGCCGTCACCTTCGCGCACGGGGGTGGTCTCCTGAACGTCTTGGCCCACCAGCACGTTGATGAGGCTGCTCTTGCCCACGCCGCTGCGGCCCAAGAGCACCGCCATCCTGTCACCGATGAGCTGGGAAACCTGAGCGACGCTTTCCCGATCGTCGGCAGAAACCACCAGCACAGGAATGTCCCCCACCATATCGGCCACGGAATCCCGCACCTGCTGAATCTGACCCTCGCTCTCAGCCAGGTCCGCCTTGGTGAGCACCACCGCCACCTGGGCTCCCGTCTCGTAGGCCAACACCAGCTCACGCTCGAGGCGAGACACGTTCAGCTCCGCCAACGGCTGAGTCACGATGATCAGATCGAAATTGGCAGCAAGGATCTGAGGCTGGGTGCGATCGGCGGGATCCTTGCGAATGAGAACCTGCTTGCGAGGAAGGATGCGCAGGATCTGAGCGTTATCCAGGTCGTTATCAAGGCCGTCTTCCATAAGAAGCTCTACCCAATCGCCGATAACGCCTCGGGAATCCCCATGCTTCACCAGATCGACGGCATGCTTGCAACGCACGAAGGAGCCGTCTTCGAGACGGACCAGAGGGAATCCCCTGTCAAGCTTCACGATCTGACCGAGCATGGTGAGATAAACCCCTTTCCCTGTTAGCGCATGCGATTATCAGCGCATACGATCATAAGCGCGAACATCAGCGCATTCGATCGCGAACGTAGCGATAGTACAGCAGCAGACCTGCACCCAGCAGCAGCAAGACGATTCCCGGCAAGAACATCTGCAGGGTAAAGTTATCCCGCGACACGGAACCGGGTTCAGTCACCGTGAAGGTATCCACATGCATGTCCGACAGGCCATCGTGCTCGGAACACACCAGATGGAAGGTGCCCTTCACCGTCACCGTGGTTCCCGTCTGTCCATAGCGACCGTAGGTATCTACCTTGTCGGCATCGATGGTGCTCACGTACAGCTGCAACGTGGCAGGGGTAGCCTCAGGAAGGGCAGAGATGGTGAGCCAGCATTTTCCGGAAGCAGCTTCACCGCGGATGCAGTCGCCCACCACCTCACCGGTAACCTGCACGGTCTGATTGTCGAAGTAGGTGTCGGAGGTGTTCAGGGCGTAGATGTCCGTGTCGTAGATGAAGGAGCTGTCCGGCAGCTGCTGAGGATTCACCGTATTGGAATCGGGGGTCTCCTGATTCTCGGTATCTACCTGACCCTGGGCGTTGGTGCTGGGATCAGCCAGCGCAACGGGAGCCCACGCAAGACCGCTTGCCCCCGCAACCAGCGCAAGGATCAGCAGCGCCGCCAGAGCAACGCCGCGAACGCCCGAACCCGCAACGCTCGTTGCAGCTTCGGACTTGCCTCGGGCGCCCCTAGCTTCGGACTCGCCTAGCCCGACCAGCACCCGAGACTTACCCAGACCAGCTTTTGCTTCCAACTTGCCCAGCCCGGTCCTCACTGAAAAGCGAGCGAAACGCCTCATGCTACGCCTCCTCCTTCGGACGAGGAACCACCGAGACCACGATCTTAATGAGCAGGGCGATCAGGGCCACGAATTCGATACGGCCAGCCAGCATCTCGACGATGTACACCAATTCCAGCGTGGCGGGCATATCAGCAGAGATGATGCCCGAGGACAGACCGCCGTTAGAGGCCATAGAGATAGCGTCGAAGATGGCGCTCACCGCATCGTAGCCATGGGCGATGCCCGCCAGGGTTCCCAAGGCATAGGTCATGATGAACAGGGCGAAAATGGTCATAGCCGCCTTCACCATGCCCTCGTCTACCACGCGGCGACCCAGGTGGTGATACACGGAGACGATCTTCATAGAGTCTGGGGAAGCCGCCTGCTTCACCGTCGCCATGATCGACTTGAAGATGGTGGAAATGCGGCCGATCTTAATGCCGCCCGCCGTTGAGCCGCAGGACAGGCCCACTGCCATGGCCGCCGCCAGCACCAATACGGCACCAGACGAGAACACGGTAACCATCTGGTTCTGGGTCACGGTGGCAAAGCCCGCGGTACTTGCTGCAGAGAAGACCATGAACAGTCCTCGTCGCGCCATCTCCGTGGCGCCGTCGAAAAGTTCCGATGACGTCAGGGACAGCGTGAACACCGCTACCAAGATCAGCAGCCACAGCGCCATGGTGCGCAGCTCCGTATCCTTCCAGAAAGAGAAGAAGCGGCCCTTCCACAGCTCTACATACAGGGAGAAGTTGATGCCGCCCATGAGCATGACCACCATGATCAAAAGCTCCATGACGAAGGAATGGTAGTAGTAGATGTTGGAATCGGTGGGGGTGAAGCCCGCAGTCATGAAGCCGGAGATGGCTATCCAGAAACCGTGGAGCGCCGAGCGCAGAGGCTCCATGCCCGACAGCAGGCACATGATGGTCAGCAGCACGCCGAAAACGCCGATGAAGATCAGGGAGATGGAAGCGATGAGCCGTGTGGTCTTCACCACGTTGGGGACAACGCGCTCCGTGTGGCCTTCCAACGAATACAGGCCGCCGCTAGAGCCCCTGCCCAGCATGCCCAGAGACAGGGCTATGACAACCAAGCCCATGCCGCCGAAGAGATGCATAGAGAAGCGCCACATGTTATCCGCATAGGACAGGTGGTTCAGGTCCGATATTACCGAGGCGCCGGTCACTGTCCAGCCGCTGACTGCCTCGAAGAGGGCATCGAGGTAGGAGCCGAAGTGCCCGGAGAAGAACAGGGGGATGGCGCCGATGATTGCCAGGACTATCCAGGAGAAGGCGGTGACCGCCAGGGCCTGTTGGGAGTTCAGGTCGCCGGGCTCATACAGGGCCATCTGCATGATGGCGCCAATGACCAGGGAGACGCCCGCCGCCATGAAATAGCGGGACGCGGGCTCCCATTCCCCCAGCAATACGCCGGTGATTGCGGGTATGGCCAAGGCCGCCGCATTGAAGCTCACCAGAACGCCCAGGTAATGGCAGATCATGCGGAAGTCATAAAAGGTGAAGCGTTGCCACATAGCTACCGCACCACCCTCTGGCGCTGTGTCAGGAGGCTAGCCAAGGATGCCTCCCGCGAAGAAGCGAAGAATCACAATGAGAATCATGCAAAGGAACACGAAGGAGACCACGAAGAGGAACGCAAAGCTAAGACCCGTTAAAGGGGTCTTCACATCACGTTGAATCTTTATTTTGCTCTTCAGCTTTGCCATGGGCGTAATTCTAGTACATCGCCATTTCCTCTGCTTGCCTCAGGATATTTCCCGTAGCCGCTTCGGGGTAGAATGGAAGCCATGGGAACCATGGAAAGCACACTATCGGCAGTTGAACGGGGCTTCGGCACCCGCTGCCGCATCGACGCCAAGAGCTGCGTCAGGGCCAGGCATCAGGCAAGCACCTGCGCTGCCTGCGTATCCGTGTGCCCTCAGGGCG
This sequence comes from Eggerthellales bacterium, assembly GCA_029225085.1. Taxonomy (GTDB): domain Bacteria; phylum Actinomycetota; class Coriobacteriia; order Coriobacteriales; family Eggerthellaceae; genus JAQXVU01. The sequence goes on along the minus strand of JAQXVU010000010.1, from coordinate 36,687 downwards.
CCATCTCCTTCCCCGGCGGAATCCCCACGGTAGCCAACACCCTGTGCACCGGCTGCGGTGCCTGCGCGGCGGTCTGCCCCACCCAGGCGGCGGAACCCGTGGGCTTTGCCGATGAGGCCATCCGCGCCGCCATCGATCATATAGCCCCCGGCGACCAGCTGCTGTTCATCTGCGCAGAATCCCTGCGCCAGGCCGGCTCCCCCTTACCCAGCGAGCCCCTGGCCAAACGCCACAAGCTCACCTCCGGGCAGCACGTCACCGTGGTGACCCTCCCCTGCTTGGTGCGGCTCGACGAGGCCCAGCTCCTGCACGGCGCCGTTGCCGGAGCAGCCAGCATGACGCTGCTCTGCGCCAGCTGTAAGGATTGCCAGGTAGCCCAGAACGAAGAGACCATTCAGGAGACTATGGCCATCTACCGGCACCTATCCCAGTGCTGGGACGTGCACGTCCCCGTGCACCGTGTCTCCGACCCCGAGCTCATAGGGGTTTTCGCCAATCGCTACCGTGCTACCGAGGCCCAGCAGCCCGATCGCCGCGACGCCTTCTCCCAGATCGCCGAAGAAGTGAAGCAGCTAGCCACCAACATGGCCCTGGCCTCCGCCAAAGACGCCCTGGCCAAGGCCCTCCCCCAAGATGAAGGCAAGCCCAGCTTGGCCCAGATTCTGGGATTCGCCCATGGTGCCATGCCTCAACGCCCCACCAACCGCAACGAGGCCCTGCTGAACGATCTCTTCGTTTTGGAAGAAAGCGGGGGCACTGCAGCCGCCGAACCTTGCAACCAACCCGCCGACAACGAGCCGGGTCCCTCCGACTCTGCCAACCAGCCCAGCGCGGCCCCTTCCACCGAACCCGTGGAATACGATCACTTCGGCAAGGTGACCATCTCCGACGCCTGCAACGACTGCGGCATCTGCGCCAAGTTCTGTCCCACTGGCGCCCTACACCTGGTTGGCGAGCCCAAACAGGCTCCCAAGATGGGCTTGCCCACCCCTGAATCTGCCGACCCCTTGCTCGAATTCCGCTGCTGCGACTGCTCCGGCTGCGAGCTCTGCGCCGACATCTGCCCGCAGCACGCCATCACCATAAGCCACAGCCTCAGCCACGACGAGCTCTTCGCCTTAGAGCCTGTTTGCCTGCGGGGAAACGACGAAGCTTCCTGCTAGGCGAGCGCTTCCGCTAAGCCAGCGCATCCATCCTTCGAAGGGAGGGCTCCGCATGCCTTTTCCCTGCGTCGGGATACACCTCAGATGCCTCCCGAATGCCTGCTTCCAGATCTTTCAGGCAAACAGCAAGGGTCTCCTCAGCAACGGAAGCGGAAAGGCCCCAGCCACAAGCCTCCTCCAGAACCTGCTTCCTTCCCACCTCTCGGGGGAGAATGCACCCACCGATGCGAAGGGAAAGGTGCTCCGTTCGCGGCTCCACCTCAGCAATGGGCACCACATCGTACAGTGGCGCCATTGTCGGAGCCATGGGCTTCTCGTACAGAAACGCGCTGTTCTTCCCATGGGCATCCCAATTTCCCAGAGCAAAGTTCACCGTCATCTGCCGAAGGAGTTCCTGCATCTCCGCCAAAGGATTCCCGGCATGCTTCACCAATAACTCGGCCATGGCCTTATAGGAGGGGTCGCTTCCCTTCGCCTGCCGAGGATCCGCGTATTTATCCGAAGAATCTATGCCCAAAGCCTGACACGCGTCTTCCTGGTGCAAGCGCCGAACATCTCCCGGCCAACCCGCTCCCCTCCGATCGAATCGCTCCACCACAAGGGTGGAAGGAACTCCTGGCAAGGAAAGCAAGGCGACCTTCGAACACCGAGCGGCTTTCCGTGCCGCCCTCATAGCCCACGCTTCTGACTCTGCCGAACCAGGGTAATCCTTCGCATTTTCCGGCTTCAGGATATGGGTGCTTGCAGCATCTCCTTCAGGAAGGCTCGCTTCGACGCCTTCCACAAAGCCCGCATCGGAAAGCGGCGGCATCGCCACGCAGAGCTTCTCCTGAAACCCTCCCAGAGACATACGAAACTGTCCGTTGGTTTCCCGAGGAAGCCGCAAAGAGATATCGGAAAGGCGATTTCCCAGCTCATCGGGGGAAAGAACCCTGTAAGAAGCAGGCGCTATGGGTTCGCCATCCTCTTGGCACACCTTCACCGCTCCTGCGCACTCCCAACCAATCGCCCCAAGGAGGCCGATCCAGTCATAGGGAGAGATATTCAGACTGCGGCAGATATCCTCCCGGCGCCTCCCCTCGGGCAGAAGTCCCGTGAACCAGCTGAAGGTCTTTCCCTCGCCGAAGGGCTTCACCTTTGCGGGCAGGGACAGTGAGAGGACGGGCAAGCCCGTATGCCTTTCCACAACTTCCTCCAAGTACTGAAAACGACCGCCCTTGCGGTTCTCGAAGATGTGGCCCACGAGCCCATCGTGAAGGTATACGTTCAGCGTCCTCATTCCGTCACCTCTACCTGCGCGCCCTTAGGCACAATCACCATGCGATACCCCAACATCTGCAGGTAACGCTCTACTTTCTGAGCAGAGACGTTCTTTCCCGTCTCGAGGGCGGAAAGGGTCACTGGCGAAAAGCCCAGAATCTCAGCCATCTCTACCTGGGTGATGCCTCGTTCCCTACGGGCCTCCTGCAGAAATGCCCCCACCTCTTCGAAGCTGAATGCGTTGGTATACATGGCGCCTCACTCAAAATACTTAATATTTTCCAATCTTTGCTCAGTATACAAAATACTTAATATTCTGAGAAGTTGGCTCGGCACTCAAAATACTCGGTATTTTCCAAACAAAGAGATCGCACGCCATCCTCAGAACAAAAAGAAGGCATGCCTCCCCTCCCCACGAGCCAAGATGAGCTGGTCCGTACCCCATCCCGCAACGCAAAACCGTGAGAAACCACCTTTCAAAATTTATAGAAGGGCCCCTCTTTCAGAAAAAGCACGTTTGTTTGCGCCCCTCTCCGCTCCCCTACACTTTCTTTTATGTGAGCATTCCAAGGGAGAGGAGCCCTCATGGGCGGATTGAACGGACTGAAAGTTGTAGACCTGACGGTATTCGCCGCAGCACCAGGTTGCGGTCGCTTGCTGGCCGAGCTCGGCGCCACCGTCTATAAGGTAGAGACCGCAACAGGCGACTACCAGCGCACCCAGGGCGTCAGCTGGGGCATGAAATTCAAGACCGACATCGATGACGCCGCCTTCGACTGTGGCGGCTTCAACCGCAAGTGGGTCTCTCTGAACCTGAAGACCGAGAAGGGCATGGAGGCCATGATGAAGCTCCTGTCCGATGCCGACGTCTTCCTCACCAGCAACCGCACCCCCGCTCTGAAGCGCATGGGCCTCGACTACGAGACCCTGCACGCCAAGTTCCCCAAGCTGGTATGGGCCCAGCTCCGCGGCTACGGCGAGCGCGGCGAGATGGCCGATGAGCAGGGCTACGATGCAATCACCTACTCCGCCCGCGGCGGCGTGACCATGAGCTTCCCCAATGCCGGCGAGCACTTCGAGGTGGGCAACTCCCCCGTGGCCTTCGGCGACTGGAACTCCTCTAACGCCCTGGCCGTCGGCGTCCTGGCCGCCCTCTGGAACGCCCAGCGCACCGGCGTAGGCGACAAGGTGGTCACCAGCCTGTACCACGTCTCTAACTGGGGCATGATGAGCGCCATCTGCGCTACCCAGCAAGGACAGCCTCACCCCAAGAACCGCGCTGAGGCACCTTGCCCCACCAACAACTCCTACGTCACCGCTGACGGCGTCTGGTTCGTCATGTGCTTCGGCGACTACAACAAGTTCTGCCCCAAGGTCTTCCAGGTCCTGGGCATGGACCCCAAGTACTGGGAAGACCCCGCCTACAACAATCTTGAGGCTCTGGCTCAGAACGGCAACAATGTGGAAGTAGTCGCTGAGATGGAAAAGGCCTTCAAGGCCAAGACTTGGGCCGAGTGGGAGCCCATCCTGGTGAAGGAGGAGCTGGCCTGCGAGAAGTGCCGCACCGTCGAAGACGTGCTGCATGACAAGGAGGCCTTCGACAACGATCAGCTGCGCCGGGTGTACTACGAGGACCAGGGCTACGGCGACGACCACAGCTACACCGTCACCACCGCTCCCATGCGTCTTGCAAGCTTGGGCGATCCGGTGCTGCATCGCTCCCTGCCTATTGGCTATGACACCGTGGAAGTTCTGGAAGAACTAGGGTATACCCCAGACGAGATCGCAGCTATGCGTGCGGACAACTCCGTAGCATGCTATGAGGGTGACCCTATGCCCGAGAGCGTTCTGCAGCCAAGCTACGGCATCTACCCCGCCAACGCCGAGGAAGCTGCCGAACTGGCCGCCGCTCGCGCTGCCGAAGAGGCAGCAGCTGCCGCACGCCAGTAAGCGCACAGCGCGCGAACATCTACGCCGTTGCTCAAACGACGGCAAAAGAACGCGACTTCCTGTCGATCTCATCATCGTCGCTCGCGCAGTTCGAGCCCTAGCACGCAAAAAGCGCCTCCCGAACGGGAGGCGCTTTCCATATAGACGCTTGCGCGTTCCTAGCTCAGCAGCGAATCTAGATCGTCAAAACGAGAGACCTCGATGCTGTACTTGCCGGTGAGCATGTCGTAGTCGATGACGCAGGTGTCACCGTCATGCACCTTGCCAGACACGATCTCGGTGGCGATGGTGTCTACCACGTTGCGCTGAATGAGCCTCTTCAGAGGACGGGCGCCGAAGACCGGGTCATAGCCCTCGATGCACAGGTTGTCCATGGCGGCGGGGCTCAGCACCAGGGAGATGCGACGCTCGGCCAAGCGCTGACGGACCTCTTCAAGCTGCAGCTCGACGATGGGCTCGATGCTGTTCATGTTCAGGGCATCGAAGGTGATGATGTCGTCGATGCGGTTCAGGAACTCAGGACGGAAGGTCGCACGCAGGGCGCCATCAATAGACTCCTGCTTCTTCTTCTCGTCGCCGTTCTCCTCGAACTCGCGGATGAACTGGCTGCCCACGTTCGACGTCATGATGATGATGGTGTTCTTGAAGTTCACCACGCGACCCTGACCGTCGGTGAGGCGACCGTCGTCGAGAACCTGCAGCAAGATGTTGAAGACATCGGCATGGGCCTTCTCGATCTCGTCGAGCAGGATGACGCTGTAGGGCTTGCGGCGCACGGCCTCGGTCAGCTGGCCGCCCTCGTCATAGCCCACATATCCCGGAGGGGCACCAATGAGGCGCTGCACGCTGAACTTCTCCATGTACTCGGACATGTCGATGCGCACCATGTTCTTCTCGGAGTCGAAGAGGTACTCCGCCAAAGCCTTGGCCAGCTCCGTCTTACCAACACCGGTTGGTCCCAGGAACAGGAAGGAACCGATGGGCTTGTCGGGGTCGGACAGACCGGCACGGCTCCTGCGGATGGCGCCTGCCACCGCGTTCACCGCCTCGTTCTGACCCACAACCCGCTCATGCAGCTTGGCTTCCAGATCGACCAGCTTGGCCATCTCGCCCTGCATCATCTTCGACACGGGGATGCCTGTCCAGTTGGCCACCACTTCGGCGATCTCCTCGTCGGTGACCTCCTCCTTCAGGATGGCCCCCTCGTTCTGTTTCTCGTTCAGAGCAGCCTCAGCGGCCTCCAACTCCTTACGCAGGGAAGGAATGGTAGAAAAGCGCAGCTCGGAAGCGCGAGCAAGGTCGCCCTCGCGGGTGGCCTTCTCCTCCTCCTGCTGAGCAGAATCGAGCTCGGCCTTCAGGTTCTGAACGGTGACGATGACGTCCTTCTCGTTCTTCCACTCTGCCTTCTTGGCGTCGAGGGCGGCACGGGCGTCGGCAATGCGCTTGCGCAGCTCTACCAGGCGCTCCTTCGAGGCGTCGTCCTCCTCCTTCATGAGAGCCTGCTCCTCGATCTGCATCTGGGTCAGGCGACGCTCGGCGTTGTCCACGTCCTCGGGCATGCTGTCGATGTCGATGCGCAGACGGGACGCAGCCTCGTCCATGAGGTCGATGGCCTTGTCAGGCAGGAAGCGATCGGAGATATAGCGGTTAGAGAGCTCCGCTGCGGCAACCAGGGCACCGTCGGTGATGCGAACGCCGTGATGGATCTCGTACTTCTCCTTCAGACCGCGCAGGATGGCGATGGTGTCGTTCACCGTGGGCTCACCCACCAATACGGTCTGGAAGCGGCGCTCGAGGGCGGCGTCCTTCTCGATGTACTTGCGGTACTCGTCAAGAGTGGTGGCGCCGATGGCATGCAGCTCGCCACGAGCCAGAGCGGGCTTCAGCATGTTGCCGGCATCGATGGTGCTGTCGCCGGTAGAGCCAGCACCCACGATGGTGTGCAGCTCGTCGATAAACAGGATGATCTTGCCGTCGCTCTTCTTCACCTCGCGCAGAACGGCCTTCAGGCGATCCTCGAATTCGCCGCGGTACTTAGCGCCCGCCAGCATGGCACCCATATCCAGGGCGATGAGCTCCCTATCCTTCAGGGAAGAGGGAACGTCGCCTGCGACGATGCGCTGAGCGAGGCCTTCCACGATAGCGGTCTTGCCTACGCCGGGCTCGCCGATGAGGCAGGGGTTGTTCTTGGTGCGGCGGCTCAACACCTGAATGGTGCGGCGAATCTCCTCGTTGCGGCCGATCACAGGGTCGAGCTTACCCTCGCGAGCGGCATCGGTGAGGTTCTGACCATACTTTTCCAGCGCGTCGAACTCGGCCTTGCTGTCTACCTCGGTGACGCGGGTGTCGCCACGCAGGTCCTCATAGGCTTCTTCCACGTTCTTACGGGTGACATTGTTCACCTGCAGGATGCGGGCAGCCGTGCCATTGCCCTCGGTCAGGGCGATGAGCAGGTGCTCGGTGGTGGCGTATTCGTCGCCGAGCTTCTCCGCGGCCTTCACGGCGTCGTCGAACACCTTCATGTAGTCGTTAGAGGGGTTCACCATGAACTGGTTGGCCACCGTGGGGAGCTTGGCGATCTCATCATCGGCGCACTTTGCCAGGTGGGCTGGGTCAGCGCCGATGCGCTTGATGATCGAATTGATGTTTGCCTCTTTGCCGTCAAGCAGCACGCGGAGCAGGTGCACAGGCTCTACCAGGGAGGAATTCTTCTCCGTGGCCAGGCCCATAGAGCTCTGCATGGCCTCGGCGGCGGTCATTGAAAGCTTGTCGAATCTCATAGGTCTCCTTCCTCTCATAAGGAACGGATGGTGGAACGGGCGCCCAAGGCGCCCGGATAAGGCGAGCTGATCGTCGGGGGATTAGTCGTCGATAACCCAGGCAACGATGAGCTGGTCGCCAAGGGACTAGTCGTCGATGAAGATGCGACGAATAGCCGTGGTAGAAACAGGATCCATCAGGGACGTGTCCTTGGAAGCGGAATCTACCAGGTCGCTGACGGTTGCCCGAGTCTCGAGCTCATGCACGCGGTCAGCCAGACGACGTACCCGCTTGTGCAGGTCGTCGATCTCCTTATCGCGCTGATCGAGGCGGCCCTGCAGGTCGAGAATGCGAATGACGCCTGCAAGGTTAATGCCCTCTGAGGTCAGCTCGCTGATCATGTTCAGGCGCTCGATATCGGCCTGAGAGTACATACGGGTATTGCCGCCAGTGCGCTTAGGGGTGATGAGGCCCTTCTGCTCATACATGCGCAGGGTCTGAGGATGCACACCCGCCAGCTCTGCGGCGATGCTGATCATGTACAGAGGCTTATCGAAATCGTCCATTACCAATTCCTGACTTTCTCGTTAGTTGCGGCCTGGAATGCCTCGAGAGCCGCACGCTGTCCTTCGTTGAGCTGCTGGGGAACCTGCAGGTGCACGATGACGTTCATGTCGCCATAGCCAGATCCCTTTACGTTCTTGGCGCCCTTGCCCTTCATGCGCAGGGTGGTTCCTTCCACCGTGCCAGCGGGAACGCGGATGTTGGCCTTCTTGCCATCAGGGGTAGGCACCGTGATAGAAGCGCCCAGCGCAGCCTCCGCCAGCGTGATGGGGGCATGCAGGATGACGTCAGCACCCTCGCGAGTGAAGTAGGGATGGGGCTCGATACGGGTGGTCACCAGCAGGTCGCCAGCGGGACCGCCGTTCTCACCTGCAGCGCCCTTGCCCTTGAAGCGGAGCCTGCCGCCATCTACCGCGCCCTCGGGAACCTTCACGTTCAGGGTGATCTTGTCGGACGCGCCGGGGACCCGCAGGCTGATGCGCTTCTCGCATCCGGTGAGGGCTTCCTGGAAGGAGATCCTCAGGTCGACGTTCACATCCTGGCCCTTACGGGGTGCAGGTGCGGAACTGTAGCCGCCCGTCGATCCTCCCATGAAGTCGTTCAGATCGAAGCCCGCGAAGCCAGGACCCCAGGCACCGTTGCCAGAACGGATGCTTTCTAGAATGTCGGCCCAGCTCATGTTGGCGCCGCCGAAGGGGTTGCCCGCTCCTCCCCCGAAGGGGATCTGGCTTTCCTTGGCCGTACCGTACTGGTCGTAGAGCTTGCGCTTCTTCTCGTCGCTGAGAACCTCGTAGGCCTCGTTGATCTCCTTGAATTTCGCCTCGTCGCCGCCGGCATCGGGATGATGGGTCCGTGCCAGCTTGCGGTAGGCCTTCTTAATCTCGTCTGCGCTCGCGGTGCGAGATACGCCGAGAATCTTGTAGTAATCAGGAGTGCTACCAGCCATAACGCACCACCTCTCTTTTCGTTGGATATATGAAAGCGGGTGCCATCGCCATTCGGCCGGCACCCGCTCGCTACTTACTATTCCTCGTCTTCGGAAGCTTCCGGAGTCTCACGCTTCGGACCGCCCTGGCTCACCGTCACCATTGCGGGACGAATGACCTTGCCGCCCAGCTTGTATCCCTTCTGATACACGTCGATAACAGTCTCATCAGGGATGTCAGGGTTGTCGATCATGGCAACCGCCTGAGCTTCCAGAGCATCGAAAGCCTGACCTGCTGGGTCAATGACTTCCGCGCCGTTCTTCACCAGCACTTCCACGAACTTGTTGCGCACCGCCTGCACGCCCTCGAGAAGGTTGTCGGAACCGTTCTTCTCGGCGTAATCGATGGTTCGCTCGAAGTCGTCTACCACCGGGATAAGCCCCTCAACGATCTTCTCGGCGGCCCGAGCCTTGTCTACCTGACGCTGCTCGGTAGTGCGGCGGCGGTAGGTGTCCCACTCGGCATGCAAGCGCATGTACTTGTCCTGCCAAGCGGCTGCCTCCTGCTTCGCACGGGTCAGCTCGTCTGCCTCTGGGGCCTCGGCATCAGCCTCGGTCTCAGATGCCTCAGCGGCATCTTCCAGAATAGCCTCAGCCTCTTCCACCACGTCGCTAGGCTCCTCGGGGATAGCGTCGTTCTCTTTAGGATCGGCCATGGCTTACTCCTTCTTGTCGTCGTCTACTACCTCGTAGTCGGCATCGATGGTGTCATCGTTGCCAGGCTGTGCGCCAGCGGCGGCGGCATCTGGGCCAGGCTGAGCACCGGCAGCTGCGCCGTTGCCGTAAGCGATCTCGGCCATCTTGTAGCCAGCCTGCTGCAGAGCCTCGGTAGCAGCCTTCATGGCCTCGAGGTCCTCACCCTGCAGAGCCTGCTGGCCCTGAGCGATAGCGGCCTCGGCCTGGCTCTTCACGTCAGCAGGAACGCGGTCGCCCAGCTCATTGAGGGTGGTCTGGGTTGCGTTCACCAGGGAGTCGCAGTTGTTGCGAGCCTCAACGGCCTCCTTGCGCTGTGAATCCTCGGCTGCGTGAGCCTCGGCGTCCTTAACCATGCGATCGACTTCGTCATCGGACAGAGCGGTAGAACCGGAGATGGTGATCTGCTGCTCCTTACCGGTGCCCAGATCCTTAGCGGATACGTTTACGATGCCGTTAGCGTCGATGTCGAAGGTAACCTCGATCTGAGGAACACCGCGACGAGCTGCGGGGATGCCGGTCAGCTGGAAGCGACCCAGGGTCTTGTTGTCAGCAGCCATCTGGCGCTCGCCCTGCAGAACGTGAATCTCTACCGAAGTCTGGTTGTCAGCTGCGGTGGAGTACACCTCGGTCTTGCGGGTAGGAATGGTGGTGTTGCGGTCGATCATCTTGGTCATCACGCCGCCCATGGTCTCAACGCCCAGGGACAGAGGAGTAACGTCGAGCAGGAGGATGCCCTCAACGTCGCCAGCCAGAACGCCGCCCTGAACAGCTGCGCCCATAGCAACAACCTCGTCAGGGTTCACAGACATGTTAGGCTGCTTGCCGGTCATCTGCTTTACCAGCTCCTGAACGGCCGGCATACGGGTAGAACCGCCAACCAGGATGACCTCGTTGATGTCACCAGCGGACAGGTCTGCGTCGCGCAGTGCCTGCTCTACAGGCTTGCGGCAACGATCGAGCAGGTCGCGAGTGATGCTCTCGAACTCAACGCGGGTCAGGGTGTAGTCAAGGTGCTTAGGACCGGAAGCATCCATGGTGATGAAGGGCAGGTTGATGTTTGCCTGAGAAGTGCTGGACAGCTCCATCTTGGCCTTCTCAGCAGCCTCCTTCAGGCGCTGCAGGGCCATAGGATCGGTGCGGAGCTCGATGCCGTTGTCGCCCTTGAACTTGTCAGCCAGCCAGTCGATGATGCGCTGATCCCAGTCATCGCCGCCCAGGTGGTTGTCGCCAGCGGTAGAGCAAACCTCGAAGACGCCGTCACCGAGCTCGAGGACGGAAACGTCGAAGGTGCCGCCGCCCAGGTCGAAGACCAGAACCTTCTGATCCTTGTTGGTCTTGTCGAGGCCGTAAGCCAGAGCTGCAGCGGTAGGCTCGTTGATGATGCGCAGAACCTCGAGGCCAGCGATCTTGCCAGCGTCCTTGGTTGCCTGACGCTGAGCGTCGTTGAAGTAAGCAGGAACGGTGATGACTGCCTGGGTGATAGGAGCGCCAACCTGCTTCTCTGCGTCAGCCTTCAGCTTCTGCAGAACAACAGCGGAGATCTCCTCGGGCATGTAGTTCTTGCCCTCGATGTCTACAACAGCGCGGCCGCCGTTACCGTTGTTCACCTGATAAGCGACGGTCTTCTGCTCCTCGCCAGTCTCTGCATAGGAGCGGCCGATGAAACGCTTAACAGAGGAAACGGTGTTCTTAGGGTTGGTGACAGCCTGGTTCTTAGCTGCCTTGCCGACGACGCGCTCGCCGTCCTTGCGGAAGCCCACTACGGAAGGAGTGGTGCGGTCGCCCTCGGCGTTAACGAGGATCTCTGGCTCAGAGCCCTCCATAACAGCCATGGCGGAATTGGTGGTTCCCAAGTCGATACCGATGATCTTTGCCATTTCGTATCCTTTCCTAAAATGCGTTCGCATGTTTTACCTAAGTTGATGCCTTTGGCGAGCCCTCTCCGCTCGCTTCGGCTCTTTTCACAAGTCCCAATATAAAATCTAAGTCTGTGCATGTCAAGTTTCCTCACAACTTTTACCTGAGAAACCTTGCGCTTCACAATTTATCCTCATTAGATACAGGCACCATCGCGTTGTCGCGGGCCGCCTTCGGATCGCTCCCGCGTCAATGGGCCCACCATCGGCACCATATGGGTCACGCCTGCGCGTCGATAAGGTCCGCCACGGCACCATATGGGTCATGCCCGCGTCGATAGGGACCGCCACCGGCACCATGCCGGTCACGCCTGCGCGTCGTCGGAGCACCCAACCGGTTCCCCCGCGTCGTCGGGATCCTAATCGGCCTTCCCCATGCCACCACACCCCCTCCAACCGATTACCTTCAGCGCGGTAGAAGCCCTGGTGGCTAGAAACCCACTAAATGCGCACTTGGAATACGGAAAGAGAGCGGTTCGTGGCGAGTTCGGCGCTAAATGACAATCGGAATTCGGCCCCAACCAATGTTTCTACACATATCTTTAGATATGTGTATCTTGGCCTTATTAGATAATCCACATTATTAAAGAAACTGGGTATTAAATGGAATGGCACGGCTTCCTCTGTTTCGGAAGCCGTGCCATTTAGCGACTTTCTCGCCAATTAAGGGCGATTTTCCTCGATTAGCGTGCCATTTAGCGGAGTTCTAGCCGCACCCATGCCATTTACTAAAATTTTGACCATCGCCAGTGCTCGCCCCTGGGATTCCGGTCGACGCTAGCCGCTTTCGCTCGCCCCGAGCTCCGGCCACCACCAGCACTCGGTACCACTGGCTCAAGCCGACGCCGACGCTAGCCGCTTTCGCTCGCCCCGAGCTCAAGCACAACCACCACGCCATCGAGCCATTTCAAATGCAAAAAGGTGCCCGGCAAAAGCCGAGCACCTTTCTTACCTATATATATGTAGGAATCGAACCGAGAGGCGACCGAATTAGTCCTCAAGGATCTCGAGGATGGAGCCCATGGGGCACTCCTCAAGGCAATCACCGCAAGCGATGCATGCATCCTCATTCACGACAACGCACATGCCGTCAGCGGAAACCTCAAGAACCTCCTGAGTGCAAGCGTCGCAGCAAATGCTGCATCCGATACAAGTATCCTCGTCAATTACTGGGCGTGCCATTAATGACCTCCTTATACCCACATTCTCTTATCCGTACGGCCTCCTGCAGACCGCTTAATTCGATGCATGAAAGTTACCACTGTTTCGATACATATCAAGTAGAAACTCTCTAAAAGGGGGCAATTCAAAGACTTATATATCAGGCCCCTCCATTCACCCATATACAACGCCCTTTGCGGATTCAGGCCTCCAGGCGCAGAAGGGATGCCGTCCCCCAACCCACCCGCAGGGCGCCATCCGAGCCCCGCCGCCTGCTCGGCCCGCCCGCGCGAACGCAACGCCAACACACCTGCGGGGCGCTATGCGAGCGCCACCGCGTGCTCGACCTGCCCACGCAACACCAGGCGCCATATGAGCGCGCCAGGTAATCGCCTGCCCACGCGAACGCAACGTCACCCGCCTAACCATATACATTCATTGCCAACGAGCTATATACAACTGTATGGATAAAACCATCCGACCAATCCCTAAAATAGGCTCATCAGGGCATTTCCCGCCAATCGGGCACCCCGCAAACCAGGAGCAACCCACATGAAACTAGACAAGGAACATCGGACCGAGGCGCTGGTAGATGGCTGCAGGTCTTTTCTCACCCATCGAAAACTCGTCATGATCCTCTTCGTTGTGGTCACCCTGTTCTGTGCAACCCTCATGCCCCAAGTCAAGGTTGAGTACGACCTGACCAGCTACCTTCCCGAGGACGCAGCCAGCGTCATCTCCCTTAACGAGATGGAAGAGTCCTTCGAAGCGGAAGTCCCCAACGCCAAGCTCTACGCCGAAGGCGTCTCCCAGACGCAGGCCGCCAACATCGCCGACGACCTCGACAATGCCGACGGCATCTCCGACATCATGTGGCTCGGCACCGTCGCAGACATCTCCCAGCCTCAGCAGCTCATAGACCAAGACACCCTCAACACCTGGAAGACCGACGAGGGCTACCTCTTCCAATTCAATGTTAACGGGGAAGTCTCCCGATCCGCCCTCGACCAGGCGCGCCAAATCGCCACCGACAACGGCGCGGAGCAGGCCAGCCTGGAAGGCTCCATCGTGAACACGGCCTATGCCCAAGAGCACACCATGGTCGAAGTGCGCAACATCGTCGGCTTTGCCGCCCTGGTCATCCTGCTGATCCTGCTCATCACCTCGAACTCCTGGTTCGAGCCGGTGATCTTCCTCACGGTCATCTTCATGGCCGTGGTCATGAACATGGGATCCAACATCATCCTGGGCCAAGTCTCCTTCATCACCCAGCTCTGCGCCGCCATCCTGCAGCTGGCAGTCTCTATGGACTACGCCATCGTGCTGCTGCACACGTATCGGCGGCAGCTCCGCGTGCACCCCGACCCCTTCGAGGCCATGGCCCATGCCATGGTGAAGGGCTTCTCGGTGGTTCTCTCTAGCGCTGCGGTGACCTTCTTCGCCTTCCTATCCCTGACCGTCATGCGCTACGGCATCGGTGTGAACATGGGCATCGTCCTGGCTAAGGGCATCGTCTTCAGCTTCCTGACCATCATGTTCTTCATGCCCTGCCTCACCCTGGCATGCCGCAAACCCCTCGAGCGGCTGCAGCATCGCTACCTGGTCCCCTCCTTCGACAAGTTCGCCGGCGTCTGCCAGCGCATCATGGTGCCCCTGACCCTCATCGTGGTCTTGGTGGGCGTCCCCTCCTTCCTGGGCATGGATCGCACCAACTTCACCTATGGCGCCAAGGGCATGTACCCCGCAGAGAGCCAGGTAGAGACCGAGCGCGCCCACATTCAGGACGCCTTCGGAGATTCCGAGACCTGGGTGATCATGGTTCCCGAAGGCCAATGGGGCCACGAAAACGCCCTGGTGCAAGCTTTGGAAGATGAGCCTGCCATCACCTCCGTCACCTCCTACGGAACGGTGGCAGGATCGGCCCTGCCCACCGGCGCCGTTCCCAATGGCCAAGCCGACAGCGTGCTGAACGATGAATGGTCCCGCATCGTCCTAAACGTAGGGTTGGAAGGTGAGACCGACGAGAGCTTCGCCATGGTCGAACACGTCCGCGAGCTCTGCGCTGCCGAATACGGCGACAACTTCGAGCTGGCCGGCAACACCGTCAGCGTGTACGACCTGCGCCAGATCACCCATGAGGACTCCACCAACGTGAAGTTCTTCAGCATGCTAGCCATCGGCCTGGTGCTGGCCTTCATGTTCCGCAGCCTCAGCATCCCCATCATCATCCTGCTGGCTATCGAGGTCTCCATCTGGATAAACCTGGCTATCCCCTACTTCGTCGGCGACTCCCTGAACTACATCGGGTACCTGGTCATAGAGGCGGTGCAGCTCGGCGCGGCGGTAGACTACGCCATCATCTTCGCCCGCGAGTACTTCGACCGGCGCAAGGAATACGCGGACCCCGCACTGGCAACCCGCTCCGCCGTAAAGCACTCCGCCATCACCATCCTCACCTCGTCCTCCATCCTCATGGTGGCGGGCTTCATGGTGTACTTCATGGCATCGAACGCCATCATCTGTCAGATCGGCCTGCTCATCGGACGCGGCGCGTTGCTGGCCATGCTCATCATGTTCATGTTCCTGCCCTTCCTGTTCAAATCCTGCGATAAGCTCATACAGAAGACCAGCTTCGGTCTCAACTTCCGAAAGGAAACGGAATGAAAACTCAGTCCCGCACCCTCCTAAGCCGAGCCACCATCGCTGGCGCCCTTGCGTTGACCTGCGGTTTCGCTGCGGCTCTCACCCCTTCCAACGCTTATGCCGCCACAGATTCCGCCAAGGATGAGGTGGTGTACGCCAAGACCGATGCCCAAGGAAGCACCCAGGGCATCTACGTGGTGAACGTCTTTCAGGGAACCGGCGGCACCCTGTCCGATTCCGCCGCCTACGAATCCGTCACCAATCTCTCTACCACCCAGGATCTGACCCAGAAGAAGGGCCGCGTCACCTTCGACACGGAGTCTGGCAAGGCCTTCTACTACCAGGGAGACATGAGCGCCGACACGCCCCTGCCCTGGGACATCAGCGTGACCTATTACCTTGACGGCAAGAAGGTATCTGCCGACAAGGTGCAGGGAGCCACCGGAGACCTGAAGGTGGTCCTGAAAGTGAAGCCCAACGGTTCCTCTGACCTGGCCGATTTCTGCGACAGCTATCTTCTGCAGGCGCAGGGCACCTTCGACCCCGATACCTTCGCCATCACGAGCTCTAACGCCACCCTGGCCCATTCTGGCAACAGCCAGCTGGCCACTTGCTTGGTGCTCCCCGGAGAGTCCGGCACTTTCACCCTTGAAGGCGACGCCCGCGACTTCTCCTATGACGGCTGGCAGATCAGCGCCGTGCCTCTGAGCCTTGCCATCGACCTGAGCGAGCAGGATACCTCCCAGCTCACTGGCAAGACCCAAGATCTGAAGGATGCCACCTCAAAGCTGGCCTCTGGCGCCAGCGACCTCTCCCAGGGCGCCAGCGACCTGTCTCAGGGCTCCGACGAGGTAACCATGGGCGCCTACAGCGTTGCCCTTGCCGCACTCTTCGCTGAGCTGGGCACTGGCTCTGTAGCCGCTGGCTCTGCCGACGTCTCTCAGGGAGCCGATGACCTCTCTGCCGGTGTGGAAGAAGCCACCAGCAACCTGGAGAAGATCTCTGACAACTCATCGGACCTGGTGGCGGGCTTTGACACCCTGAGCCAAGGCATCGCCCAGACCGCTCAGGGCATTCAGAGCATTGCCGAGGGAAGCGCCGCCTATGCTCAGGGACTGAAAGACAGCGCGGACCAGTACGCTTATCAGGCACAGGGCGTCACCCAAGCTCAGGCCGCCTACGAAGCCGCCGTGCAAGCCTACGGCGCCAACCCCAGCGAGGAGACCCTGGCGAATCTGAACGCCGCGGTATCTGTCCTTGCCGCAGCCAATCAGGCCGCCGGCGCAGCAGCAGCCCTGCAATCTGCCTACCAGAGCTATAGCACCCTGAATGACGGCATCGCCGCCCTAAACGCCCAAGCCCCCTACCTCACTGAGGGAGCTTCCTCCTTCGAGCAGAATCTGCAGAGCTACACCGGCAACGTCGACACCTTGTCGCAGAAATCCGCTTCCCTGACCCAGGGAGCATCCGACCTGGCCGACGGAGCCGCCACCCTTAATGAGGGCGCAAACAGCATCTACGAGGGCATGACCGCCTTCTCCTCCGCCACCGAAGCGCTGGCTCAAGGCGCCGAGACCCTCTCCGATGGTGCAGCCACCCTTTCTAAGGGAGCATCTTCCCTCGCCGATGGGTCCCAAACCCTGGCTGATTCCACCCAGAACATCGACGACGAGATCATGAACGGCCTGCAGCAAGCCATCGACGACAAGTTGGGCGGCGACTTTGCGCCCCGCTCCTTCGTGGACGCCGAGAACACCCAGGTAGACACCGTGCAGTTCGTATATGTGGTGGAAGGCGTGCAGCCTGCAGACGAGGACGCCTCCGCTGATGAAGAGGCTGGCCAGAGCACCGAGGACCCAGGCATCATCGGCCGCCTGCTGGCCCTGTTCGGACTGTAAGAAACAAGCAAGGCTCAACTACAGAAGGCCCAGGGGCTTCGCGAGACCCCTGGGCCTTTTCAGTCCCTCATGGGTCCTCGCCCATAGAAAGCCCTGCTTACAAAAGGCTCTGGCCCAGGGCAAATCCTGCCAACACCACGGCCAGCGTAGCGCCATAGGTCACAAGGAGGTACGCGAAGCACCTTCCATAGCGCTTGCTCAGGAAATAGCCGGCGGCATCTAGGTTCACGGTTGAAAGGGTGGAAAGACCTCCGAAGAAGCCCACCATGAGGACCATCTGAGGCAATCCGGAGAGGGCCAGACCCAAGCAGAGGCCCGCCAAGAAGCAGGAGACAACGTTGGCCACCAAGGCTCCACGCATAAGCCAATGCTTGCAGCGAGCCTCGAAGGCGCTGATAACCCAGGCACGACAGGCAGAGCCCAAAGCGCCGCCGATGCCCACCGCCAGGAATGTCAGGAGGAGGCTCATCGTCCGGCCTCCTCGCGCTGGTCATTCCCCTCGCGAGAGCCCTCGCTCTCCCACTGAGCCATCTCAGCGGAACCCGCGGCGAAGCCCTCGCGCCTGGCCTCCCGCTCCCGCCTACGCTGAGCGCGCTCGGCACGCTGGCGCTGCAGCTTCTTTAGCTTTCGCAAGGCCAGAAGGTCGCAGGTCTTAACCGCCAGCAACACCGCTCCGAAGGAGAGTGCGAAGGTCAGGAACATGTACAGCGCGGAGATCAGGTACTCCCCCGCCACAAGAAGCTGCACGTTCTCCGTGCAGAACGTGGCAAGCGTGGTGAAAGCCCCCAGGAAACCGGTGTTGATGATCTTTACCACCTGGGGCGTCATGCGCAAACGGTGCCCCACCTGCTGAAACACCAGAAAGATCAGGTACGATCCCACCACGTTAATAAGAAGGGTGTTCACGGGAAACCCGCCATGGTAAGGCAAGGGCAGCAACTCGCAGGCATAGCGCAGACAGGCGCCACAGAAGCCCGCCACCATAATGGCCCCGTACACAAACGCTTGAGAGCCCAGCAAACGCTGGGCTCTTTCACTGGTTCGTATCTTTTTTGCAGCGGACTCTAGCAAATGCGGGGAAGCTGCTCGCCTACCAGCATGTCCAGAATGCGGGTGCCGCCAAACCCAGTGGTGATGCTCACGCGAGAGGAGCCAGGGGTAGAGGGCTCCAGCACCTCGCCGATGATGGCCGCATCTGCGCCGTACTTGTTGGCACGCATGGCAGCCAGGGCCGCCTCTGCATCTTCAGCGCCCACAACGCAGACCATCTTGCCCTCATTGGCCACCTGCATGACGTCATAGCCCAGCATCTCGCAAGCGCCCATGACCGCAGGCTTCACAGGAACAGCATCCTGGTCGATGACCATGTCGGTGCCAGACTGCTCAGCCAGCTCGTTCAGAGTAGAGGCAATGCCGCCGCGAGTTGGGTCCCTGAAGCAACGGGTGCTAGGAGCCACTGCCAGAACATCGGCGATGAGACCGTTCAGAGGCGCTGCATCGCTGGCAATATCCGCCGAGAAGTTCAGAGACTCACGGCAGCTCATGATGGTGATGCCATGGTCGCCCAACGTGCCGGAAACCAGGATCTTGTCTCCGGGACGAATCATCTGGCCGCCCAACTCTACCCCCTCAGGGATAAAGCCCACGCCAGAGGTATTGATGTAGATACCATCACCATGGCCACGGTTCACCACCTTGGTATCGCCGGTGACAATGCGCACACCGGCCTCCTTAGCGGTCTCGGCCATGGTGGCGCAGATCTTCCGCAGGTCTTCCATAGGGAAGCCCTCTTCAAGAATGAAGGCGCAACTCAGATACTGAGGCACCGCGCCACTGGTAGCCACATCATTCACCGTGCCGCACACCGCCAAATGACCGATGTTGCCGCCAGGGAAGAAATGGGGGGTCACCACAAAGCTGTCTGTGGAATAGGCGATGCGCTCATTAGGGCCAGGAGCAGGAAGGCTGGCCGCATCGTTGCCCTGCATAAGCTCGTCGGAACCGTAGGCCTCGAAGAACACCTCGTCGATGATGCGGCGCATCATCGAGCCACCGGACCCATGGCCCAGCAATACGGTATCGTCCATGCAAATCTCCTTCACTTAGAACAGCTGACGGGTCACCGTGGTAACCAGCTTGCCGTTCTTCACGCCCTTGGTTCCCAAAATCATGTTGGCGATGTCCTGCACCAGAGAGGACTCGCCCTTCAGCACGATGACCTCGAGACAATTGTGCTCGTCGACATGCACATGCATAGAGGACACGATGTTCTCGAGGAACTCATGCTGAATATGGTGCAGCTTCTGCTGCAAATCATTGGAATGATGGTTGTACACGATGGTGAGGGTGCCCATGACCTCCCTACCGGGAATGCCGCACTCCTCTTCTACCAGCGCTTCGCGCACCAGGTCGCGAATGACCTCGCTCCTGTTCTTGGCCAAGCCCCTCCTGGCAACCAGCCTGTCGAACTGCATGAGCAGATCTTCGGGCATAGCCACCGAAAAGCGCATCAACTCGCCGCTCACATAAGCTCCTAGACGAGGGTGACCGTTACGCCGCTTGCGTTGGAAGCATCGTCTTCCAGAGCGTCCTTAGCGTCATCGAGCTTGGCGCGCACCTCGTCGAGAAGGCACATGGCATCGTGCAATGCCTGGCAGGTTGCCTGATAGCCGGCATCCTCGGCCTTATGACCCAGGTTGTGGGCCCAACGGCGCTCCAGCTTTACGTGATCGTCGATCTGCTCGATCATCATTTCGAACTGACCGGTGTTAATTCCGTTGCTGCACATAGTCGCTCCTTTGTTTGGCGTCACAAATACGCACACCCACCATACGCCTAAACGGCCCTGGTGGGTGTGAAGAATTCACTAAAATGTGTGAAAGGAACAAGCCAGCGGCAACTGTTCCGCGCCGCGAGCCGGGTCCGTGACGCTAACGCGCGCTGAACCCGAAACGCAGCCTGCGCTGCAAGCTAGCCCGCGACCACGCTAACGCGCGCTCGGATATCTCCCTACAGCTTGCCCTTCTCAGCCTTCTTGCGCTCGACGGCGGACAGCAGACGCTTGCGCAGACGGATGTTCTTAGGGGTGATCTCTACCAGCTCGTCGTCCTCGATGTACTCCAGAGCCTCTTCGAGGGTGAAGGTCACAGGAGGAGTCAGCTGAATGGCCTTGTCAGCGCCGGAAGAACGCTGGTTGCCCAGGTTCTTGGTCTTGGCAACGTTAACCACCATGTCACCTTCCTTGGCGGAAGCGCCCACGATCATGCCCTCGTAGCAATCCTCGCCAGGGCCGATGTACAGGGTGCCACGCTCCTGCAGGGTGTCGAGAGCGTAGGCCACGGACTTCTCGGTGGACATAGAGATCATGCAGCCGTTCTTGCGGCCGGCGAACTCGCCACGATAGGGGCCGTACTCGTAGAAGTGGTGGAACATGTTGGCCTCACCGTGGGTGACGTTCAGCAGGCGGGTGTTCAGGCCCATGGTTCCGCGGGTTGGGATCTTGAACACCAGGTGGGTCTGCTCGCCGCGGCTGAACATGTCGGTCATCTCGCCGCCAGCGGTGCCGAAGACCTCGATGACCTTGCCGGCGTACTCACTGGGCACGTCAACGGTGGCTTCCTCAATGGGCTCCAGCTTGCTGCCGTCTTCTGCAGTCTTGATCAGAACGCGGGGACGTCCCACCTGGAACTCGAAGCCCTCGCGACGCATGGTCTCCATGAGGACGGACAGGTGCAGAACGCCACGGCCCGCCACCTCAACGCCGGACTTGTCCTCCAGCTCGGTAATGCGCATGGAGATGTTGCTCTCGGCCTCCTTCATCAGACGCTCCTTCAACTGGCGAGCACCGACGATATCGCCCTCGCGACCCACCAGGGGGCTAGTGGAAGCCTCGAACACTACGGCCATGGTGGGCTCTTCCACCGCGATGGGGTCAAAGCGCACGGGGTTGTCCACGGAAGTTACCATATCTCCGATGTCGGCGTCTTCCACGCCCACCACGGCGACGATGTCGCCTGCGTACACTTCCTGCTGCTCCTTCTTGCCCAGCTCCTCGAAGGTGAACACCTGGGTGAGGGTGGTGTTGTAGCGGGTGCCGTCAGCATCGTTCTTGATGACCATGACCTGTTGCTTCTTCTTGATGGAGCCGGAGGACAGACGGCCGACGCCGATGCGGCCCACGAAACTGGAGTGATCAACGGTGCAGATCTGCATGGCGATGGGGCCCTCGGGGTCCACGTCAGGAGCGGGGATCTCGTCCAGAATGGTCTCCAGCAAGGGGATCATGTTCATGTTGTCGTCGGTGTACTCGTAGCGAGCGTAGCCGCCGATAGCGGAGGTGTACACCACGGGGAAGTCCAGCTGCTCATCAGAGGCGTCCAGCTCCACCATGAGGTCGAACACCTCGTCCACCACTTCCTCGGGACGGGCGCCTGGGCGATCGATCTTGTTGACCACCACCACAATGCGCATGCCCTGGGCCAGGGCGTGCTGCAGCACGAAGCGGGTCTGGGGCATGGGGCCTTCGAAGGCGTCCACGATCAGCAGGGCGCCATCGGCCATGTTGAGGACGCGCTCCACCTCGCCGCCAAAGTCGGCGTGGCCGGGGGTGTCGATGACGTTGATCTTCACGTCCTTATAGGTGATGGAAACGTTCTTGGAAAGGATGGTGATGCCGCGCTCGCGCTCCTGATCGTTGGAGTCCAGCACGCGCTCGTCCACCTGCTGGTTCTCGCGGAACACGCCGGCAGTGTACAGCAGGCGGTCCACGATGGTGGTCTTGCCGTGGTCAACATGGGCGATGATGGCCACGTTGCGGATGTTCTCTTGCTTCATCTTGCTCTCTCTCTTGCTATGGAAACGCGGCAACCTGCAGCGCACGGCAGCAAGGCGTCAAACCCATGGCAAGATGTGCAGGTGCCCGGCCATCGTACGTGCGCGGAAGAACGCGCATCGGTGCGATTTCGCAACGGCTTATACTACCACGCGCGGAAGCCGAAGAAGGCCTCTCTGCGGATTTCACGTGATTCTGACATGTTGCCCGCTGCCGCACCTCCCCTTCCCCCTATCCGTTCGAAGCATAATGGACAGGCAACGAAAGACCGTGCGCCGCAAGTCAGGAGGTGCCCATGGCGCGAAACCACGACAACGGAAAGCGGAATAGAAAAGGGCCGCGCTGGCAATGAACTGCGTCCCAAAACTGCAGTGAACCCCTATAGTTGGACAATCTAAGAATTGATCCGGCTATAGGGGTTCACTGCACATTAGGG
This sequence comes from Eggerthellales bacterium, assembly GCA_029225085.1. Lineage (GTDB taxonomy): Bacteria > Actinomycetota > Coriobacteriia > Coriobacteriales > Eggerthellaceae > JAQXVU01. The sequence goes on along the minus strand of JAQXVU010000010.1, from coordinate 14,424 downwards.
GCTCAGTTCAGAGCATAGCATCCCCTAATTTCAGACACTTCTTTGCATCGATTTAAACGAAATAAAATGTTTCTATTTGAAATGCTGCCCGCCTATTTCCAACTGGTTTCAACCGCATCTCCAAAGTATCTTCGGCTCACGGAACTTGTACCTAGCAAGGTACCGCGAACGTAGTTTCAAATATTTATCGAAGAGCACGCAAGGAGATACCCTATGAAACAAGTAAAGTAGCCGTTTTCGGATTGAATCAGAGCGCCCGCATCGCACGTCTCCTGAAGGCGAACCCAGATGCGAAACTGACCGCTGTTGCTGGATTTGGCCAGCAGGCTGAGGACGTCGCAAAGGAAGTCGACGCACCTCTCTATGCAGACTATAACGATCTCCTAGCCCACGAAGAGCTAGATGCCGCAGTCATCGCTCTGCCTAACTTCCTCCATGTTCCCGCATGCAAGGCCTGCTGCGATGCCGGCATCAAGTTCATCCTCATGGAAAAGCCAATCGCAAACACCCCAGAAGAGGCAGAGCGGATTATTGCATGACGCAAGGAGAAAGCGCGCTTGCTTGAGCAGCTTTCCAGTTAGTTTGCCAATTTTTATGGGTATCTCAATGATTTATGGTGCCTAGTAAAAGCTACTAACAGCATGGCTGAAATGGTTGTATACGGTTATGAAATGTTAACAGCGTGGAAACAATCGATAATGAAATCGATTGTTTTTATTAATAGTTTCAATGCTGTGACGTTTGATTAATCTCGAAACCTGCGGGCAGCGGGCGCTCCGAGTGTTGTTTTTTTGTTGGAACGAATCACTAAGGGGGTAACACCAATGCGCATCGGTGTACCTAAGGAGATGGCGTCAGGACAAACCCTGGTGGGAGCATCCCCTGATACCGTGAAAAAGCTCATCAAGTTGGGCTACGAGGTGTGCGTTGAGTCGGGTGCCGGCGTAAACGCACGATTCTTTGATGATCAATTCGAGGCTGCGGGCGCAACTATCGTCAGCAGGGCAGAGGTATTCGCATCAGATATCATCACCTGTCTCGATACTCCTCCGATGGCCGATCTCGAGTCAATGCACAAGGGCCAGACTCTTGTTTGCCGCATGAATCCGGGCGCTAACCCAGATCTGGTGGAGAAGGCTCAGTCCCTGGGCATCACCGCTTTGGCTATGGATATGGTTCCACGTATTTCCCGCGCGCAGGCGCTGGACGTACGTTCTTCCCTTGCGAATGTTGGCGGTTATCGTGCAGTCATCGAGGCTGCAACCGCGTATGGCCGCACGTTCTCCGGCCAGGTAACCGCAGCGGGCAAGGTCCCACCTGCGAAGATCTACGTCATCGGCGTCGGCGTTGCAGGCCTTGCAGCAATCGGCTGCGGCGTATCCATGGGCGCGGTCGTCTCCGCAACCGACGTTCGCCCAGAGGTTGCCGACCAGGTCGAGTCCTTGGGCGGCACCTTCGTCGAGATTCCTGTTAAGCAGGAGTCCTCCGACGGCTATGCGAAGGCTTTGGACGACGAGCAGCAGCGCATCACTCTCGAGGTGTACAAAGAGCAGGCCGCAAAGAACGATATCGTTATCACTACCGCGCAGGTCCCAGGTCGTCCAGCACCGCTGCTGATCACTGCAGAGGCAGTAGCGGGCATGAAGCCTGGATCCGTAATCGTCGACATGGGTGCTTCCCCATTGGGCGGCAATTGCGAGCTGTCCAAGCCTAACGAGGTAGTGGTAACCGAAAACGGCGTAACCATCATCGGCTATACCGACCTGCCAAGCCGCCTGCCTAGCCAGGGCTCCCAGCTCTTCGGCCAGAACATGGTTAACTTCTTCAAGCTCACCACCCCTAACAAGGATGGCAAGCTGGCGCTGAACACGGATGACGAGGTTGTCCGCGGCGTCACCGTTACCCTCGATGGCACCGGTATGTGGCCTCCACCTCCTGTGAAGGTTTCCGCAGACCCAGCTCCTACCGTAAAGATGGAGAAGGAAGAGCCAGAGCCTAAGAAGAAGATGAACCCTGCTGTATGGATCGTCCCAGTGGCAATTCTGGCAGCTGCCCTTGTCTGGTTTGCTCCTGAGGCCATGAAGGGCCACTTCGTCATCTTCGAGCTGGCAGTTGTCATCGGTTTCTACGTCATCACCAACGTAACTCACTCCTTGCATACTCCGCTGATGTCCGTTACCAACGCAATCTCCGGCATCATCATCGTCGGCGCAGCGTTGCTCATCGGATACGGTAATCCTATCGTCCAGGCCCTGTCCTTCGTCGCAATGCTGGTGGCTTCAATCAACATCTTCGGCGGCTTCCTGGTAACCCGTCGTATGCTCGGCATGTTCCAGAGGAGCTCTGAGAAGTAATGGTAATCGTAAACGCATTGAATCTCGACGCCGGCATCTTGGCGAACGTCCAGTCCTTCGAGGGCTTGGCGTATATCGCAGCAGCATTGCTGTTCATCCTGGCTCTGGCTGGCCTGTCCCAGCAGAAGAGCGCGCTTCGCGGCAACCAGATGGGTATCTTCGGCATGGCCATCGCCCTGGTTGCAGTCATCACGGTTTCCCTGGTCATGTACGCCCACGACCCTGCTATGGCAGCCATCCTCATGGTTGTCGCAGTGGGCATCGGCGGTTCCTTCGGCATCTTCCTGGCAAAGCGCGTGGAGATGACCGACATGCCTCAGCTGGTTGCTATGCTGCACTGCTTCGTAGGTTTGGCAGCGGTCCTCATCGGCTTCAACAGCTTCTTCACCACCCCTGGCGCAGATACTGCGGAGAACGCATATCACATGGGCGAGGTGGGCCTGGCGGTCTTCATCGGCGCAGTCACCTTTACCGGCTCCATCGTGGCTTACCTGAAGCTGGCAGCTAAGATCAACGGCAAGCCTCTGGTTCTGCCTGGACGCAATATACTGAACCTGGCAATGCTCATTGCCATCATTGTCCTCATCGGTTGGTTCATTACCACCCGCGGCGTCGACGCTGGCATCATCCCGCTGGGCGCAATCTGTGTGATCTCCCTGGCCATGGGCGCTCACCTGGTTCTGGCAATCGGCGGCGGCGACATGCCGGTAGTCGTTTCCATGCTGAACTCCTACTCCGGCTGGGCTGCATGCATGGCTGGCTTCACCTTGGGCAACGACCTGCTCATCATCACCGGTTCCCTGGTCGGTTCCTCTGGCGCATACCTGAGCTACATCATGTGCAAGGGAATGAATCGCTCCATCTTCAACGTCATCCTTGGCGGCATCAAGAACGAGAAGGTTCCAGTGGGTGAGGCTTCCGAGGTCCAGCATCGCGAGCACACCGAGGTCAACGCCTCCGAGGTTGCCGAGCTGCTGCGCTCCGCAAAGTCCGTCGTCATCGCCCCTGGTTACGGCATGGCTGTTGCTCACGCTCAGTTCCCAGTCTCCGAGCTCACCAAGCGCCTGCTTGCCATGGGCATCGATGTCAAGTTCGCCATCCACCCAGTTGCAGGCCGTATGCCTGGCCACATGAACGTTCTGTTGGCAGAGGCTAAGGTCCCTTACGACGTCGTATACGAGATGGACGAGATCAACGACGACTTCGGCGATGTCGACGTGGTGCTGGTCATCGGCGCTAACGACACCGTCAACCCATCTGCTCTGACTGACGCTAACAGCCCAATCGCAGGCATGCCTGTCCTGAGGGTCTGGGAGGCTGGCACCGTCGTCATCTCCAAGCGTTCCATGGGTAACGCGGGCTATGCAGGCGTCCAGAACCCACTGTTCTTCAACGAGAACAGTCGAATGTTCCTGGGCGATGCTCAGGAGTCCGTGAACCAGCTGCTGCGCGTCATGGATCAGGAATCGTAACCTTCTAGTGACATCCCCTCAACCGGCGGCGTCCTTACGGGGGCGCCGCATTTATTTCTTGGGGAAGAACTCGTGTAGCCTCCCGCACCGCTCGCTCGTTAGGTCCTCGGCTTAATGCTTGAGCCGCAAAGCGTCTCGCGCTACCTGCGGAAGCGCTCGCTCGGGTGCGGGAGGCCATGAACGATGCGTGGGTTATTCCCCAAACGCAACCTTCACCGGCTTGGGCGCACCTTACTGGGATGCGGATGCCCGCGATGCAATCTATGGCCTGACCTGCGGCGCTGCCAAGAACCATCTGGTTCGCGCCTGCTTGGAGGCACAGGCATATCAGGTCAATGACGTGCTGAAGGCTATGGAGCAGGATTCCGGCATCTCCGTCGCGTGCCTGAACGTTGACGGCGGCGCTGCTCGTAACAACTTCATGCTGCATAACTGTGCGGACATCCTGGATACCGACATTGCTCGTCCAAAGAGCGTCGAGACCACTGCGCTGGGTGCTGCTTACATGGCAGGTTTGGCATCTGGTTTCTGGAAGGACGTTGCCGAGATCAAGCGCATGCGCGGCATTGATGCCATTTTCCACAGCAACATGGCTGATGACAAGCGTCAGGCGGCGTTGGCTGGTTGGGCAGAGGCCGTGGAGCGCACCCGCAGCAAGTAACGCAGTTGCGGCTTTTCAAAATTTAGTTGGGGAAAACTTGGAGGCGAGGCAGATGCTTCGCCTCCGTTGCGTTTGGGGTATGTGGTGCGCTCAAGAATCAAGAAGTGCTTTTTTGTGCGTGCTTGTTAGGAGTGGAGAGCCCCTCCCAGAGGATAGGCATGTTGGAAGGGGCTCGTCGTTGGTGCAGAATAAACTGCTCAGTGTCCAAAGACCTCGTTTTGGGAAGAGCTCCTTAGGACTGGCTTTAGCGGCGGACGGGCGCCGCACCAACAAATTGAATATAGAAAAACCCTCGTTCCTTAATCCAATTTCAAATATGAAGTACGTGTTTCAAAAACTAAACATTTTATTATGTCATCACGGCATGCCTATTTGAAATTGGTTTTGCTAGCTGAGGATAGGGTATCTTTTGACTGAAGAGTGCTGCATGTGTGCGCTCATCCTGAAATCTCGAGTGAACAGGAAGACTCCGTGAACCTCCAGCAACTCAGGCATTTCGTCGCTATCTCTCAGTTTGAGCATTATGGTCGAGCGGCCAAGGCCCTGTATGTAACTCAATCGGCACTTTCGAACTCCATAAGAAGGCTGGAGGAGGAGCTTGGTGTTCAGCTATTTGAGCATCAGGGTCGTAATGTGGTCCTTACCCCATGCGGAAAGAGCTTCGTTATTCGCGTTTCTTCGATTTTGAATGATTTGGACGATGCCGTTGCTGAGGTTACGGTTCATGCGCGAGATGAAGAGAAGCCCGTGAGACTTGGTGTTGTTGCAGCGCTGATGCGCGGCGCTATTTCAGGTCTACTGAATTCGTACAGGGAGAATACTCCACAGCAGACGACTTTCGACATTTCTCTTAAGGGCTCTACGAAGGAGTGCATAGAGAATATGAAGTCAGGGATACTGGATATCGCGTTTTGCGGCAAACCACCGGCTTCTACGGGATACAACTGGGCACCGCTCTTTCCTGAGGATGTAGTTGTCGCGGTGGATCGAAATCATCCGCTGGCAGAAAAGGATGCTATTTCCCTTGTCGAACTGAGAGAGTACAGGCAGCTGTCTTATCGAGAGCCTTCGTATATGTACTACGTCTTTCAGGGTCTTTTTAAGGAGTGGGGTTTAGAGCCCGAGGCTGCCTTCGAAGATGAAATCAGCGCACTGTCCGTTACAAGCGTCAACAAGGACGCGGTTTCGATCATGTTGGATACGGTTCGAGATGTCATGTGGAATTCGCTGAAGATCATTTCAATCGAGGAATTCGATCGCCCATTTCATTGGGTAGGCATGATGTATAGGGATGAGGATTCGTATCCGAAATCAATTCAGGCCTTTATTCAACAGATGGAGAAGGTTTCCGAGAGCGTTCCTTGGGTAACGCCTATCGAAGATAAATACAGGCCTGAGGATTGAAGGCTTAGGTAAGACGACAAACGGCAAGGGCTCCGAAACGGAGCCCTTGCTATGAGCTTGGTTACAATGGATGGCGAATGCTCAAACATCCAAGATTCCGGATGCTTTTTCTTTTTGGGAGAAAAAGCCGGATGTCGCAAAGATGGTTACGCCTATAAGCGTAACGAACGAGATTGGCTCGAGGATACCGATGCTTCCCATGAAGCCAAGCCAGACGACGGATATCGAAACGGATGCAAGGATGAGTGCACCGATGATCCATTGTTTGCCCTGTTCGTATAGCCATACGAATCCGTAAAGATGAATACCAACGAGAATCAGTCCACCGAAGAAGCAGTAAGCTGCTTCCAAGCGGAGCAGGTCCGCGGTGTAGTATCCCTTGAACATGTTGCCGCCGGATGCAATAAGCTCGAATTGAGAAAGGGTTTGGCCTTGGAGGTAAGCTACCGCGGCGAAGATGATCGTACACAATAGGATGAGAACGCCCCAGACAATGAGGAAGTTCAAGCTGTGGTGAGCGATGATTCGCTTTTTGGTCATATAGCAGCCGTCATCGCCGATTCGGGCATCAATTGCCGTATAAGAACTCTTGGTCATAATTCAAAACCTCTTTATCGCATAGGTAATTAGAGCTTGATGATTACGACAATCTGATTGCCCTGTTGATAGAGCTTTTTAATATCTCTTCGGGCAGGACCTTCGAGAATGCGCAGAAGATCTGGATCAGGGTAGCTGGTTGCATAGATTCGAGTTTTCTTGTCGGTGAGCCAGCCGTGAAGTGCGTCCTTGGCGTTGAGTGAGTAGAACGTGAAGCGGTCCCTTCCCCTTCCAGCTTTTCCACCAGAGCAATTCATGAGAATTAGAGCTTGGGAGGATATTTTGTCTAGAGCGAGAAGCATCTCCTTTACTTGGGAAGGATTCCAAGAACGGATTGCGGTATCGGCAAGGATGATGAGTCCATCTCCTTTTTTAAATGGGATTCGGGCTATCCACTCTAGGTTCTCTGGGTTTCCAGTAATTTGGGTGACGTTACTGAACGTGTCCATGTTTAAATCATTGCGAAGGTTGAGGACGTTTTCGCATGCCACGTTGTACCAGCGAAGCCTTCCATTGTTGACGCGAAAGTATAGGGTGTTCAGTTTCTGATCCAGGTTGACTATTACTGCGCGTGGGTGCTTTCTGAGGTATTCGCGAATTTCAACCATGTAACGCAGGTTGGCGAAGGAGCTCAGCATCCAGCTGTATCCTGCTTTCTTCGTGTATTGTACGTTTTCCAGCTGGTTCTTGATTGCCAGCGCTGCATTGTCAACGTAGAGCTCGGGCATTACCTTGGTGCAAAGCGCCCTGTCGCCGAGTTCGTGAAACAGGTCGATTTCATCCTGAGTGAAATCGGTTCGGGTGATATTTCCGGTCCATTCAGCGCCCCATCGAGATTCTTCAGTAATGCGGGCTTCTTCTTCCTGCTGTTTGGTTATCTCAATTAGCTCTTCGAGTTCTTCGTTTCGAAGCCTTCTGTTCTCTCGGAATTTTTCAAACATTGTGCCTATCCTCTGATTGACCAGCGAGCGCGGTTTTTTCAAATCGCGCTCGCTCTTTGATCATGTGCTCCTTGTGAGCTTTGTGCCACCTAGCTTGTGGGAAGAATTGTTGCTAGATGATTTGTCTTCGTTTGGTTTGCCGATTGGCGGGAATAATAGAGGTTAATTACTTTGCGTATTTCTCGGCGCCTTCGAGAACGTCGGCGCTTACTTCCTCAAGGGACCTTCCCTTGGTTTCAACTGCGAAAACTGCAACGATGATTGCGCCTACTACGCAGACGAGGCCGTTGACAACATATACGCCGGTTGCGCCGAAGGGAGAGCTGAGAAGTGCTGCAATCCAGAATGGGGAAAGAACTGCGCCAACGCGGCCGATTGCGTTGCCGATACCTGCGCCGCGAACACGAATCTGTGTTGGGAATGGTTCAGGCAGGTAAACAGAGGAAGCAATGAGGCCCCAGTAGTTTGTCCAAGCAGCCAGAATGAAGCCGAGGATAACGATCGGAACAACCTGGTCGATTGGGATGAGGGTCCACAGGTAGCCAATGATGCCAGAACCAAGAATACCGATGATGAGCTGTGGCTTACGACCGAACTTGTCCACGAATACGCTCAGGAGCGCAATACCGGTTGGGATACCAATGAGAATCAGCGTGGTAAGAGCGGTGGAGTACTGGAGCTCGAGACCGCGACCAACAAAGATGGTTGGGGTCCAAGTGATGATGGTGTAGGAAACAACGAAGTTGCAGAACTGAATGGTGCCAGCAACGATGGTACGAGGAAGCATCTTCTTGGTGAAGAGGAAGCTGTATGGCAGCTCCTTAGGCTGGTTCTTAGCTTCTTCCTCGAGCTTCTTGATCTCCTCGTCAGGAATAGCCTCGACTACGTGGCCGAGTTCGCGCATCTGGTTCTCCATAAGGGTAACGCGTGCGTCTGCTTCATCATTGCGACCATGCTGAGCGAGCCAGCGTGGAGACTCTGGGAACCACTTTGCAACGCAGAGAAGAACGATGAGACCCAGGCAGCCAGCCAGGATGAACATTGCGCGCCAGCCTATTACTGGGAGCAGGAAGGTGCAGAGCAGGGAAGCGGTAGGAGTACCGGTGTTAGCGATGAGGCCAACCCATGCCTGGTAGCGACCACGCTTTGCGATTGGGCTGAATTCGCTCATTGCGCCATATCCGCAAGGGTATGTTGCGCCAAGGCCGACGCCCATGCAGAAGCGGCAGATGGTGAGGAACAGCATATTCGGAGCTGCGGATGCGATAAACGCAAAGGTAACGAAGATCGCTGGGAATACAATCAGCGCCTTCTTACGGCCGAGACCGTCGGAGACGATACCGGAAATGAGGCCACCAACAAGGTAACCGAGTGCGGTGACAGATACGAATGTTGCATTCTGCATACTGTCGGACCAGCCGGTGGTCAGGAACTGAGCAATAATCGGGCCTGCAATGTTCATATCGATGGAATCGCAGAAGCAGATACCACCAGCGAGCCAGAGCACGACGCGAACAGCCTTGCCGGCTGGAATCCTGTCGAGTCGCGCGGCGATACCGTGATAGGACTTCTGAAGAGAACCGTCGACTGAATTCTGCACAGCATCGAGTCTTGCATCAATGACGTTAGACGGACTCATTACAATACCTCCTTTTCTAATGAGTGCCAACGTGCGCGCTTTCAGCTAAACGAAGAAAAACTGAGCGCGTGTAGCCACGGTTCGGACCTGAGCGGACGCGTGGCTAACAGGTTCTTTAACGTTATTGGCGCTGGAAGGAAAAAACCAATCCCAAACGAGTGGGCTCCAATTTCAAAATGAAATATTTCGGAAAGTGAGACTCTCATCATTTTTTGAATTGGAAGCAGCGGAGTGCCGTAGGTAGGCTCAATGACAGAAAGAAAGGCTGGCTATTGAGCGAATGGATTACGACATGAATAAAAAGAACGCTTTTGAGGATTTGCTTGTACTCGATCTGACCCGTTATATGCCAGGTGGATATGCTACGCAGATTTTTGCTGACTGGGGCGCTACGGTAATTAAGGTTGAAGACACTGGCCAGGGCGATTTTTGCAGGCACGATTCTCCAACTAAACACGGAATTTCTTATTACAGCACTGCAATATGTCGAAATAAGAAATCCATTTCTTTGAATATGAAGGACCCTGACGCAAAGGAATGCTTCCTCAAGCTGGCCGAGAAGGCCGACGTCATTATCGAGAGCTTCAGACCCGGTGTAACTGCTCGACTGGGCATCGATTACGAGACGGTAAGGAAGATAAATCCAGACATCGTTTACGCATCTATTTCCGCATTCGGCAAGGATGACCCCCGATCTCAGAAAGCATGGCATGATTTCGCCATGATTGCCTCTACGGGCTATCTTGATCTTCAGGACGACAATGCGTTTCCATTGCCTCTTTCCGACTACGCATCGGCTATGGTTGCAGGACAAGCTCTGCTGGCGGCCTTGCTGAATCGCGAGGTGACTGGCGAAGGCGCTTATATTGACGTAGCGATGTTCAATAGTTTCCTATGGTGGCAGTCCATTATCGATTCTCGCTGGCACTTCAATGGAGGTGTTCACAAGCGTGCCGATCTGGAGTATCCGTCTGTTGGTTACAACGTCTATGAGACCTCTGATGGCGCGAAGTTGATGTTCGCTATGATCGAAGAGAAGTTCTGGGTTCCATTTTCCGAAGAAATCGGTTTACCCGAACTGAGAGATGATTGTCGCAAGAGGCGTTGGCAGGTTCCTGAATCCTTCGAGAAGATGGAAGCATACGTCAAGAGCAAGACCTTGGCGGAGTGGAAGGAATGGCTGACCACCAGGGAATACAGTATTACCCCGATCCTCACCAAGGATGAGGCAATCCCTCAGATTGTGAAGGATATGCCCGATATGTTGGCTTACGTTGACTTTCCTAATGTGGGCACAGTTCTTCAGACGAATATCCCTCATCGAATTTCCAGCTTGCCGACGGACATCGCTGATTTTAAGGAAGCCTCTTTGTTGGGCGAGGATACCGCAGCAGTTTTGAAGGACATCGGCGTATCTGAGGAAAAGATTGCCGAGATGGCAAAGGCGGGCGCTGTATGCCTGGGCGTTCCTGTGGATTTTGATTATCCAGACTACAACCCGATTGCTCCACGTGCATAGGCATTGCCGGGGCACCCATTTCGTTCATGTCATGTAACATCGAAAGGAGAGACGTATGGGTGGACTAAATAACGTGAAGGTCATTGACCTTACGCAGTATGTTGCAGGACCAGCATGCTGCCGACTCTTAGGTGACTTGGGAGCTGACGTAATCAAGGTCGAGCCATTTACTGGTGACGAGATGCGAACTCAGGGTATGGCATGGGGTCTTCGCTTCAGGACCGAGTTCGACGATGTTGCGTTTGATTGCGCCTCCTTTAACAAACGCTACGCAGCAATAAACCTGAAGACTGACGCGGGTCGCGAGTTGATGTACAAGATGCTCGAGACCGCGGATATTTTCGTCACCTCGTTCCGTGATGGCGCTCTCAAGCGCTTGGGCCTGGATTACGAGACCCTTCATGAGCGTTTTCCGAGATTGGTATTTGGCCAGATGCGAGGCTATGGCGAGTTCGGACCTATGAAGGATTCCAAGGGATTCGATGCGACTGCGTTTGCGGCACGTTCTGGTTTCGTACACGCGATTCCTCAGGCGAATGATCATTTCGAGCCAGGCAATTCCCCAATTGCATTTGGTGATTGGAACGCCAGCAACGCTCTGGGAGTTGGTCTGCTTGCAGCGTATTCCAATGCTTTGAAGACGGGAAAGGGTGACAAGGTTACCACTAGTCTTTATCACGTTGGAACTTGGGGCATGACTGCCGCCTTGGTTGCTCAGCAGCAGGGATGTGATTATCCGAAGGATCGTATGGAGGCCAAGTGCCCAACCAATAATTCTTACGTATCCTCTGACGGCATCTGGTTCCTTATGTGTTTTGGCCACTACAACAAGTACCATAAGCTAGTTTTCGAGACTTTGGAGATGGACGAGAAGTGGTGGACTGATCCTCAGTACGAGTCCCTTGAGGTTCTGGCTGAGAATGGCAAGTACGTGGAAGTCGTTGCAGCAATTCATATGGCATGCAAGAAGTTCGACTTTGCCGAGATTGAGAAGCGCTTCCGCGCTAATGATATTCCATTTGAGAAGATTCAGTCCGTCAAAGACGTTCTTGAAGATGAGGAGGCATTTGCCAACGACCAGCTTCGACGCGTTGTTTACGATGACGGCCAAGGCTATGGCGAAGATAATTCTTATACGATTACCACTACTCCTATAAGGCTTAGGAGCATTGGTGATCCAGTTTTGAAGAGGTCGCTGCCAGTTGGCTATGAGACTAGGTCAATCGTGAAAGAATACGGTCTTTCTGATGAGGATATCGATCATTTGATCGAGGCTGGCGTGCTGTTGCAGTACGAGGGCAAAGAACCTCCTGCCGGCGTGGTTACCTTGAGCTACGGTCAGAGGAAGCCTGCGGAGTAGCTTTTGCGTGAGCATCATGTGCCCCAGACATTGCGGAAGCGATGTCTGGGGCGTGCGTTGTTTCATTGGCGGTTTTTTTAGACAATACCCTAATAGTTGCAATATGACCTATATAAAACTCCTCCAGGTAAATGCGCGATGCTAAGACTGGGAAGAATGACGACGAAAGGGGGATTCGTATGAATCTTTCGCAGTTAAGGTATTTCATTGCAGTTGCGCAGCTCGAGCACTACGGTAAGGCTGCAAATGCGTTGTATATCACTCAACCAGCTCTTTCTAACTCCATTAGCCGTCTTGAGAAGGAGTTGGGCGTCGCTCTTTTCCAGAACGAGGGCAGAAACGTCGTTCTGACTCCGATCGGAAGGCGTTTTTTCGAATCCGTCTCGAAGGCTATGTCTGAGTTGGACAGAGGCATTTCTGAGGCGCAAGAGCAGGCAAAGCAGAAGAAGACGGATATTAGTGTAGGTTCGGTTGCGGCTCTGATGCGAGGATCTCTGTCCGCATTTCTTAATAGATACAACGAGCGCGCTGATGATCCGTTGCTGTTTCGAATCTCTCAGCAAGGATCTACCCGTGAGTCGGTGCTCCATATTCGTGACAATACTCTTGATTGTGCGTTTTGCGGACGTCCGGTAAATGAGGCTGGTTTGTCTTGGGTCCCTTTGTTCGAACAGCGCATTGTCGCGCTGGTGGATAAGGATAATCCGTTGGCACAACGAGAATTCGTTACCCTTGATGACTTAAGAGCATCTCAGCTCTTATCGTATCGACCTCCTTCGTACATGTATTATGCGCTGGAAGGTCTTTTCAAGCAGGAAGGCCTGAAGGTTAGGCCTGCATTTGAGGATGAAATCAGTTCGCTTTCTGTTGCGGCAGTTAACAAGGGTGCTGTTTGCATCACGTTGGATACTACCAGGGATGTTATCTGGGATTCGCTTCGCATGGTGCCTATTCAGGGCTACGAGGAACCCTATCATCACGTGGGCTTCGCTTGGAAGGATCGTGACGAGGAATCTGCTTCCTTCGGTCCGTTTATTGAGTATATTTCCAACATCTCGGCCAGTTATGGTTTTAAGGAGCCACTGGAGAACAGGTACGTATAGGCATGTATATGTTTGAGGGTGTTCTGTAAAAGCTGAGGGGCCATGGCGAATGCCATGGCCCCTCAGCATATTGTGGCTTTGAATACGCTCTATTAGTGCAGGGGTGCGTATTCAATTGGGACATGATTAGTCGATGTCCACGAGCTGTCGGGTGCTGCCCGATTTAATAGCGGCGTTGATGATTTTCAAGGAAGCGAGACCTTGCTCACCGGTGCAACGAGGAACGGCGTCCTTGCCCAGAGCCAGGTCGATGAAGTGGTTGACCTCGGACTCCATTGGGTTATTCGGCTCGACGGAGAACTGCTCCTTCACCAGCGGGTGGCGCCAACCGAACTCGTGGTCCTCGCGGGATGGGTAGTGATAGAAGGTCATGGATGGGAAGCCGAAGGAGCCCTCGGTGCCGAAGATGCGCATGGAGTCCTCGCCCTCCTGCTTGCACCACTGCTCGTTCTCGCCTGCCAGCAGGTCGTAGTTCCATGGGGATGGGGTGCCGTCGGAGACGAAGTAGGTTGCGGTTGCGCCGTTCTCGAACTCGACGAGCAGGGATACGTTGTCCTCGCCCTCGTAGCCGCGGATGGTGCTGCGCTTTGCTGCGTATACGCGGGTTGGTTTCATGTCGAAGACGTTGTTCAGGTCGTCGATGTCGTGGATTGCGTTGATGAGGAGGATGGAGCCCTCTGGCTTCTGGTGCCACTCCGCATCCCAGTAGTGGATCTCCTTGGCGATGCCGAAGGAGCTCTGCACAGAGACGATCTTGCCCAGCTTGCCGGATGCCAGGAAGTCCTTCAGGAACAGGAAGAGGTTGGAGGAGCGGCGATGATGACCGATCAGCAGGGTTGCGTCTGCCTCCTTGCACATTGCGATAATCTGCTCCGCCTCTTCTGGGGTGTTTGCGATTGGCTTTTCCATGAGGATGAACTTGATGCCGGCATCGCAGCAGGCCTTGCACGCGGGAACATGGAGGAAGTTAGGCAGAGCGATGACTGCGGCATCTAGCTCTTCGTTGGCTAGGAGATCGTTATAGTCTGCATAGAGAGGTGCGTCGACTTCCTTTGCGACGTCCTCAGCCTGCTGGCCAAATCCAGCAACAGCGGTCAGTTCCGCATCTGGGTTCGCCTTCAGGAGACGTGCGATGCGGGCGCCCTGATTCAATCCGAAAACGGCTACTTTTACTTGTTTCATAGGGTATCTCCTTGCGTGCTCTTCGATAAATACCTGAAACTACGTTCGCGGTACCTTGCTAGGTACAAGTTCCATGAGCCGAAGATACTTTGGAGATGCGGTTGAAACCAGTTGGAAATAGGCGGGCAGCATTTCAAATAGAAACATTTTATTTCGTTTAAATCGATGCAAAGAAGTGTCTGAAATTAGGGG